>JACRBD010000268.1 GCA_016234625.1 Caulobacterales bacterium | reverse complement strand
GACCCTCGTCGCGGCCTCGGCCTCGGGTCCGTCGAACTTCATGATCGGGCAGGTAACGGCGCACAACAGCGGCACCGGCGCCCTGACCCTGAACGTCACTCAGGTCGGTGGTTCGGGGACGAAGACCGACTGGGTGCTCAGCATGGGCGTGGTCGCGTCATCGACCCTGCCCAGCCAGGCTGGCGCCAACGGCAAGGTGCTCGGCTCGAACGGAACCGTCGAGAGCTGGGTCGCCACGCTGGCCCCGGCGAACAACCTGTCGGAACTCTCGGCCTCGGCCGCGACAGTGCGGGCGAACATCGGCCTGACGATTGGAACCCATGTTCAGGGCTATCATGCGAACCTGGCCGCGTTCGCCGGGCTCTCGCTCGTGGCCGACAGGCTGCCCTACGCCAACGGGACCGGAACGCTGGCTCTGGCCACGCTGACGGCGGCCGGCCGGGCTCTGCTCGACGACGCGGACGCAGCCACGCAGCGGGCAACGCTGGGCCTCGTCATCGGGACGAACGTCCAAGCCCAGGCCCCGAACCTGGCGGCGCTATCGGGGCTCGGCTTTGCCGCCGACAAGATGATTTACGCCACCGGCGCATCGACCTTGGCGCTGCAGACTTTGACCGGCTTCGCGCGCACAATCCTCGACGATCCCGACGCGTCTGCCGTGCGCTCGACCATCGGCGCGGCAGCTTCGGGCGCCAATACCGACGTCACCAGCCTGGGCGGCCTGACCACGCCCCTGAGCGTGCCCCAAGGCGGCACCGGCGCGGCTGACGCCGCCGGCATCCGCACGGCCGCAGAGATCAGCGCGGGCGGAGCAGCCATCCCGACCAGCTACACGCTCTCGGGCGTGGGCTATGCGACGCTGGCCGGCACGGCCATGACGGACCGCTTCAGCTCCGGCTACTCCATCGTCCGCAACGGGGTGGGCGACTTCACCATAACCCTCGATATCGCCTCCGCCTCGGCGAACGACTGGGTGGCGGTGATCACCTGCGGTCACGGCTCGCTGAACACCAGCGCGATGGACGTCACCAAGACGGCTTCGACCCTGAACTTCAAGTGCCGCAACGGGGGCAACAACGCCGAGGACCCAACGGCGCTCAACATCATGATCTTCCAGGCCGTCTGACGGCATCTGTAGCGTAGGGGGGGCCGATGGCCGACCAACCACCCGAGCCGTTCGTGGCAGGGCTCAAGCTCATTGCGCCATACGTGCCCGGCTTCGCCGGCGCCGTGCTCGCGCTGGCGTTCATCGAGCGGCTGACCATCAAGGGCCGCATCGTCGCCGTCGTGGTCGGCCTGGCCGCCGCCGCCTTCCTCGGCCCGGCGTTCAGCGCTTTGGCGGACCTGTTCTGGCCCGGCGCGATGCCGCAGGAAGTCGACGGCGCGATCAAGTTCCTGACCGGCCTTCTCGGGATGGGGTGCTTGCCGCCATTCCTGACGTGGACGCGCAAGGTCGCGGGCGACCCGCTCAATCTTCTGAAGATCCAGATCGGCCCGGGGGCGTCTTCAGGCGTTCAACCTACGCCGCGGGTCAACACGGAGGAGATGCCGTGACCTTGGAATTCATTCTCGCCGGTCTAGCCGGCGCCCTCGTCGTGGGGTTCATCGTCCTGGCGGCCGTGATGGGCTGGGGCGGGGCGCTCACGACAGTGCAGAAGGTCGGGCTGACAGCTACGGCGGCCGGCCTGGTCGGCGCGGCGATCAGCAGGGCGCTCCAGCAGCCCATCGGCTGGTTCGACGTCCTCTTTCTCGTCGGCCTGGCCGTCTACCTCGCCCGGACCTATGGCCCGGCGATCCTGAAGCGCGCCGACGAGTGCGACGGCGTCGCTGACGGCCGAATTCACTTCCCGACCCGCCGCTAAGGCGACGGCGCCGGCCGACCCCGGCAGGAACGCCGGGGGGCGTCGGTGGCCAGCTTCTTCGCGGGCGTCGCCTGTGGCGTCGTCCTAACCGTCGGCGGCTTGGTCGCCCTCGGTCATCTTCTATTGCGCCTTGCCCTCGCGGGGCGGCGCTCCCCCCGCCCCTGAGGTCCACCATGACGCTGATCAACGCAGCGCGGTTCGCCGCGTTCGCTCCCAAGGCCCTGCCCGGAACTCTCGCCGCCCTTGAGGCCGCGGCCGCGAAGTATCACCTGACCGACCCGCTCGTGTTGGCCCACTGGCTCGGGCAGATGCACCACGAGAGCCAGGGCTTTGCCCGTCTGTCGGAGAGCCTGAACTACTCGGTCGAGGGTCTGCTCGCGACGTTCGGCCGGCACCGGATCAGCGAGGCCGACTGCCGCGCCCTGGGCCGGACGGCAACCCGCAAGGCCGATAAGCGGGCCATCGCGAACAAGGTCTACGGCGGCGAGTGGGGCCGGAAGAACCTCGGCAACACCGAGCCGAACGACGGCTGGGACATGCGCGGCTCTGGCTTCAAGATGAACACCGGCCGGGCGAACATCACCGAGACCGGCTTCACCGGGGAGCAGCTGCGCACCGATGTGAACGCCGCCGCCGATGCCGCCGCCAACTTCTTCGTCAAACACGGCTGCATCCCCTTCGCCCGGGCCGACGACGTCGAGGGCCTGACCAAGCGCATCAACGGCGGGGCGATCGGCCTGGCCGAGCGCCGGACTCTCACGGCCCGCGCCAAGCACGTCATGGGGCTCGCATGATCTTCGACTTCCAGAAGAACGGCGCGCTGCTGGCCGCCGGGATTGCCATCGGCGCCGCCGGCAGCATGGCTCTCGGTGGGCTGGTCAAGGACATCTGGCGGGTCACGCCCTTCTCGGCAGAATCGAAGCTGGAGAAGACGCGCGACCAACTGGCCGATATGACCGGCAACTGGCGAGCCGAAAAAGCCGCCCGCGAGGCCCGCGACGTGGCGATCGCCGACCGGGACAAGCGCCTGCTCGCCGTCGGCCAGGAAGCGGCCGTCGATCAGTCGGCTGCCGCCGAGCGCTGGGGCCAGCAGTGCCAGGCCGCCTACCGATCCGGTGTCGCCTTCGGCCGCGCCCTTCCCAAGTCCACCCTTTCGACTGGAGCTCCCCATGCGCCTGCCGCGCCTGCTTCTCCTGCTGGCCGTCCTACCGCTGGTCGGCTGCAGCCATCTTTCCGGGATAGCTGGGCGACCGGCGCCTTCGATCCCGCCGCCGCCGCCGCCTCCGGTGGTCTGTCCGGGGCCGGTAGCCGCCGCACCGATCCCTGAGCCGCTCCCGCCGAGCGGCTTCACCGAGGAGGACTTCGCCGCGGCGCTGGTCGCGACGTTTGGCCCAGAGCTCGGCGAGCAGATTCACGGCTGGCTGATGGCCGAGTGGCGGCCCTGGGCTCGCGAGGGATGGGCGCGCGCCCAGCGCGGCTCCGAGTTCTGCAAGACGGTGAACACCCCACCGAAGTGACCGACGGACCTCGCAGGCGGTTCGTCCTTCCCCTCCCTGCGACACCTGCCCCCGGCTTCGGCTGGGGGCCTTTTCCGCGTCTAGGACCTCCAACGGCGCGGCGAAGATCGCTCCGTGGGCTTTTAGGATAGGTTTGAGGGTGGCCCGCCAGCGCGCCGGAGCGCGGCCTTACACAGAAGGTGGTCGAAGGTTTTTCCTGGTGGAGCCGAGGGGAATCGAACCCCTGACCTCCTCATTGCGAACGAGGCGCTCTACCATCTGAGCTACGGCCCCCTCCCAGGACGAGGGAAGCGGGGCACATACGGCGGGGCCCGACCGCCTGTCAAGGTTGCCCGGCCGCGCGTAGGGCGCCGCGCCTTGCTGCGGTGCGGCGGCGCGGATAGAACCGGGTCAATCGACCACCGGGACCCTCTCCATGGCAGCCATCATCGGCTTCGTCTTCTTCATCTTCAACAGCCTGCTGGGCCTGCTGATCGTCGCCCTGATCATCACGGCCATCCTGTCCTGGCTGGTGGCCTTCGATGTGGTCAACCTGCGCAATCCCGCCATCCGGCAGATCTACTACGCGCTGGACCGGATCACCGAGCCGCTGCTCTCGCCGATCCGCCGGTTCGTGCCGTCGCTGGGCGGGGTCGATCTGAGCTTCATCGTGCTGTTCCTGATCATCCAGGGCATCCGCAACTACCTGTCGCCGGCGCTGCAGATCAGCCTGCTCGGGATGGTCGGCTAGAGCCATGCGGCTGGCGGTCCGCCTGACGCCGCGCGGCGGCCGGGACGCCATCGACGGCTGGGCCAGCGGCGCTGACGGCCGGCCCTATCTGAAGGTCCGGGTCTCCGCCCCGCCGGTCGAGGGCGAGGCCAACGCCGCCCTGACGGTGCTGCTGGCCAAGACGCTGGGCGTCAGCAAGTCGTCGGTGCGCATCGCCGCGGGCCAGACCGGCCGGCTGAAGTCGGTTGAGATCGAGGGGCTGGACGCGGCCGCCCTTTGCGCCATCCTTGGACCACCCCCGGGAGCCTGACCGATGGCTGGAAGCCAGGACTTCGCCGCCGATCCGCGCAACGCCACGGCCCGCATCTGGCTGAACGGCGAGCTGGTGACCCGCGACCAGGCGAAGGTGTCGGTGTTCGACGCCGGCTTCGTGGTCGGCGACGGGGTCTGGGAGGGGCTGCGGCTGCACAGGGGTCGGCTGATGTTCCTCGACGCCCACATGGACCGGCTCTACGCCGGGGCCGCGGCGATCAACCTGGACATCGGCCTGAGCCGCCTGGCGATGATCGACGCCCTGGACGAGCTGCTGGACGCCAACGGCATGGAGGACGGGGTCCACCTGCGCCTGATGGTCACCCGCGGCGAGAAGACCGGCGCCAACCAGGACCCGCGCAATGCGCTTGGCAAGCCGACCATCGTCATCCTCGCTGAATGGAAGGTTCCCAGCCCGGCCATCGTCACCCGGGGCCTGTCGCTGTTCACCAGCTCGATCCTCTGCACCCCGGCGCACATGTTCGACATGCGGCTGAACTCGCACAGCCGGCTGAACCTGATCATGGCGCTGAACCAGGCCATCGCCGCGGGGGCCGACGAGGCCCTGATGCTCGACCCGGCCGGCTACGTCTCCAGCTGCAACGCGACCAACTTCTTCTGGGTCAAGGACGGCCAGGTGCGGACCTCGACCGGCGAGTTCTGCTTCAACGGCGTCACCCGGGCCAACGTCATTCGCCTGTGCCAGGACAATGGCATCCCGATCGCGCTGGGGGACTTCCTGGTGGAGGACGCCCGCGGGGCCGACGAAGCCTTCGTCACCGGCACTTTCGGCGGCCTGACCCCGGTGCGGGAGATCGACGGCGTCGATCTGCCCCTGACTCTGCCCGGCCCTGTGACCACTCGCCTGCGCGGCCTCTACGAAGCCCTGAAGGACGCGGAGGCCGCCCGGTGACCGTCCGCATCGCCATGTGGTCGGGCCCGCGCAACATCTCCACGGCGATGATGCGGGCGTTCGAGAACCGGCCTGACGCGGCGGTCAGCGACGAGCCCTTCTACGCCGCCTATCTCGCCGAGACGGGGCTGGATCATCCCATGCGGGACGAGGTGCTGGCCTCCCAGCCGACCGACTGGCGCGAGGTGGCGAAGGCCATGACCGGCGAAGCCCCCGGCGGGCGGCGCGTCTGGTACCAGAAGCACATGACCCACCACATGCTGCCCGGGTTCGGCATGGACTGGGCGAGCGCCTGCCGCAGCGCCTTCCTGATCCGCGCGCCCGAGCCGGTGCTGGCCAGCTACACGGTCAAGCGCGGCGAAGTGACCCTGGACGACATCGGCTTTGTCCAGCAGCGCGAACTGTTCGAGCGGGAGGCCGACCGGCTGGGCGCGCCGCCGCCGGTGGTCGAGGGCCGCGACGTCCTGACCGATCCGCGCGGAACCCTGGGCCGGCTGTGCGCGGCCCTGGGCATCGCCTTCGACAAAGCCATGCTGGCCTGGCCGGCGGGGCGGCGGGACAGCGACGGGGTCTGGGCCCCGGCCTGGTACGACGCGGTGGAGGCCTCGACCGGCTTTGGTCCGCCCCGGCCGGAAGCCGGCCCGGACGACCTGAGCGACGACCTGCGCCGCATCGCCGAGGCGGCCCGGCCTCACTACGAACGGCTGGCCGCGTTCAAGCTGTAACAATCGCTCGCCAACTGTGCTTGCCCCGACCTATCGAGCGTCACAATCGCCGCGTAGGGTGCCAGGCCATGGACCAGACCCCGACCCACTACCCGACCGCCGGCGCCAAATGCGCCGACCTGGTCGTGCATATCGTCGGCCTGGCCTTCGCCCTGTTCGGCGGCGGCATCCTGCTGGGCCTGTCGGTCGGCAAGGGCGGCGGCCTGACCGCCTCGGTGGTGATCTATGCCGTCGGCATGGCGCTGATGCTGGGCTGCTCCCTGGCCTACAATTTCGGCAAGGTTCCCTGGCGACCCCTGCTGCGCCGGTTCGACCACGCCGGCATCTTCCTGATGATCGCCGGCAGCTACACCCCCTTCACCACCCAGAGCCTGACCGGCGCCTGGGCCATCGGCATGACCAGCGCGGTCTGGGGTCTGGCTTTGCTGGGCGTGGCGGGCAAGCTGTTCCTGCCGGGCCTGGGCAAGGGCTTCTGGGTCGCTCTCTACCTGGCGCTCGGCTGGGCCATCCTGGTGGCGCTCAAGCCGATGATCGACGGCGTCTCCTGGGTGGCCCTGATGCTGCTGGGCATTGGCGGGCTGCTCTACTCGACGGGCGTGATCTTCTATCTGATGAAGCGGTTCAAGTTCCGCCGCGCGGTCTGGCACGGCCATGTGGTCGCCGCCGCGGCGGTGCAGTACGCCGCCGTGCTGGTCGGCGTGGTTCTGGCCGGGGCGCACTGAGGGCGGCCCTCCATGGCCAAGGCTACGGAGGGCATCCTGCTTCGAATGAGAGAGAGGGACTTGTCCTGCGAAGCCCGCAGGTCGATGCAGGATGGTGCCGCTTAGGTGACTCGAACACCTGACCTACGCATTACGAATGCGTCGCTCTACCAGCTGAGCTAAAGCGGCCCTCGGAGCGGGAGACCCGCCGGAAGGAGCGCCTATTTAGCGGCGCGAGTCGGGCTTGCCAAGCGGCGGCGGCGCGGGGCCGGCGCAGGGGGCGTCGGCGGGCCCTCGGGCGGGCGGGCGTAGTCGGGCACGCCGGGGTCGTCGGGGATCGGCATGATCGAGGCCCCGGCCTCGGCGGCGGCCAGGAAGGGCGTCGATTCCACATAGGCCGCCGGCAGGTTGGGCAGGTCGCTGATGGTCCGCTCGTGGCGTTCCAGGCGCGGATGGATCAGCTCGCCGGTCTCGCCGTAGGCGGCCACCAGGCGGGTCCAGTCCTCTGGGCGATAGGCGAAGGCGCGGCCCTCCGGATCGAGGTCGGACCAGTCCGGCTCCTGCGGCGCGGCGGCGCCCCGGGCGATCCAGGCCCTGGCCTCGTCGACGGCGCCAGCGGCGTTGGCGGCGCGGGCCTGCAGGCCAGCGAGGCGCTGGGTCACCGCTTCGGCCTCCAGGCCCCGGGCCGCCTCGCGGGCGACGCTGATCTCGCCGCCGATCAGGGCCTGTTCGACGGTCAGGATGCGGCTCTCGCGGGCCTCGGGATTGAGGGCCGCCAGGCCGGACAGGCGCCGGGCCCGCTCACGCGGCGTCTCGTCGGTGCGCAGGTCGCGGTAGGCCAGCCAGAGCGCCGGGTGCGGCTGGCCCTTCCAGGCGGCCTCGATCATGCTCGAGGCGCGGCTGGCCTTGCCGTCGGCGGCCAGCAACCGGGCGGCCATGACCACTCCGGGAGCGAAGTCGGGCTTCAGCTTGACCGCCTGAAGGGCGAACTCCAGAGCCTGGGCCCGCAGTTTCTCGGTGGCGGCGATCTCGAAGCTGGCGGCGGAGGCGGCCAGCAGGGCGGCGCGGGTGCGGTCAGCCACCAGCGGTGAAACGATCTTGCGCTCCTGGGCGCCCTGGACAAGGTCCAGCGCCGCGGCCCAGTCGCCGGCCTCCAGCCGCGAGTCGACCAGCGCCCGCCAGGCCCAGCGGGCGGTCTTGGCCAGGCCGTAGGCGCTCTGGGCGTGACGGATGGCGGCGCCCTTGTCGCCCTCGGCCAGGGCGGTCTGCATCAGGCCCTTGAGGCCGGCCAGGCGCATGTCGGGGAAGCCCAGCATGGCCGAATAGGCGGCTTTGGCGGCGGGCAGGTCGCCGGCGGCCTCGGCGGCCTGGGCGGCCAGCACCCGGACCAGCGCCGGGGCGTCATCAGCCAGGTCGGCGGCCTTCTGGGCCAGCCGGCGGGCTTCGGAGCCGTCACCGGCGGCGGCGGCGAGGAAGCCGCGGGCCAGGGCCTCGGCGCCCTGCTTGCGGCGGGACTCGGCGCGGGCCCGGGCGGCGCGTTGCGGCGCCTCCAGCAGCCATTTGAGGAAGCTCCAGAAGATTGTCGCCAGCAGGGAGGTGAACAGCACCAGCAGGGCGGCGGCCGCCGCCGTCATGTCCACCCGCCAGCCACGCCAGAGCAGGCTGGCCACGCCGGCGTCGCCGCCCAGCGCCATGGCCGCGACAGCCAGGGCGGCGACGAGGAAGAGGACGATGGCGGTGCGGATCATGGGCGATCCCGCGAAACGGCCATCAGGTCCGACAGGGCCAGGGCGCGGATGGCGGCCACCTGCCGATCGACGGCGACACGCTGCTGGGCCCGACCACGCCAGGGGGCGATCGCCTGGGCGGCCTTGGGCGGCAGGTCGCGGAGGATCTTCAGCGCCCCTTCCAGGTCGCCTTCGGCCACGGCGTCGCCGGCCCTGGCCAGCACCGCGTCGGGACCTTCACCACCGGCGCCGACCCGGCGGATGGTGACGATGGCCGACCGGGCGTGCGCCGCGCGGGCGAAGAAGCCGGCCCGCTCGCCCGGATCGCGGGCGGCGACGGCGGCCTTGGCGGCCGCCAGGTCGAAGTCAGCGGCGAGAGCAGCACGGCTGGGCACGCCGTTCTCGGCGTAGGGCCGCAGGGACCGGACCTCGCCAGACAGGGGCAACACCCGCTCCAGAGCGGCCAGTTCGGTCTCGAACGAGCCGGAGCCCGCGGTGGCCTCGGCCAGGGAGGCGGCGGCCAGGGCGGCGGCGGCGGCGTTGATGGTGCGGGTCTGGCCCGCTTCCAGCGCCGAGACGCGGGTCTGCAGGGCGGCGATCTCGGCCGAGGAAGCGGCGGCATCGGAGGCGGGAGCGGGGGCCGCGGCGGCGGTGGGGCCGTTCCGGGCCGGAGCGACGAGGTCCAGCGGCCCGGCGGGGGTCACGGCGCCGGCTGCGGCGGCGGGTTGCGCGTC
Source organism: Caulobacterales bacterium (assembly GCA_016234625.1). GTDB lineage: Bacteria > Pseudomonadota > Alphaproteobacteria > Caulobacterales > Caulobacteraceae > Caulobacter. The sequence continues at coordinate 17,199 of JACRBD010000268.1, read as the reverse complement.
CTTGCCCCAGATCATCGGCGCGTACCGGGTCACGGCGGCGCCGGCGACAACGCTGAGCACGCACAGGGCGATCACCGCCCAGAAGGCCACCCCGAAACGTCGCGGACGGCCGTAGACGGCCGGGTCGGTCGGCGGCGTGATCTCGGAGGGGTCGGGCGCGGCGGTCATTTGCTCTTCAAACGCCTCGTTGCGGGTCTGGGTGCGACTCCGGAAGGGTCGCCTCTTCCTATCAGATTAAGCAGCGCCGCCTCGATCGGAAACGGGGCGCGGACAACTTCTCGCACTTTCGTGCGCGCCACCGGCCTCGCCACCGCCGCCGACAGGCAGAGCAACCGCAGGTTTTCCACCGGTTTGCCGCGCAGGACCCGGGCCAGGGCCCGGGCGGCCTTGGGCGAATGGAGCAGGGCGACATCGATGGTTCCAAGCTGGCCGAGCAGTTCGGCCGAGGGCGGAATGACCACTGAGTCGTAGAGCGCCAGGCTCCGCGCATCCATGCCTTCGGCGATCAAGGCTCCGACCAGGTCGCCGGCGGGCTCGGCGGCCCCGGCGTGCAGCACTGTCCCGCGCAGTTCGGCCCGGCGGGCGGCGATGCGGCCGGCCAGGGCGTTCACGTCGCCCTCCGCGGACAGGATGGCCTTGAACCCCGCCGCCTTGGCGGCCGCCGTGGTGCCCGCTCCGACCGCGAAGACGCGGATATCGCGGCGGGGGTTGAGCGCGGCGAAGGCGCGCACGCCGTTGCTGCTGGTGAAGGCCAGGGCCGAAACGCCCGTCAGGTCGACCTCGACATCGGGCAGATTCTCGATCCGCAGCAGGGGCGCGACCAACGGCCTGTGGCCCATGGCGGCCACCCGGTCGGCGGTCAGGGTGGCGCCCGGTTCGGCGCGGGTGATCCAGACGTTGAGCGGGGTGGGCGACATGGCGCGCACCCTGCAACCGCGAGGGGCGCCGATCAATCCTTGAGGATGATTAGATCGCCGCCGTCGCGCCGCACCGCCTCGCCCAGACGCAGGCCCAGGTCGCGGGCATCCGCTTCCGCATCAGCGCCCAGGTCGACATCGCCCTCGCGGCGGAAGCGGTGGGCGCCGTCCGGCGACAGGGCCTCGACGAGCAGCGATAGACGACGGCCATCCAGCCGGGCGTGGGCCCCCACGGCCGTGCGGCAGGAGCCTTCCAGCGCCGTCAGGGCGCCACGCTCGGCGGCCACGGCCAGGGTGGTGGCCTCGCAGCGCAGGGCCAGCGCCCAGGCGGCGTTCGCGTCCCCGGCCCGGGTCTGGATCGCCAGGGCGCCTTGACCCGGCGCCGGCGGCGCTTGCATCGGATCGAGGAAACCCTTCGGCACATGGCCCAGACCCAGCCGGTTCAGGCCCGAGGCGGCCAACAGGATGGCGTCGGCCTCGCCGGCCTCCAGCTTGGCCAGCCGGGTGTCGACGTTGCCGCGCAGCATGAAGATCTCGAGATCCGGCCGGATGTGCAGCGCCTGGGCCTGCCGGCGCAGGCTGGCGGTGCCGAGGCGCGCGCCCTTGGGCAGGTCGAGAAGCGAGGCGTAGGACTTCGAGACGAAGGCGTCGCGCGGGTCCTCGCGCTCCGGGATGGCGGCGATCGCGAGCCCCGGCGGCATCTCGGCCGGCACGTCCTTCATCGAATGGATGGCCGCGTCGATCCGGCCGTCGAGCAGGGCTTCCTCGATTTCCTTGGTGAACAGCGCCTTGCCGCCGATCTCCAGCAGGCGTCGGTCCTGGATGCGGTCGCCGGTGGTAGTGATGACCACCAGGGGGCAGGCCTCCTCGGCGCGATCAGCCGCGCCAAGGTCCGCGGCGATGCGGCGCTGCATCATGCCGCTCTGGGCGAGGGCCAGCTTGGAGCCTCGGGTTCCGATCCGGATGGGCGGTTGCGACGACACGGCGGGGGGGCTACCTCGGGCGGGAAGAAGACGCCCCGCTGCTATAGGATGGGCGTCCGGGCCGCAATGTAGATGACCACGCTCACCGTCCTCGGACTCGAAACCAGCTGTGATGAAACCGCCGCCGCCGTGGTGCGTCGGGGCGCGGACGGGCGCGTGGAAGTGCTGTCCTCGATCATCGCCAGCCAGATCGCCGAGCACGCGCCGTACGGCGGGGTGGTGCCGGAAATCGCCGCGCGGGCCCATGTGGAGAGCATCGACGGCATCGTGGCGCGAGCGCTCAGCGAGTCGGGCGTCGGCTGGGATGGCCTATCGGGTATCGCAGCCACCGCGGGGCCGGGGCTGGTCGGCGGGGTGATGGTCGGGCTGTCGTTCGGCAAGGCCGCCGCCCTGGCCCGCGGCCTGCCGCTGATCGCGGTCAACCACCTGGAGGGACACGCCCTCAGCGCTAGGTTGGCGGACGACATCCCCTATCCCTTCCTGCTGCTGCTGGTCAGCGGCGGCCACTGCCAGCTGCTGGAGGTGGCCGGGGTCGGCGCCTGCCGCCGGCTAGGCTCAACCATCGACGACGCCGCGGGCGAGGCCTTCGACAAGATCGCCAAGTCGATGGGCCTGGGATACCCCGGCGGACCGGCGCTGGAGCGGTTGGCCGAAGGCGGCGACCCCGAGCGCTTCCCCCTGCCCCGCGCCCTGCTCGGCCGTGAGGGGTTCGACTTCTCCTTCTCGGGCCTGAAGACCGCCGCCGCCCGCGCCGCCGAGGGTCTGACCGCCGAGGCCGACAGACGCGACCTGGCCGCCAGCGTTCAGTTCGCCATCGCCCGCCAGCTGGCCGAACGGACGCAGCGGGCCATGGCCGACTATGCCGAGCGCCACGACGGCCGCGACCTGCGTTTCGTGGTCGCTGGCGGGGTGGCGGCCAACACGGTGGTGCGCGCCCGGCTGGAGCAGGCCTGCGCCGCGCACGGCTTCTCCTTCCACGCTCCGCCGCTGAAATACTGCACCGACAACGCGGCCATGATCGCGCTCGCCGGAGCCGAGCGGCTGGCGCTGGGGCTCGTCGACGGGCTGGACGCCCCGGCCCGGCCGCGCTGGCCGCTGGACGCGGCGGCGGCGAGCGCCAATCCTACCCACGTTCCCGGACGCAAGGGCGCCAAGGCATGAGCGATGGTTTCAAATACGCCGGCGTGATCGGCGGCGGCGCATGGGGCACGGCGCTGGCCCAGGTCTGCGGCCGGGCCGGCATGGCCGTGACCCTGCAGGCCCGCGAGGTCGAGGTGGTCGAGGCCATCCGGTCCGGCCGCGAGAACACCGTCTTCCTGCCGGGCGTGAAGCTGGACGAGGCCATCGACGTCACCACCGACCTGGAAGACCTGTCGGCCTGCGACTTCATCCTGGCGGTGGCCCCGGCGCAGCACCTGCGGGCGACCCTGACGGCCCTCTGCCCGCATGTGCGCGAGCATGTGCCGATCCTGCTCTGCGCCAAGGGCGTCGAGCAGGGCACGCTGCAGCTGATGACCCAGGTGCTGGTCGAGACCATCCCGCACGCCTCGCCGGCCGTGCTCTCCGGCCCCAGCTTCGCCGGCGAGGTGGCCCGCGGCCTGCCCACGGCGGTGACCCTGGCCTGTCCGGACGAAGAGCTCGGACGGGCCCTGGCCGAAGCCATCGCCACCCCGACCTTCCGGCCTTACCTGTCCACCGACATGATCGGCGCCGAGGCCGGCGGGGCGATCAAGAACGTGCTGGCGATCGCCTGCGGCATCGTCGAGGGCAAGGGCCTGGGCCGGTCGGCCCACGCCGCCCTGATCACCCGCGGCTTCGCCGAAATGACCCGCATGGCCGAGGCCCTGGGCGGCGAGGCCGAGACCGTCGCCGGCCTCTGCGGCCTGGGCGACCTGGTGCTGACCTGCTCCAGCCCCCAGTCGCGCAACATGAGCGTCGGCCTGGCCCTGGGCGCCGGCCAGTCGCTGGAGCGGGCCCTGGCCGGCAAGCTGACGGTCGCCGAGGGCGTCGCGTCAGCGCCCGCGGTGCGCGCGTTGGCCCGCAGGCTGGGCGTCGAGACGCCGATCAGCGAAGCCGTCGCCGCCATTCTCGCGGGCGAGGTTGGGGTGGATGAAGCCATCCTCGGCCTGCTGTCGCGCCCGATCAAAGCCGAGCGTTAGGAGTCCGCCATGCCCCTTTTTGTCATCCAGTGGAAAGACAGGCTCCCCGACGGCCCGGCGATCCGCGCCGCCACCCGCGAGGCGCACCTGGCCTGGGCCGGATCGCAGCCCCTGAAGATCAAGCTGGGCGGTCCGTTCCTGACCACCGAAGACGGCATGGCCGGGTCGCTGATCGTGGTCGAGGCCCCGGACCTGGCGGCGGCGAAAGCATTCCACGCCAACGACCCCTACACCAAGGCCGGCCTGTACGAGACCTCCAGCGTCGAGCCGTGGCGGGTGACGCTGCCTTGGAAGGACTGAACCCGGCCCGGCCCGCCGCCGGGGTGACCCTCTGTCCGCTGGACGAGATCCCCGACCCCGGGGCGAAGGACTTCCGCTTCCGCGAGGGTACGCGCCTGTTCGCCGGCTTCGTGGTGCGCCGGGGCGGTCAGGTGTTCGGCTATGTCGACAGCTGCCCGCACAACGGCTGGCCCCTGGGCGGTCCGACCGGGCGGCGCCTGACCCGCGAGAACGACCTGATCCTCTGTTCGGGGCACGGCGCGCTGTTCCGGATCGAGGACGGGGTGTGCACGAGCGGGCCTTGTGAGGGGCAGCGACTGGCGGCGTGGGCCGTGGCGGTCGTGGATGGCGTAGTGTTGACGGCCTGATCGTGCGTGGTTCGAGACGCTCGCTTGAGGCTCGCTCCTCACGATGACGAACAGAATTGAAGCCCACCCTCTGCGTCATCCTGAGGAGCGAGGCCCCAGCCGAGCGTCTCGAAGGACGCAGGAACGCTCTACGGCGCCACTTCCGCCGCGAATCCCGCCACGTCCTCGATCAGCGCCTTGGCCGCCAAGGCGACCAGTTCGCCACCCTTCTCGGGGGTCGCCAGGGCCGGGTCGGAGCCCATGCGGCCGTCGGGGTAGCGGGCGCGGAAGTCGAGGGCCTCGCGGATCGGGCCGGTCGGGGCGATCTGTGGCGCGTAGTTGGCGCTCTTGATCGCGTCCGGGTAGGCCCACTGGGTCACCGCGATCTCGGACGGGGTGGCGTGGCTGCCGTGGCCGACCGGAAACTGGCGGTTGGCCAGGGCGTTGACGCCGCTCAGCTCCCACCAGTTCTTCAGCTTGCAGGCGAAGCCGCGCGGCTTTCCGGCGAAGCTGGCCTCGGCGTAGAGCTCGCTGAGGGCCGCCTCGATACTGTGCGTGTTGCCGCCGTGGCCATTGAGGAAATAGATCTTCGTGAAGCCATGCCCGGCCAGCGAGCGGCACCAGTCGCCGATGGCGGCCATGAAGGTCGAGGGCTTCAGGCTGATGGTGCCGGGAAAGCCCAGGTGATGCTGCGCCATGCCGATGTTGAACGTCGGGGCGATCAGCAGATCGTCGCGGCCGGCCTGCGCCTCATGGGCGATGATCTCCGGACACATCCAGTCGGTGCCCAGCAGGCCGGTCGGGCCGTGCTGCTCGTTGGAGCCGATCGGGATCACCACCGTCTTCGAACGGGTGAGAAAGGCCTCGATCTCGGGCCAGGTGGATTTGGCGAGCAGCATGATGGTCTCCGCGTCTTCGTGCGCGGCGAGGGCTACTACCCTTCAGGCCGCGATGCGAGAATTCGGTGACAGTTTGCGAATTCGCCCACGCGCCAATCCCGCGGCCGGGACCGGAGCGCGAATTCTTAAACTGTCGCCGAATTCTCAGCGGCCGAGGACGCGGCGGTAGAGGGTGCTGCGGTGAACGCCCAGCCGCCGGGCGGCCTCGGTGACGTTGCCGCCGCAGGCCGCCAGGGCCGCCTGCATCGCGCGGGTCTCGGCTTCCTCAAGGGTCGCGTCGGCGGCCGGGGCGGTCCCGGAGCGCGGACGCTGCACCAGGGCCTGGAAGCGGACGCCGTCGAGCGAGACCATCTCAACCCGCTCGGGCAACCTTTCGAGCTCGGCCGCGAACAGATCCTCGAAACGGGTCTCGTCGAGGCAGTCCCAGCCGCGGCCGACCAGGGCCAGGCCGCGGCGGTTGGCCCCGACCAGCCGGTCGCCATCGAACACCAGCGCGCCGCCCCGGCCGCCGTCGAGCAGGGCCTGGTCGCTGTGGAATCGGACCACGGTCATGGCCGTTACGGCGTGATCGAACAATCGTCCTTCGATCTGCTCGGCCGCCATGCGCACCAGGCCGAGCGCGTGGGTCGGCCGCAAGCTGGCGGGGCAGGACAGGTCCAGCGCCCCGACCGCCACGCCGCGCGGGTCCAGGATCGGGGCGGAGGCGCAGCTGAGCGCCTGATGGGATTCGAAGAAGTGCTCGCCGCCGTGCACCGACACGGCCCGGCGCTCGGCGAGCGCCGTGCCGATGGCGTTGGTGCCTGCGGTCGTCTCACTCCAGGCGGCGCCGGGGCGCAGGGCCATCTCGGCCGCCCGGCCGGCGAAAGCGGCGTCGCCGACGGTGTCCAGCACCAGGCCGTCGGCGTTGGTCAGCAGCACCACCGCGCCGGTCTCCCGGGCCTCGAGGTTGAGCGCGTCCAGTTCCGGCCGGCCGAGACGGCGCAACAGGTCGTGGCGCTCGCAGGCGTCCTTCAGCTCGCCGGCGGTCAGGGGTTCGATGGTCGGGGTTGCGCCGGCGTCGAGCCCCTGATCAGCGCAGCGCATCCAGGAGCGCAGGATGGCGTGATTGACCTGGTCGGCGGGCAGCTGGCCGCGGCCGAAGAAACGGTCACGAGCCGTGCGTATGATCGCGGGCGTTTCTCCAGTCATCGCGCGGCGCCATCCCTGTCGCAATTTGCGACAGTCTTTCAGACGCTGTCGCATTCTGCTTGATATGGAACAAAACAGACGCCCGATCCTGAAAATATTCAAGTCCAGACGGCCCGGATCGGGCCGCTGTTCATTGACGCACCTCCGCCGTGCTTTCCCAATCCTCCCATCAAAAAGACGGCGGGCCCGGATGTCCGGAAGCCCGTCCAAAGGGAGATCCAGGATGAACAAGCCCCTGCTCAACGTCACCCGTGCGACCCCGTTCAAGGCGCGCTACGGCAACCTCATCGGCGGCGCGTGGGTTGAACCCGTCGCCGGCCGCTATTTCAGCAACACCTCGCCGGTCAATGGCGCGGTTCTGTGCGACATTCCCCGATCCGACGCGGACGACATAGAGCTGGCCCTCGACGCCGCGCATGCGGCCAAGGACGCCTGGGGGCGCACCAGCGCCGCCGCCCGCGCCGATGTGCTGAACGCCATCGCCGACCGCATGCAGGCCAACCTCGACCTGCTGGCCCTGGCCGAGACCTGGGACAACGGCAAACCGATCCGCGAAACCACCGCCGCCGACATCCCGCTGGCCATCGACCACTTCCGCTACTTCGCCGGCTGCATCCGCGCCCAGGAGGGCTCGATCGCCCAGATCGACGACGACACCGTCGCCTATCACTTCCATGAACCGCTGGGCGTGGTCGGCCAGATCATCCCGTGGAACTTCCCGATCCTGATGGCCGCCTGGAAGCTGGCCCCGGCGCTGGCCGCGGGCAACTGCGTGATCATCAAGCCGGCCGAGCAGACGCCCGCCAGCCTGCTGGTCTGGGCCGAGCTGATCGCCGACCTTCTGCCCCCGGGCGTGCTGAACATCGTCCACGGGTTCGGCGTCGAGGCGGGCAAGCCGCTGGCCAGCAGCCAGCGCATCGCCAAGATCGCCTTCACCGGCGAGACCACCACCGGTCGGCTGATCATGCAGTACGCCAGCCAGAACCTGATCCCGGTGACCCTCGAACTGGGCGGCAAGTCGCCCAACATCTTCTTCGAGGACGTGATGGCGGCCGACGACGACTATCTCGACAAGGCGGTCGAGGGCTTCGTCATGTTCGCCTTCAACCAGGGCGAGGTCTGCACCTGCCCCAGCCGCGCCCTGATCCAGGAGTCGATCTACGACCGCTTCATGGAGAAAGCTCTGGCCCGGGTGAAGGCCATCCGCCAGGGCGACCCGGCCGATCCCTCGACCATGCTCGGCGCCCAGGCGTCCTCCGAGCAGCTGGAGAAGATCATGCGCTACATCCAGATCGGCCTCGACGAGGGCGCCGAGCTGCTGACCGGCGGCGAGCGCGCCGATCTCGATGGCGATCTCGCCGGCGGCTACTATGTTCAGCCGACCGTGTTCCGCGGCCACAACGCCATGCGCATCTTCCAGGAGGAGATCTTCGGCCCCGTGCTGGCCGTGACCACCTTCAAGGACGAGGCCGAGGCCCTGGCCATCGCCAACGACACCCCCTTCGGCCTCGGCGCCGGGGTGTGGAGCCGCGACGCCAACCGCTGCTACCGCTTCGGTCGCGGCATCCAGGCCGGCCGCGTCTGGACCAACTGCTACCACGCCTATCCCGCCCACGCGGCCTTCGGCGGCTACAAGCAGTCAGGCGTCGGGCGCGAGACCCACAAGATGATGCTCGACCACTACCAACAGACCAAGAACATGCTGGTCAGCTACAGCTCCAAGGCGCTCGGCTTCTTCTGATCCCTGGCGAGGGGCCGGGCGAAAAACCGCGCCGGCCCCTCCGCTTCGGCCGCTACCCGCATTCGTAACCGCGTGATCCGCCCTGTCCGCCCGGACAGGCGTCGACGGCCCGCGCCCGCCCGGACGCCGGTCCCAAAACCAACAACGAGAGGGGACTTCCCATGAACCGCAAACATCTGATTCCACCTGCCCTGCTGGGCGCCATCCTGCTGTCCGCCGGCGCGGCGGGGGCCGAGGAGGCCAAGCTGTCGGCCACCGTCGGCGTCGCGAGCGACTACGTCTTCCGGGGCGTCAGCCAGACCGACGAGGGCCCGTTCGTGTTCGGCACGGTCAATGTCACCGCCGGCGCCTTGTACTTCGGCGCGGGCGCCGAGACGGTCGACTTCGGCAATTCCATCGACGCCGAGTATGACCTGTGGGCCGGCTGGACGCCCAAGGTCGGCGAGGTCCAGCTGAACCTGGCCGTGGTCCGCTACGGCTACCTCAACACGCCCGCCGGGGTGGACATCGACACCGTCGAGCTGAAGGCCGGCGCCAGCCTGCCCGTCGGCGGCGGCTCGGTCGGGGCGACGATCGCCTGGTCCGACGACTTCTTCGGCTCCGGCGACGGCGGGACCTATTTCGAGGTCAATGGCTCCAGCGCGCCGCTGCACGGCTGGACCATCGGCGGCGCCATCGGCCAGCAGCAGATCGCGGTCGGCGGCGACTATTCGACCTGGAACCTGGGGGCCAGCCACGCCCTGGGGCCGGTGACCCTCGACCTGCGCTATCACGACACCGACGCCCATGATCGGGGCGACATTTTCGGCGCCCGGGCCGTGGCGACCCTGACGGCCGCCTTCTAGACCCTCCCCCCGGACGAACTACCCCGGCGCGGCCCCCCGGCGCGCCGGGGGCCTTTCGCCGCCCCGTTCGTCAGCCTAGAGTTTGGAAAAAGCACCATGACCCTGGAGGAAACCGTCTTGAGTCACGACGGAATGGTATTTCCGGTGCCCGAGGCCTGGGCCGCGCGGGCGCATATGGACGCCGCCGGCTACGAGGCCGCTCGCGCGCGGGTCGACAGCGACCCCGACGGCTTCTGGCGCGACGTCGGCGCCCGGCTGGACTGGATCAAGCCGTTCACCCAGGTGAAGGACGTCTCCTGGAACCGGGACGACTTCCGCATCAGATGGTTCGCCGACGGCGTGCTGAACGTCTCGGTCAACTGCCTGGACCGCCATCTGGCGACCCGGGGCGACGAGGTGGCCTTCATCTGGGAAGGCGACGATCCGGCGGACTCGAAGAAGATCACCTATCGCCAGGCGCACGAGGAAGTGTGCCGCATGGCCAACGTCTTCAGGGCGCACGGCGTCAAGAAGGGCGACCGGGTGACCATCTACCTGCCGATGATCCCCGAGGCGGCCTACGCCATGCTGGCCTGTTCGCGGATCGGGGCGGTGCATTCTGTGGTGTTCGGCGGCTTCTCGCCCGACAGCCTGGCCGGCCGCATTCTCGACTGCGACTCGCGGCTGGTGATCACCGCCGATGAGGGCCTGCGCGGCGGAAAGACCGTGCCGCTGAAGATGAACGTCGACCTGGCCCTGACCCAGTGCCCCGGCGTCGAGCGGGTGCTGGTGGTCGAGCGGACCGGCGCCAAGTGGCTGAAGCACAGCGGCCGCGACGTGGCCTATGGCCCCGAGCGGGACGCGGCGTCGGCCGACTGCCCGCCCGAGCCGATGAACGCCGAGGATCCGCTGTTCATCCTTTACACCTCGGGCTCGACCGGGAAGCCCAAGGGCGTGCTGCATACCACCGGCGGCTATCTGGCCTGGGCCAGCTGGACCCATGAGCTGGTGTTCGACTACCGCCCCGGCGAGATCTTCTGGTGCACGGCCGACGTGGGCTGGGTCACCGGCCACAGCTACATCGTCTACGGCCCGCTGGCGAACGGGGCCACCAGCCTGATCTTCGAGGGCGTGCCCAACTATCCGACCAGCAGCCGCTTCTGGGAGGTGATCGACAAGCATCAGGTGGAGATCTTCTACACCGCCCCCACGGCGCTGCGGGCCCTGATGCGCGAGGGCGACGAGCCGGTGACGAAGACCTCGCGCAAGAGCTTGCGCCTGCTCGGCAGCGTCGGCGAGCCGATCAATCCGGAGGCCTGGCTCTGGTATCACCGCGTGGTCGGCGAGGCGCGCTGCCCGATCGTCGATACCTGGTGGCAGACCGAGACCGGCGCCTGCCTGGTCAGTCCGCTGCCGGGCGCCACGGCGCTCAAACCCGGTTCGGCCAGCAAGCCCCTGCCCGGGGTCAAGCTGCAGCTGGTGGACGCGGAAGGACAGGTGCTGCACGGTGCCATCAGCGGCAACCTCTGCCTGACCGACAGCTGGCCCGGCCAGATGCGCACGGTCTATGGCGACCACCAGCGCTTCATCGAGACCTACTTCACCACCTATCCCGGCACGTATTTCACCGGCGACGGCTGCCGCCGGGACGAGGACGGCTACTACTGGATCACCGGGCGGGTCGACGACGTGATCAACGTCTCCGGCCACCGCATGGGCACGGCCGAGATCGAGTCGGCCCTGGTGGCCCACCACGACGTGGCCGAGGCGGCCGTGGTCGGCTTCCAGCACGACATCAAGGGCCAGGGCATCTACGCCTATGTCACCCTCAACGCCCATGTTCAGCCCACGGAGGACCTGCGCAAGGCGCTGGTGCTCTGGGTGCGTCGGGAAATCGGTCCGTTCGCCGCCCCGGACGCCATCCAGTGGGCGCCGGGCCTGCCCAAGACCCGCTCCGGCAAGATCATGCGCCGCATCCTGCGCAAGGTGGCCGAGAACGACATCGCCAACCTGGGCGACACCTCGACCCTCGCCGACCCGGCGGTGGTCGACGACCTGGTCAAGAACCGCGCGGCCCGCTGACCGTTGGTGAGGTATCCGCCATACGCTTGACCCTGCCCGTCCTGCTGACGCTGCTGCTGGCGGCCGGTCCGGCGCGGGCCGACTGGACCCCCGACGGCGCCGCCCTGGCCCAGCTGTCGCGCGGCCAGGTTCATGCCGAGGTTCATCCGGACGGGGACGGCGTTTCCGGCGTCGTGCGCGGGGCGGTCGAGATCGACGCCTCGCCGGAGGTGGTCTGGCGGATGATCACCAACTGCCAGACCGCCGGCCGCATGGCCCCCAGCGTCAAGTCCTGCCGGATCACCACCCGCGATCCGGGCGGTCGATGGGACATCCGCGAGATGATTGTCCGCGGTGGGCTGATGCCGTCCTTCCGCACCGAGTTTCGTTCGGACTTCACGCCCCTGCGCGTGATCCGCTTTCACTGCACCTCTGGCGACATCCGCTACTGTCGCGGCGAATGGCGGCTGGAAGGCCTGGCCGGCGGCCGCACGCGGGTGACCTACGAGAACCGCGCCAGCTCGCCCTTCCCGGCCCCGGCGATCATCGCCCGGGCGGCCATGCGGATGGACCTCGCCGACGCCCTGCGGGCCCTGCGCCGGGAGGCCGAGGCAGCGGAGCGCTGATCGCCACATGACAGGACCGTAAGGTTTCGCTTTCGGACACGGGTGCTAGGGTCCGCGCCACGTTCACCCGGAGTCCCGCATGTTCCGTCCGGCCAAGGCCCTGCTGCTCGCCCTCGCCCTGTCGTCCACGGCCCTCGCGGCCGGCGCCTGGGCCCAGACTCCGGCTCCCGCCTCCGCGGAAGTCCCGCCGATCGCCTACCAGACCCGCATTCTGCCCAACGGCATGAAGCTGTTCTACGCGGTCGACCGGACCACGCCGAACGTCACCGTCCAGGTCTGGTACGGCGTGGGGGCCAAGGACGATCCGGCCGGCCGCTCCGGCTTCGCCCATCTGTTCGAACACCTGATGTTCAAGGCCACCAGGGACATGCCGTCGGAGTCGTTCGACCGCATGACCGAGGACGTGGGCGGATTCAACAACGCCTCCACCTATTCCGACTTCACCAACTACTACGAAGTCGTGCCGGCCAATCACCTGGAGCGGCTGCTGTGGGCCGAGTCCGAGCGGCTGGGCTCGCTGGTCGTCGACGAGGAGAGCTTCAAGTCGGAACGCGACGTGGTGAAGGAGGAGTTGCGCCTGCGCGTGCTCAGCGACCCCTACGGCCGCTTCTTCCGCATCGTCATTCCCAACGCCAGCTACGCCAGGCATCCCTACAAGCGCCCGGGTATCGGCTCGATCGAGGATCTGGACGCGGCGACCATCGACGATGTGCTGGCCTTCCACGCCACCTACTACCGGCCGGACAACGCCGCCCTGATCGTGGTCGGCAACTTCGACGAGGCGCAGCTGAACGCCTGGGTCGACAAGTATTTCGGCCCGCTGAAGACGCCCAAGGCGCCTCTGCCGCGGGTCACGGTCAAGGAACCGGCCCGCAAGGGACCCAGCTCCGTCACCGCCTACGCGCCCAACGTGCCGCTGCCGGCCGTGGCCATCACCTGGCAGGGTCCGGCGGCCTCCGACCCGGACGCGGCGGCGCTGACCGTGCTCGACGCCATTCTGTCGGGCGGCAAGTCCTCGCGACTGTACAACAGCCTGGTCTATGACCAGCAGTTGGCCCGGGCGGCCTTCTCCAGCGCCGACCTGAACGCCCAGCCGGGCCTGTTCTGGGTCGGGGCGATCATGGCCGGCGGCAAGACCGTCGACGAGGGCCAGGCGGCTCTGATGACCGAGGTCCGCCGTCTTCGCGACGCCCCGCCCACCGACGCCGAACTGGCCGAGGCCCGGACCGAGATGGTCGCCAACGCCGTGCGCGAGCGGGAAACCATCGACGGCCGCGCCTTCGCCCTGGGCTACGCCCTGGTCATGGAAGGCGACGCCGGCAAGGCCAACACCGGCATCGCCGAGCTGCAGGCGGTGACCGCGGCCGACATCCAGCGGGTGGCCAGCAAATACCTCGCCGACGACCGTCTGGTGTTCATCCGCTACCTCGACGAAAGCCAGCGCCCCGCCGGAGAAGCGGTCCCGGCCGCCAGGCGAACCAGGCCGGTGAAGTCGCCCAGGTTTGGGGGCGAGGTCGTCACCCTGGCCGCCGCCGCTGACCGTGTGGCCCCGCCGCCCCTGGGGAGCCCGGTGTCGCCGGCCCTGCCGACACCTTCGGAAAGGACCCTTGCCAATGGCCTGAGGGTGATCGTCGCGCGCAGCAGCGACCTGCCGCTTGTCACCGCCGAACTGTCGGTCGCGTCAGGCGCGGCGGTCGATCCGGCCGGCCGCGCCGGCGCCTCGGCGATGATGGCCGAGCTGCTGACCGAAGGCACCGCCACGCGCAGCTCCGTGGAGATCTCCAGCCAGACCGAGGCCCTCGGCGCCGACCTCTCGGCCGGATCCGGCTGGGAGTCCTCGTCGGTGACGCTCAACGTCATGCCGCAGAACCTGAGGGCGGCCATGGCCATCATGGCCGACGTGACCCTCAACCCGGCCTTCGCCCAGGAGGAACTGGACCGGGTGCGCGACCAGGCCATCGACGGCTTCTCCGTGGCGCTCCAGCGTCCGGGCACGGTGGCCGGCTATCTCACCGGGCCGATCATCTACGCCGGTTCGCCCTTTGGGCATGTGGCCGGCGGCACACCCACGTCGCTGCCGAAGCTGACCCGGCAGGACCTGCTGACCATCCATGAGGCCTGGTGGCGACCGGACAACGCGGTCCTGGTGATCGTCGGCGACCTGACGCCGGAGCAGGGCTTCGCCCTGGCCGAGGCGGCCTTCGGCGGCTGGAAACGGCCGGCCACGCCGCTGCCCGCCCGCCCCACCGCCGACGCCAATCCGCCGATCCGCAACGTGATCGTCGACATGCCCGGCGCCGGCCAGGCCGCCGTCACCCTGGCCCGCCGCGGCATCGCCCGCAGCGACCCGCGCTACTACGCCGGCATGGTGGCCAACACCGTGCTCGGCGGCGGCTACTCGGCTCGCCTGAACCAGGAGATCCGGGTCAAGCGCGGCCTGGCCTATGGCGCCGGCTCCAGCCTGTCGGCCCGGCGGATCATCGGCGGCTTCACCGCCTCGACCCAGACCAAGAACGAGTCAGCGGCGGAGGTCGTCACCCTCATTCGCGGCGAGCTTTCCCGCATGGCCACGGTCCCGCCCACGTCCGCCGAACTGGCCGCGCGCAAGTCGGTGATCGTCGGCGACTTCGGCCGCGACCTGGGCACCACCGACGGCCTGGCCGGCATCCTCGGCGGGCTGGCCACCTACGACATCGACCTTAAGGAGATGAACCTGTTCACCGGCAAGATCGAGGCGATCACCGCCGCCGATGTCACCACCTTCGCCACCGACATCTTCGAGCCCTCGAAGGCCAGCGTCATCGTGGTCGGCGACGCCAAGCTGTTCGGCGAGGCGATCAGGACGGCGGTCCCGAACGCCCAGGTCATCCCGCTCGGCGACCTCGACCTCGACAGCCCGACGCTGGTGAAGGCGCCGTAAACTACCGCCGTCATGGCCCGCCCTGTGCGGGCCACCCATGAACGCGGTCGTTCGCGATGAAGCGTTCGCTATCGGCGCTTCGTTCTGAGCCATTGCCGCGCTTGGGTGGCCCGAACAAGTCGGGCCATGACGGTGTTGTTTGAAAGCCTTGCGCCACCCGCCGTTTCACGCTCAGGCCCACCCATGACCGCGCAGATCGAACCGTTCCACGCCATCGCCATCAGCCGCCTGGCCCATGAGCTCAAGGGCCAGGGGCGGTCGATCATCCACATGGAGTTCGGCCAGCCCTCGACCGGGGCCCCAAAGGCGGCCATCGCCCGGGCCCATCAGGTGCTCGACAGCGACGGCATGGGCTACTGGGAAAGCCCGGCCCTCCGCGCGCGACTGGCCCGGCACTACGCCGAGACCTATGGCGTCGAGGTCGGGGAGAATCGCATCGTCCTGACCTGCGGCGCTTCGCCGGCGCTGGTGCTGGCGCTGCTGGCGGCGTTTTCGCCGGGCGACCGGGTGGCGCTGGCCAGGCCCGGCTACGTCGCCTACCGCAATACGCTCAAGGCCCTGCGGATGGAGCCGGTGGAGATCGCCTGCGGGGCGGAGAGCCGCTTCCAGCTGACCGCGGCGCATCTGGCGGCGCTGGACCCGGCGCCCGCCGGGGTGATCATCGCCAGCCCGGCCAACCCCACCGGCACGATCATCGCCGCCGACGAGCTGGAGGCGATCGCGCGGGTCTGCCGCGAGCGGAGCATCCGCATCGTCTCCGACGAGATCTATCACGGCCTGAGCTACGTGGGCCCGTGTCGCTCGATCCTCGAGTTCTCGCCGGACGCCCTGGTGATCAGCAGCTTCTCGAAATACTACAGCATGGTCGCCTGGCGGCTCGGCTGGCTGCTGGCCCCGAAGGACCTGATCGCCAGCGCCCGGGCCTATGTCGGCAACCTGTTCCTGACCGCCCCGTCGCTGAGCCAGCACGCGGGCCTGGTCGCCATGGACGAGACCGACGAGCTGGAGGGCCATGTCCGCGTCTACGCCCGCAATCGCGCCCTGCTGCTGGAGGCCCTGCCGCAAATGGGCCTGCGCGAAATCGCCCCGCCCGATGGGGCCTTCTACATCTACGCCAGCGTCGACCACCTGACCGACGACAGCCTGGCCTTCTGCATGGACCTTTTGCGCGACACCGGCGTCGCCGTGGCCTCGGGCGTCGACTTCGACCCGGTCGAGGGCCGCCGGTTCATCCGCATCAGCTTCGCGGTCTCGACGGCCGAGGTCGAGGAAGCGCTGGAGCGGCTGCGGCCGTGGTTTGAGGCGCGGACGTAATTGGGGACAGGCACTGTTTTCGCTGCGCGAAAACAGTGCCTGTCCCCAATTAAACGCGTGGTCAGCTCTTCAGTTTCAGCGCGCCCAGGAAGTACCGCTTGCCCAGCGGCACGCCGTTGGCGCGCAGGACGTCGTAGGCGGTGGAGGCGTGGAAGTAGAAGTTGGGCAGGGAGAAGGACAGCAGGAAGCCCTCGGCGGTGAAGGGCATCTTCATCGTGCCGAACTCGAACATCACGTCCGTGCCGGCCAGGGCGTTGACCTCGTCCGGGGTCAGGGCCTTGAGGGCCGCGTCGGCGTCGGCGATGGTCTTGATCAGGCCGGCGTAGGTCTCGGGCATGGCCGGGCCGGACGGGGTGAACACGCCCTTCTTCACGCCCTCGATGGCGCCGATCGAATGGTGGGCGATCGATACCACCTGGAACGACAGCGGCAGCATGTCGCCGGCCAGGCGCTGGCTGACCAGGTCGTCGGGATTGGAGCCCTCGTCGGTGCAGTGCTTCAGGCCACGGTCGAGGAAGCCGACGGCGGCGCCGACGGTCTGCAGGTACTGGCCGACGGTGATGTCGTAGAGCGAGATGGTCATGGCGGTCGCGCCTCCCAGCATTCGTTGCTTTCGGAAACGTAACCGGGCGACGTTGGGGCAGGCAAACACAAGATCGGCCGTCGCCCCTTCCGTCCTCTCCCGCGAGGGAGAGGGGGACCATGCGGAGCATGGTGGAGAGGGAGGCGCCGCTGGAGCGAGAGAGGCCTGAATTCCGGGCTTAACGGGACGACCGGCGCCGCCCCTCCATCACCCTCCGGGTGGTCCCCCTCCCCTCTGACGAGGGGAGGAAAGCCCTTTGTCTCATGCAGGCCAGCGTGCCGGACGGGTCAGGTTGGTCAAGGGTGGGCCTTCGGCCCATCGCTCCGCGACGCGAAGCGCCCTTGAGCAACCTGACCCG
>JACRBD010000267.1 GCA_016234625.1 Caulobacterales bacterium | reverse complement strand
TCCGCTGACGGGCCAGCCCTGGCCGCCGATGCCCACGGCGCTGCGCGAGCTGTGGGCCGAGTTGGCCGATGCGGACGTTCCGGCCGACGCCTGCCTGGTCAACCTCTACCGCGAGGGCGCGAAGATGGGCCTGCACCGTGAGGCGGATGCAGCCGACGTCCGCTTTCCCGTGCTGTCGGTGTCCCTGGGCGACACGGCCGTGTTCCGCATCGGCGGGTTGAAGCGCACCGATCCAACCCGTTCGGTGCGGCTTGCGTCCGGCGACGTCTGCCTGCTGGCCGGCGAGGCGCGGATGGCGTTCCACGGGGTGGACAGGGTCTTGTCGGGTTCCTCGACCCTGATCCCCGGCGGCGGCCGGATCAACCTGACCCTGAGGCGGGCGCGCCCGGCCTGAGACCGGACGCTTCCCTCTCCGCCGACTCCGGCGCTAGGGTGCGCCCAACGATACGAGGAAACCCCGCCATGCTGAAGCTCACCCGCCCCGAGGGCTCCGAGCCGCGCGATTTCGACATCTCGCGCCGCGCCGTGCCGGCCCTGTTCTTCGCCGGATTCGCCGCCGCCGCCGTTTCGGCCAAGGCGGAACCGATCCACACTGACGCCGCGGGGCTGATCGACGGCGTTGTGCGGATTCCCGCCGGCGACCGCGAGATCCCGGCCTATATCGCCCGGCCGGACACCGGCGGCCGCAAGCCGACGGTGCTGGTGGTCTCTGAGGTGTTCGGCATCCATGAATACATTCGCGACACCTGCCGCCGGCTGGCCAAGCTGGGCTATGTGGCCATCGCTCCGGACTTCTTTGTTCGCCATGGCGACCCGGCTCCGCTGGTCGACTTCACCCTGATCCGCAACATCGTCGCCGCCGCCACCGATGCGGAGGTGATGAACGACATCGAGGCCACGGTCGGCTGGCTGTCGGCCCAGGACTTCGTCGCCAGGAAGAAGATGGCCATCACCGGCTTCTGCTGGGGCGGCGCCCAGGTCTGGCTGGCCTGCGAGCGCTTCCGCTCCTTCCGCTGCGGCGTGGCCTGGTATGGCCGACTGTCGCGGCCGGCGGCGGGACAGTTCCTGTCCGAGCCGGAGCGGGAGTGGCCGCTGGAACTGGCCGGCTTCCTCAAGGCGCCGGTGCTGGGCCTCTACGGCGGCAAGGACCAGGGGATCCCGGCTGCCGACATCGAGGCCATGCGCGGCAAGCTGCGGGAGTTCGAGAAGGAGGGGTCGGATATCATCCTCTATCCCGACGCCCAGCACGGCTTCCACGCCGACTACCGCGCCAGCTACGACATGAAGGCGGCGCAGGACGGCTGGCGGAAGATGATCGACTACTTCAGGAAATACGGGGTGAAGTGATCGGCTGGGGACATGTACCGCAGGTACGTGTCCCCTAATCCGGATTCACGGGCGGCCCGATTGGGGGACACGTACCTGAAGGTACATGTCCCCGTCAGCCCCGCAGCTTGCGCGTCAGGGCTTCCAGGTCGCGCGACAGCTGGGGATCGTCGGCCTTGAGGGCCTCGATGCGGCGCACGGCGTGCAGCACGGTGGTGTGGTCGCGACCGCCGAAGCGCCGGCCAATGTCAGGCAGGGAGCGGGTGGTCAGCTGCTTGGCCAGCCACATGGCCGCCTGGCGCGGACGCGCCACCGAGCGGTTGCGGCGCTCGGAGACCAGGTCCGCCTGGCGCAGGCCGAAATGCTCCGACGTGGCCTTCTGGATGTCGTCGATGGTGATGCGCTTCTCGGCCCCGCGCAGGTGCGGCCGCAGGATCGCCTGGGCCTCGTCCAGCGACAGGGCGCTGACCTGGGCGCCCATGCGGGCCACCAGGGTGTTGAGGGCGCCTTCCAGCTCCCGCACGCTGTCGGTGAAGCGGTCGGCGAGGAACTGCAGCACTTCTGGCCGGGCCTGGGCGTTGAAACCGCCCTGCCGGCCCAGCGCCGCCAGCTTGCGCTCAAGGATGCCCATGCGCAGGCCGCGGTCGGCCGGCTCGATGCCGCAGACCAGGCCCGCCGACAGGTGGCTGCGCAGGCGCGCGTCCATCTCGGTGATCTGGGCCGGCGGCCGGTCGGCGGAGAACACCACCCGTCGGCCGTCCTCCATCAGGGCGGTCAGGGTGTGGAACAGCTCTTCCTGGGTCGATTGCTTGCCGGCGACGAAATGGACGTCGTCGATCAGCAGCAGGTCGGCGGTGCGCAGCTCTTCCTTGAACAGGGCCGTGGACCGATCCATGACCGAGCGCACGAAGGTCGACAGGAAGCGCTCGGCGCTCAGGTAGACCACGCGCTTCTCCGGGGCCGCCTTCATGGCCTCCCAGGCCATGGCGTTGAGCAGGTGGGTCTTTCCGAAGCCATAGGCGCTGTGGAAAACCACAGGATTGAAGTGGCCGTCGGCCCAGGACGCCACCCGTCGCGCCACGGCGTGAGCGAATTCGTTGGCCGGGCCGGGCACGAAACTGTCGAAGGTGAAGCGTTCCTGCAGGCCCGCGACCCGGCCGGGGCGGGTTCCAGGCGTGGGCGCGATGGCCGGGGCGTCGGTGGCGACCGGGTCCATCACCTCAATGGCCTCGGCGATGATGGACATGCCACCGGTGTCAGCCTCGAACTCCATTCGAGACTTCAAATCCAGGCTACGCCCCTCCGGATCGTGCTCCGCCCACAGCTCGCCAATGCGGCGCCAGGCGTTGCGGCGGATCCAGTCGCGGGCGACCCCGGTGGGGGTGACCAGCACGATCTGGCCGCCAGTGATTTCCCGCAGAGCGGCCTGGGCGAGCCACGATCCGAACGCAGCCTCGCCGAGCTCTCGGCGAAGGGCCATGCAAGCCTTCGTCCAGACAGCGCCGGCCGGTGTTTGCGTGGACATCATGCGTCCGCCCATAGAAGTCATCAGCCCCACCCGTATGGTTTCTTTTTACCAACTCGCGACACCCCTCCGCCCCCACGGGGAGAAGCTCTGAACCCAACGCAGACAGGTCCTTACGCGGCGAATGCACATCATCCGCCGCCGCTTTCCGCATCACCAAAATTGGAAATGAACCAAGCGTCGAGGCCTCACACTAACGACCCAAAAAACGGTGGGTCAAACGTGAAATTTGAGTCCGGACGCGGATATTTCTGTTGACTCGCGAGGTCCCCTCGCGCCGCAAGGGAATCCGTTAACGACCCCTTCGGAGGGCGTGGGAATTCGCCGCACACGGGAAACTTGAGCACGAAAAACCGGCCGGCGCGATGGGCGCCTGCCGGTTGATCAATTGCTGAATTTTCGGGCGAAGAGCCGCCGCCTGTCCGTCGCGGACAGGCCGGAAAATCAGGCGGCCGAGAGCTTCTTCAGCTGGGCGTTCAGGCGCGAGACCTTGCGCGAGCCGGTGTTCTTGTGAACCACGCCCTTGGACACGGCGCGCATCAGCTCCGATTGCGCGACGATGAAGGCGGCCTTGGCGGCGGCGGCGTCGCCGGCGGCCAGGGCTTCGTCGAACTTGCGCAGGAAGGTCCGCACGCGCGAGCGGCGGGCCTTGTTCACTTCCGTGCGGCGCTCGATCTTGCGGATCGCCTTCTTGGCGCCGGGATTATTGGCCATGGGCTTGTAGAACCTCAGAACGGACGGGGCGCGCGCACAGACCGCGCACGCCGGATAAATCGAAGGGCGGGCAAATACAGGAAGGCTTGTACCCGGTCAATGCGACTCTGGCCGTTCGGTGTGACCGATGTAGGGTGGTCCCATGGATCGTCGCCTTTTCCTTCTCTCCGCCCTGTCCGTCTCCGCCTGTGGTCCGTCGCCGCCGCGCCAGACGGTGATCTGCGATCCAGGGCTTGGGGCGACGCTGACCCGGGCCAGTCTGGCCTATCCCGAACCGGTGGCTCTTGTCCTCAACGAGGCGAGGCCGGAAGAGCTGCTGGACCGTGCGGAGACGGAGTCCTCCGCTCTGGTGGTCACCCGCGTGGGACTCCTGGCCAACCGCCTGCAACGGCTGGCCTACGTCAGGCTGGAACACCGCTGGCAGGCCCGGATCGGCGAGGACGTCGTTCAGCTGCTGGTGACCAAGGGCATGGGACCCGGGCAGTGGCGAGCGCTGAAGCTGGCGAAGTGGCTGGCGAGCGAGGCCGGGGCGGCGGCTTTGGCGGCGAAGACCTGATGCATTGCGGCGGACTGCGCCCTGACCGTCAGGGCCAAAGGGCCAATCTGCACCCGGAAAGGTTGCGGGGCGAAGTATGGGCGGCGGATGCCCCTACCGGCCCTTGAAACCCGGCTTCCGCTTTTCGACGAAGGCCGCCATGCCTTCCTTCTGGTCCTCGAAGGCGAACAGGCTGTGGAACAGCCGCCGCTCCAGGGCCACGCCGGTGGTCAGGGTGGTCTCGTAGGCCGCCTCGACCAGCTCCTTGTTCATCATCACCGCCAGCGGCGAGTGGCCGGCGATCTTGCCGGCGGCTTCCAGGGCGGTCTCGAGCAGCTTGTCGACCGGCACGACGCGGGAGACCAGGCCTGCGCGCTCGGCCTCGGCGGCGTCCATCATCCGGGCGGTCAGGATCATGTCCATGGCCTTGGCCTTGCCGACGAAGCGGGTCAGGCGCTGGGTGCCGCCGATCCCGGGCGAGACGCCCAGGTTGATCTCCGGCTGGCCGAACTTCGCCGTTTCCGAGGCGATGATGAAATCGCACATCATCGCCAGTTCGCAGCCGCCGCCCAGGGCATAGCCGCTGACCGCGGCGATCACCGGCTTGCGGAACTGTTCCAGCTTGCGGGCGGCGGCGGTGAAGAAGTCGAGCTTCATCATGTCGGCGTAGGACTTGTCCGACATCTCCTTGATGTCGGCCCCGGCGGCGAAGGCCCGGTCAGAGCCGGTCAGCACGACACAGCGGACACCTTCATCCGCGGCGGCGGAGTCCAGGGCCTGGCCCAGTTCGCCCAGCAGCTGGCTGTTGAGCGCGTTGAGGGCTTCGGGGCGGTTGAGCCGGATGAGGGTCACGCCCTCGGCCGGCGTCTCGACGATCAGGGTCTGGTAGGTCATGGGCGCGGTTGTGCCCGCCCCCCGCAATTCGCTCAAGCCCCTTGATCAGGGTCCTTCGACGATGAAACCCCGCGCCCGCAGCAGGGCCGGGACGCTGTCGGGGCCCACCAGATGGCCGACGCCTACGACGATCACGGTCTCGCCGGAGCCCTTCATCCGCTCGGTTATGGCGTCTACCCAGCGCTGGTTCCGCCGCACGATCAGCTGGTCATAGAGATGGACCGACACCTGCTTCATCGGGGTCAGGCCCAGGTCCTCGATGGCCTTCGTGTCGCCCTCCGCCCAGGCATCGATCAGCCGGACATAGAAGGCGGGATCCTCGTCCAGCTGCTTGAGCGTGTCCTCCAGCGACGCCAGCTGGTCGGCCAGGGGGGCGTCGGCGAAGAAGGCGATCTGTTGGGTGGGGGTCTCGAACGACCGCCGCGTCGCCCCGGGCGCGGCGTCGGCCAGGGTGCGTTCGACTCCGGTCGTGACGGTCGCGCCCTGCCGCATCAGGGTCACGATGCCCAGGGTCACGTCGGCGTACCAGGGGCGCAGCCGATCAATCCCGGCGGGGGAAAGGCCCAGCTGGCCGCAGATCCGGTCCAGCCGTGCGCGGCCTTCCGGAGACAGCAGGGCCGACAGGGTCTGTCCGGCGGGCAGGTAGCCGTTGGCCTGGGCGGCCAGGGCGGCTTCGGCGGCGTTGGCCTCATCGACCGGGGTCTCGAACCACAGGTCGTCGGCCTTGAGCAGGGCCGCGTCCAGCGCATCCGGCCGCCAGTCGAGGTCGGCGGGCAGGACATGCACCGAGCCGAACAGGACGACGGTCGAGTCGCTGTCGCGGACCGTCCAGACGGGCGGCCCCGCGGCGGCCGGGGTGGCGGCGGTGAAGAGCGCGATCAATACCGAGAGGGCGGCGAACGGGCGGGGCGTCATGGCGGCGGGTTTATCCAAACATGATGTTGATACGCCCTGAAGGCCTTGATGGAATGGTCCGCTCCGGACGTGACCTTGGTCAAGGACCGCCTTCGGCGGCCGCGCAGCGGCGACCCCGCAGGGGTCGTCCTTGACGAAGGTCCCGCCGGAGCAAGAATGCTCATCAAGACATCAGGACGTCTTCCGCCACGAGGGCGGGCCGTTCCTTCATCGCTGGCATTTGGGGC
>JACRBD010000265.1 GCA_016234625.1 Caulobacterales bacterium | reverse complement strand
GGCAAGCAAGGTGTTCCTGGGTGGCCCGGACAAGCCGGGCCATGACGGTGGCGGAATGATCAGGCTGCCTTCGGCTTCATCTGGCTGATGGCCACCCGCACGACCAGATAGGCCAGCAGTCCCGCCGGGCCGTACATGAAGGTCGCGAACATCACCGGGATCAGCAGCCAGTGCGGCACCCCCGCCTTGGGCGCGTCCTCGGCTTCCCAGGTCCCGACCCACAGGTCGAAGCACAGGTAGTGGATCCAGGCCGGCAGCATGGTCGCCGGCGCCGACAGCAGGATCATCACCTTGGCCAGGGAATCGAAGCCGCCGCCTTCAGGTCCGCCGGGCGCCGTCAGGCCGCGCACGATCAGGATCACATAGGCCAGGGCCAGCACGCTGGCGACCACCCGCGCCGCCGCGATCAGCATCGGCCGCCGCAACGGCGCAAACACCAGACACAGCCAGCCGACCACGGCCAGCAGGCTCATCGCCGAGAAGATCTGTTCGAGGTTCATCGGTGGTCCCTCCCCAAGGTTTGGGGAACCCTATCTCCCTTCTCCCGGAGGGAGAAGGTGGCCTGCGGAGCAGGTCGGAAGAGGGATTAGGGACGGGGCCGGCATAGCCGTAACCCCTCACCCTCCCGGCGGGGCAGGGGAATCAGGCGATGATGTCCGGGGTCAGCTGGTTTTCCAGCTTGGTGATCTGGTCGCGGAGGACCAGCTTCTGCTTCTTCAGGCGGGCGATCTGCAGCTGGTCGGGGAGCGGCTTGTCGAGCAGGGCCTCGACGGCGGCGTCCAGATCCTGGTGGCGCTGGCGCAGCTCCATCAACTTGCCGCGCACCTCCATGTTGGGCATGGCGTACAGCCCATCGTCGTCATTCATGCTCGGCGCGCTCCCTCACCAGCGGGAAAATACAGCCGGCGCCCGAGTCACGCCAGAGCCTCCGCGAGGCGCGTCAAAGCGTCGGCGGACGCCTGGCCGGACCAGGCCATGGCGGCGCGGGTCAGGGATCCGGCCGGATCGGGCGAACCGGTCGGGCCGGCGAGGGACTCCAGGGTTTCCATCAGCACCTTTTCAGCCCGCAGCTCGGCCGCCTTCACGTCCTCGCGCAGCCCTTCGCGGGCGGCGTCGGCGAACGGCCGGCGGCTGGTCTTGAGGCTTCTTCGGACATTGCGCAGCGGCCAGAGGACGGTCTCGTCCCACAGCACGGTGGTCTGCACCCCGTTGGCCAGGATCTCGCGGTCGGGGTTGGCCCAGACCGCCCACAGAAGAAAGGACGTGTTCAGGCCGTGCTCGTCCTGCAGGGCCAGCGTCGCCTCGGGTACGCCGGGCTTGCCATAGGCGGCGAGGGTCCAGTCCCACAAGCTGGAGCTCACGCCCATCATCGCACTGCCCAACCTCTAAACACCGTCATGGCCCAGCTTGTCCGGGCCACCCAGGAACGCCGTCGAACTCCAGAGTGCATGGGTGGCCCGAATAAATCGGGCCATGACGGATTGGGGGTGTGCGTGATCAAGAGCCGCCCACGATCGGATCGAGGTCCTCGCCCCAGCGCTTCACCGGCTTCCAGTCGAGGCTGAACAGGTCGAGCGCCCGCCCCACCGACTGGTCGATCATCTCGGCGATCGATTGCGGCTTCGCATAGAAGGCCGGCAGCGGCGGGGCGATGGTGGCGCCCATCTCGGCAAGTCGGACCATGGTGCGCAGATGGCCCAGGTGGAACGGCGTCTCGCGGACCATCAGCACCAGCGGCCGGCGCTCCTTCAGGGTCACGTCGGCGGCGCGGGTCAACAGGGACGAGGTCACGCCGCTGGCGATCTCGCTCATGGTCCGCACCGAACAGGGGGCGATGATCATCCCCAGCGATCGGAACGAGCCGGACGCCACCGAGGCGCCGATGTCGCCGACCTTGTGCACCACGTCGGCCATGGCGTTGACGTCGGCCACCGAGCGGTCGGTCTCGTGGGTCAGGGTCAGGACGGCGGCCCTGGAGAGAATCAAATGGCTCTCGATGCCCAGCTCACGGCAGGCGTCGAGCGCCCGCAGGCCGTAGGCGACGCCGGAGGCCCCGGAGATCCCCACCACGAGTCTTTTGCGCGAGTCTTCGGCCATCTCACCCCCACCTCTACGCGCCCGCATGAACGCGCGAAAGGCCGCAGGGCCTTCGGCGCCAAGCGCAACCATATGTGAACTGACTCTCGCCCGAGACGGGTGTTCACTGACCAGGCCCTAGAAGAGGAGGCGACTAATGGCGTTGGACGCCCGCATTCGCGAACTCGGCAACCGTCACCAGACCCTCGAACGGTTGATTTCCGACGAACTGAGCAGGCCATCCTTTGACGACATCCGCCTGAAGGAGCTCAAGCGACAAAAGCTGCGCTTGAAGGAAGAGATCGAGAGCCTGCGGATGCAGGTCCACTGATCCGCCGGCCCGGCGAGCGCCGGGCCAGAGTGATCAGGGCGAGCAATCCACCCCGGCTGGTGAAGCCGGGGCGCGGGACGGGTTGGTCCCGATAAACGGAAAGACTGCTCGTCAGCCGCTTTCCGCGCCGTTGATGGCGCGCGCTGACGCCAAAAGGCGAATGCGGCGTCAGCAGACACCACAACTGTCATCCCGGCCGAAGCGTAGCGAAGAGCCGGGACCCAGATTCGGCCTGGATTTGCTCTGGGTCCCGGATCGCCTTCGGCGTCCGGGATGACAGGGTTAGGCGGCTGGAGAGCCGGCCCGTTTCTAGTCTTCGTCGTCCATGTCGTCGTCGTGGTCGGCGAAGACGGTCTTCAGGTTGACGTTGCCGGCGACCTCTTCGTCGGTTTCCTCGATCTCGGGCTCCTCGGCTTCAACACCGGTTTCCGAGGCGGGCTTCAGGGTCGCGCCGTCGGGGGCCACGATGCCCTTGCGGGCGTCGTCCTTGGCCTTCTTGTCGGCAGCCTTGCGCACCACGGCGTCCAGCTCGAGCTGGGTGGCGAGGCCCAGGGTCACCGGGTCGACCGGCTTGTTCTGGGCCGAGGTCCAGTGCTGGCGGTTGCGCACCTGGTCGATGGTGGCCTTGGTGGTGCCCAGCAGGCGCGCGACCTGGCTGTCCGGCACTTCCGGGTGGTTGCGGATGAACCAGGCAATGGCGTCCGGACGGTCCTGGCGG
>JACRBD010000264.1 GCA_016234625.1 Caulobacterales bacterium | reverse complement strand
TCAACCGGGTGGCCAGCTATGGCCTGTTCGCCAACCTGGTGGTCTCGCCGTTGTCGAGC
This sequence comes from Caulobacterales bacterium, assembly GCA_016234625.1. Taxonomy (GTDB): domain Bacteria; phylum Pseudomonadota; class Alphaproteobacteria; order Caulobacterales; family Caulobacteraceae; genus Caulobacter. Next base: position 13,328 of record JACRBD010000264.1, on the reverse strand, counting down.
TTCGTCATCATGCCGTTCCTGGCCCTGGGGGCGGCGCTCGAACCGCTGGGGCTGGGCGGACCGTTCCTGTGGGTGGCGGGGCAGGGCATCGACGCCATGACCGCCGTCGCCCGCGCCACTGCGGTTCAGCCCGGGGCCCAGCTGATGGTGGCCAGCGCCCCGGCGGTGGCCTTGCCGCTGGCGTTTCTGGGGATCATGCAGCTGTGCCTGTGGAAGGGTCGCCTGCGCTGGCTGGGCGCGCCGCTGGCGGCCGCGGTGCTGGTCTGGCCCAGACCCACGCCGCCGGACGTGTGGATCGCGTCGGACGGGGCGGCCATGGCCGTGCGGCAGGGGCGGCAGGCGGTGCTGCTGCGGCCGGACAGCCGCCGGTTCGCCGCCGACCTGTGGGCCAGGCGGCGGGGCCTGGTCGTGACCGAAGCGGTCGAGGCCGAACGGGACGTGCTGTTCGTCTGCGACCGCTTCGCCTGCCTGCCCAGGGCCACGCCGGACGTGGCCCTGTGGAATGGCAAGAAGCCGCCGAAACTGGCGGAATTCGATGAGCTTTGTGCGCCCGCAAGACTGATCGTGATGCGCTCAGACGCCCCGTGGCGAGGTTGCGAGGAGGCCTTCCTGCTCACCGCCAGCGATTTCGCGGTCGGCGGTTCGGCGGAGCTATGGCGCACAAAAGACGGCTGGCGGGTGCGGTGGGCCAATGACGTTCGCGGGGCGAGGCCGTGGACGCGGTAGGGCGCCCAACAGGTTGCTCTCGCGGCGGACTTCGCCCTGATGCCTTGATTGCCAGTCTTGCTCTGGTGGACGACTTGCTCAAGGACCGCTTCGCGGCCGCGCAGCGGCGACCCCGCAGGGGTCGTCCTTGACCAAGGCGGCCACCAGAGCTCCCATTCCATCAAGGCCTTAAGGGCGTTTCATCATCCCGACCGCCCGACTGCCCTACTTCCCCCGGGAGCACGCGGCCGAACGAAAAGGGGGCGCGACCTGCGCCACGCCCCTCTGTGAATTTCGTTGGCCATGACGGCCGGCGCGGCGTCAGTGATACTTCCGGATCAGCCCGACCAGCTTGCCCTGGACCTCGATCTGGTCGGGGCCATAGACGCGGGTTTGGTACTTGGGGTTGGCCGCTTCCAGCGCGATGCTGCCGCCCTTGCGGCGCAGGCGCTTGAGGGTGGCCTCGCCGCCCATGATCAGGGCCACGACGATCTCGCCGCTGTGGGCGGTATCGGTCTTGCGAATGACCACATAGTCGCCGTGCAGGATGCCGGCGTCGATCATCGAGTCGCCGTCGACCTCGAGGATGTAGTGCTCGCCGGCGCCCAGCATGCTCTCGGCCACCTGCATCCGGTCGCGCTCGATCTCCAGCGCCTCGATCGGCGAGCCGGCGGCGATGCGGCCCAGCACGGGAATCTCGCGGGTGTCGTTGGCGGCCATGGCGGCCGGCTGGACGTTGCGGTCGCCGTCGACCACCTGGGGCTTGAAGGTCTGACGCCCGCCGGACGGGGCCGAGGTGGTCGCCTGCTGCGGCAGCTTGGTCACCTCCAGCGCTCTGGCCCGATGCGGCAGGCGGCGCAGGAAGCCGCGCTCCTCCAGCGCCGTGATCAGCCGGTGAATGCCGGACTTGGAGGCCAGGTCCAGCGCCTCCTTCATCTCGTCGAACGAGGGGGAGACACCGCTCTCCTTGATCCGCTCATGAATGAACATGAGCAGTTCGTGCTGCTTGCGGGTGAGCATGACCGGCCTCGCCTTGCGAATCTGCGACGGAACAAACCGCCAACACCTTGTGGATGTTCTCTAGGTGTTCTTAGTTTCTGTCAAGTTAACGGCGAATGGGGTCGGGGACTGGCTCGCGAAGCGTGCCTGTCCCGTTGTCTGGTTGGGGATATCGGGGACAGGCACGCCCGTTGGGCGAGCCCGTCCCCTACGGTTCAGTTCAGCAACGCCCGTGTCGCCGCCTCGACATCCGCCTGACGCATCAGGCTTTCGCCGACCAGCATGGCTTTCGCGCCCACGCCCTCCAGGCGGGCGGCGTCGGCGGCAGTGAAGATGCCGCTCTCGGTGACCAGCAGGGCGCCCTTCGGCGCGCGGGCGGCGAGGCGTTCGGTGATGGCGAGATCCACGGTGAAGGTCCGCAGGTCCCGGTTATTCACGCCCACCAGGGTCGCGCCGAGCGCCCCGGCGCGGTCCATCTCGGCCTCGTCATGCACCTCCACCAGCGCGTCCATGCCGAATCGGGCGGCTTCGGACAGCAGATCGGCGGCCAGGGCGTCGTCGACCATGGCCAGGATCACCAGGATGGCGTCGGCGTCCAGGGCGCGGCTTTCGGCGACCTGCCAGGGATCGACGAGGAAGTCCTTGCGGATGCAGGGCAAGGCCGTGGCGGCGGACGCGTAGCCCAGATAGCGGTCATGGCCTTGGAAGCTCGGCGTATCCGTCAGCACCGATAGGCAGGCCGCACCGCCACGCTCGTAGGCCTTTGCCAGTTCGGTGGGGTCGAAGTCTTCGCGGATCACGCCCCTGGAAGGGCTGGCCTTCTTTATCTCGGCGATCAGCGCCAGCTTCCCGGGAGCGTGGTTGCGCTCTAGGGCAGCCTTGAACCCGCGCGGTGGTGCTTCCCGGGACGCGTGGAAGTCGATGTTCGGATAGCGCGCTTTCCGCTCGGCCACTTCCTCCCGCTTGTAGGCGGCGATCTTCGCCAGGATGTCGGTCATGCCGTGATCGCGATCAGGGCGTCGAGCGCCCCCAGCGCCAGGCCGTCGTCGATCACCTGGCCGGCCAGCTCGACGCCTTCGCGCAGGGTCTCGACCCTGTCCGCCACGAGGAAGGCGGCGGCGGCGTTGAGCATGACGATGTCGCGATAGGGACCCGTCTTGCCATGCAGCAGGTCCCGCAGGGCGGTGGCGTTGTAGTCCGGCGCTCCGCCGTACAGGCTGGAGAGTGATCCTCGAGGCAATCCAACCGCTTCCGGCGTTATCGTGAACAGTCGCACGCCGCCGTCGCGCCATTCGGCGACCTCGGTCTCGCCGGTGGTGGTCAGCTCGTCCATGCCCTGGCCGTGCACCGACCAGGCGCGGACCGCGCCCAGGGCGCCGAGGGCCTGGGCGATCGGTTCGACGAAGCGCGGGGCCGAGACTCCGACCACCTGCCGCGTCGCGCCGGCGGGATTAGTCAGCGGCCCCAACAGATTGAAAATCGTGCGGAAACCCAGTTGTTGCCGGATCGGCGAGACATGCTTCATCGCCCCATGGTGGGCCTGGGCGAACAGGAAGCAGATGCCGGCCTGGTCCAGCGCCTGGCGCTGCTTGTCGAGGCCCGGATCGATGTTGACCCCCAGGGCGGCCAGCACGTCGGCCGTGCCGGACTTACTGGTGATCGCCCGGTTGCCGTGCTTGGCCACCTTGAGCCCGCCGCCGGCGGCCACGAAGCCCACGGCGGTGGAGATGTTGAGCGTGTGCAGGCCATCGCCGCCGGTGCCGCAGACGTCGACCGTCTCATAGGGCAGGTCCAGATGCACCGCCGCCCGGCGCATGGCCCGGGCGCAGGCGACGATCTCGCCCACCGTCTCGCCGCGCAGGCGGATGGCGGTGACCGCCGCGGCCACCTGGGCCGGGGTCGGCTCGCCGCGCAGGCAAGCGCTGAAGAAGTCCTCGGCGTCGGCCTCGGAAAGGGTCGCGCCGTCGGCCAGGCGGCCCAGCAGAGGCTTGAAGGCGTCCGACACCGCCTAGACCGCTTCCGCGCGCTTCACGCCGGCCAGGTCGAGGAAGTTGGCCAGCAGATGGTGGCCGCCTTCGGTGGCGATGGACTCGGGGTGGAACTGCACCCCGTGCACCGGCCGGGTGCGGTGCTGGAAGCCCATGATCTCGCCGTCGTCGGTCCAGGCCGTGACTTCCAGCACCTCCGGCAAACTTTCCTTGGGCACCGACAGGCTGTGGTAGCGGGCAGCGGTGAAGGGGTTGGGCATGCCCTTGAACAGGCCCTGGTCGGTATGATGGATCGGGCTGGTCTTGCCGTGCATGATCGCCTTGGCCCGCACCACCTCGCCGCCATAGGCCTGGCCGATGGCCTGGTGGCCGAGGCAGACCCCGAGGATCGGCAGGTCTTCCGGCGCCCCGCGCAGCAGCGGCAGGCAGATCCCCGCCTGGTCCGGCGCGCAGGGACCCGGCGACAGCAGCACCGCCTCGGGCCGCAGGCCCAGCGCCTCCTGCACCGTCAGGGCGTCGTTGCGGTAGACGACCGTCTCCGCCCCCAGCTCGTTCAGGTAGTGAACGAGGTTGTAGGTGAAGCTGTCGTAGTTATCGATAACCAGGATCATGACCCAGCCCTTCTAGGGGCTGACGCCATTTGCGCCAAGGGGCGGCGCGCTTCATCCTCGCCGGATGGCCAACGCTGATTCCGTTCTCGACCACGAGGCCCTGGCCTACGCCATGGCGCTGCTCAAGCCGCCGCTGGAGCGGGAGAACCTGTGGGCGGCGTTGGGGGCGGCCCTGTTCGCGGCCGTCTCGGCCCTGGCCTTCGCCGTGGCGATGGTCATGGCCCCGCCGGTGACGAGCAGCAAGCTGGCGCTGGAGCCGGAGACCACGACCGAGGTCGTGTCGAGCAGCGAGAACAACTAGCCGAGGCGGACCCGTTCACCGGGACCCGGGCGGCCTGAACAGGAGCGGAATATTCACCAGCGCGCCGGTCACGGGGACACCCTCCTTGGTGGCCGTGCTCATGATGAACCGCGCGCTGAGCTTGATCGCCGCTTCGGCGAAACCGAGGCCCGGCGGGGTTTCGGAGGCGATTTCGCATCGCTCGAGGCGGCCCTCCGAATTGACCCGGCAACGGATGACGACACGACCGCTGATCCCGTCACGCCGGGCGCCCCTGGGATGGACCCGGGCGACGTCACCGGCGGTCGGACGGCGAAGCCAGACCGGTTGGACGATAACGGGCTTCGGCGCCATCGTCACGGCCGGTGCGGACGGTGTGAGTGTCGACGGCGCCGGCGCCTCCCGCGCCAATGCGCCGGTCGCTGAGGCCGCGATACAGACCAGGGTGGCGAGGCCGACGGGTCGTTTCATGCACAGGCTCGGGCGAGGGAGGTGCGATAACGTTGGCTTGAATATATTGCCAAGGCAACCCCAGAGGGAGGGGGTGTCAAGCCCCGGGTCTCGCTACCCGAACCGCCAGGCCTCCGCCGCTGCTCTTCGCAGGGCGTTCGATTTGTGGATGGTCTCGTCGTACTCGGCGTCCGGGTCGCTGTCGGCGACCACGCCGCCGCCGGCCTGGACGTACATCACGCCGTCCTTCACCAGGGCCGTGCGCAGGACGATGCAGGTGTCCACCGAGCCGTCGGCGCCGAAATAGCCGACCGCCCCGGCATAGCCCAGGCCGCGCTTTTCGATCTCCAGCTCGTCGATGATCTCCATGGCCCGCACCTTTGGCGCGCCCGACAGGGTGCCGGCGGGCAGGGCGGCCATCAGCACGTCCACCGGGTCCAAGCCCTCGGGGGCGTCGCCCTCGACGTTGGAGACGATGTGCATCACGTGGCTGTAGCGCTCGATGATGAAGCTCTGCGTTACCCGCACCGCCGGACCGCGCTGGACCTTGGCCGGTTCGTTGCGGCCGGGTTCGCGCAGGCGGGCGACGCGGCCCACGTCGTTGCGGCCCAGGTCCAGCAGCATCAGGTGCTCGGCCCGTTCCTTCGGGTCGGCCAGCAGCTCGGCCTCCAGCGCCGCGTCCTCCTCCGGCGTCGCGCCGCGCGGGCGGGTGCCGGCGATCGGCCGGATGGTCACCTTGCCGTCGCGCAGCCGCACCAGGATCTCGGGGCTGGAGCCGACCAGCTGGAACGGGCCGAAATTCAGGTAGAACAGGAACGGCGAGGGGTTGGTCCGCCGCAAGGAGCGATAAAGGGCAAACGGGGCCTGGGCGAAGGGCGCGCGGAAGCGGTGGCTGGGCACCACCTGGAAGATGTCGCCGGCGCGGATGTAGTCCTTGGCCCTTTCGACGATGTCGGCATAGGCGGCGCGGCTGACCGGGGTGTCGAAGATGTCCGGGCCCGGCGCGCCCTCGGCGGCGGCGGGGGGCAGGGGCTGACGCAGGTCGGCCATCACCGCGTCGAGGCGCGCGAGGGCGGCGGCCCAGGCCTCGTCGGCGCTGACGCCCTTCACGGGCCGGGCCGGGGTGACCAGCACGATCTCCTGGGCGATGGCGTCGAACACCGCCACGATCGAGGGGCGGATCATCAGCCCGTCGGGCAGGCCCAGCGGGTCGGGGTTGATGTTGGGCAGCTTCTCCACCAGCCGGACCATGTCGTAGCCGATGGCCCCATAGACCCCGGCCGCCGGCGGCGGCAGGCCGGCCGGCAGTTCGATCCGTGAGCGCGAGACCAGATCGCGCAGGCTGTCCAGCGCCCCGCCCGCCTGCGGCGTGAAGCGGTCGGCGGCGATGGCCTCGCCCTCGGCCACCTCGGCCTGATCGCCGCGACAGCGCCAGACCAGGTCCGGCTTCATCGCCACGATGGAATAGCGGCCGCGCCAGGCGCCGCCCTCGACGGACTCGAATAGGAAGGCGTAGGGCCGGTCGCGGGCGATCTTCAGATAGGCGGAGACCGGGGTCTCCATATCGTCGATCAGACGCCGCCAGACGACCTGGGGCCGTCCCGCGTCCCAGGCCGTCCGGAAACTGTCGAGGGACGGCTCGGTCGTCACTGGCCCTTGCCCGCCGGCGCGTCCTCGGCCTCGTCGGCATTGACGCCCAGGGCCTGGCGGGCGAGGGTCAGGTTGGCCTTGGTCTTCAGCCTGGTGCGGGCATAGGTGCGCGCCGCGTCGCCGATGTCGCTGAACAGTTCCTGGGTGAACTGCTGGCGGCCCTGTTCGGTGGCGGCGGCCACTTGCTGGGGATCGCCGGTGCGGATCGCGGTGACCACCCCGACCACCACGCCAAATCCGGAAACGGCGGTGAAGGGCTCGCCCTTCTTCGATCCGAGCGCGGCGCCGAGCAGTTCGCGGCCGAGGCCCTCATGAGCCTGCAGGCCGGCGCGGCTGATGCCGGAGACCCGAACCACGGCGGCGCCTGAGGAGGTCGCCACGGCGTCGATGCTCTCGCCCTTCTTGACCCGGGCCAGCAGGGCCTCGGCGCGGACGCGCATCAGGTCGGCGGTCTTGCGCAGGGTCAGGTTGCGGACCACCTGCGGCCGGACCAGATCCATCGGCGGCATGGCGGGGGGCACGATACGATCGACGCGGACGGCGAAATACTCGCCCGCGCCGGCCTCCTGGATGTCGCTCTCGCCGCCCTGGGCCTGTTAGAAGGCGGCCTTGAGGATCTGCGGCGAGATGCCGGCGACGGGCTTGCCATCCTGGCCGCGGCCGTCGGCGGTCACCGGGGCGTAGGTCGCGACCGGGGCTCCGGCCTTGGCGGCGGCGGCGGCGAGGGGCGAGCCCAGCTCATGGGCGTCCTCGTAGACCTTGGACATTTCCGAGATCTTCGCGGCGGCCAGATCCTTGCGAATCTTGGCGACGATCTCTTCGCGATGCTCGGCAAGGGTCGCCGTCTGACCCGGGGTGACGGAGCCGACCATCACCACGGCAAAGCCGAACTGGCCCTTGACCGGCCCGCTGATGCCGCCTTGGGGCAGGGAGAAGGCGGCCGAGGCGATGGCCGGATCGAAGAAGGCGCTGCGCGGCTTGCCGTCGAAACTGACGGCGGCGACGCCCAGCGACTTCGCCACCGCGGTGGGGCTTTCGCCCTTTCGCAGGCGCGCGGCGATGGCGGTCGCCTGGGCGGCGTCCTTGGCCGGGATCTGCACCACCGAACGCAGTTCCGGCTTGGAGAAGCTGTCCTTCAGGAAGTCGAACTGCTTCTGGATCTCCGCCTCGGTGACCGTGACGCCGGCCTCGTAGTCCCTGGCGTTGAAGCGCACGACGGTGAAGGCGCGGAATTCAGGCAGGATCCACTGGTTGGCGTTCTGCTTGATGAAGGCGTTGACCTCGGCGTCGGTGGGCGGGGTCACCGGGCCGATGCTCTTGGGATCGATCACGAAATAGGCCAGGTCGCGCTGCTCCAGGGCGAACAGGCCGCCGATGGCCGAATAGGCCCGCGGCGCGCGCAGGCCGGCCACCGCGGCGGCGACGAACTGGTTGCGGCGCATCTCGTCGGTCAGGATGCCCTTGAAGATCGCCGGGGTCAGGTTCCGCTGGCCGAGCGCCTGGGCGTACTTCTGGGGATCGAATTCGCCGGTGACGGAGTCGAAGAACACCGGCGCCTTGCGCAGCTCGTCCTCGAACATCTTGTCGGAGGCCCGCAGGCCCATCCGCGACAGCAGTTCGTCGAGGGACTCGCGATAGGCCAGCTCCTCGAGCACCCGGCGGTCCAGGCCCTGCTGCTGGGCCAACTCCATGGTGATCGGCTGCTGGAAGCGTTGCTCCAGCTGCTCCTTGTAGCTGTCGAACTCGCGCTTGAAGTCAAAGGCGGTGACCTTGCGGCCGCCGACTTCGACCACGTTGTTGCTCGAGGCGCCCCCAAGGATGTCGTTGTTCACGCCGAACACGGCGAAGCCCACCATCAGGGGAACGAACAGAACCAGGGCGAGCCAGGATTTGGCGAACTTCCGCATAAAAGCGAGCATGGACAGACAGACCTTCAGAGCGCGGGGCGTTTGCGCCGCCCCGGCGGTATAGTGGAGCCGCATCCAACCCCGCAAGCGTGGCGCGGATGCGGCGTGACAGGCCGGTCGGCATGGCGTAGGGCGCGACACTGGACTTGGGAACCACGGGGGCCATGCCGATGACCGCTCTGCGGCCGCTGATTGCCGGAAACTGGAAGATGAACGGCCTGGAGCTGTCACTGGACGAGGCCCGGGCCGTGGCCGCCGCCGTGGAGGCCCGTCCGCCGGCCGCGCGGGTGGCGATCTGCCCGCCGGCGACCCTGGTGCACCGGTTGGCGGAGGCCCTGGGCGGCACAGGGGTCGAGGTCGGCGGCCAGGACTGTCGCGCCGAATCGTCGGGCGCCTTCACGGGCGACGTCTCCGCCGAGATGCTGACCGACGCCGGAGCGTCCCTGGTCATTCTAGGCCATTCCGAACGCCGGGCGGGCTACGGCGAGACCGACGCCCTGGTGGCCGCCAAGGCCGGGGCCGCCCATCGCGCGGCGCTTGAACCCATTGTCTGCGTCGGCGAGACCCGGGCCGAGCGCGAAGCCGGCCGGACGCTGGACATCGTCACCGGGCAGGTGAGGGGCTCCCTGCCGGAAGTCCTGGGCGGCAAGCCGTTCGCGGTGGCCTACGAGCCGGTCTGGGCCATCGGCACCGGCCTGACCCCGACATCGGAGCAGATCGAGGAAGTTCACATGGCCATCCGCGAGGTGCTGACGGCGATGTTCGGCGACCACGGCGCCCGGGTGCCGATCCTCTACGGCGGCTCGGTGAAACCCTCCAACGCCGGCGAGATCCTGCGCCTCCGCGACGTCGGCGGGGCGCTTGTGGGAGGGGCGTCGCTGAAGGCGGCGGACTTCCTGGGGATTATTGAAGCGGCTTAGGAGGGGACATGTACCGAAGGCACGTGTCCCCCAAAGCCAGCCGCTCGATTAGGGGACACGTACCTTCGGTACATGTCCCCGCCCCTACAGCAGCATTCCCCACAGCCGGCAGTCGCGCCGTTCACCCTCGCGGTCGACGTGGCGGCGCAGGTAGCCCTCCTCCTCGAAGCCGAGCTTCTTCAACAGCGACTCGGACGCCAGATTGCCCACGTGGGTGCGGGCCCACAGGCGCTTGAAGCCGAGCGTCGCGGCATGGCCCAGGACCGCCTGGACGGCCTCGTAGCCATAGCCCTTGCCCCAGCTGTCCTTGCCCAGGATGAAACCAACCTCGGCCCGATGGTGGCGCCAGTCGATGTCGGACAGATCGACGCTGCCCAGGTAGCGGTCATCGACGTTCAGGCGCACTGACCAGTAGAAGGATTGTTCGTTGGCCATCTCGATCAGCTGGCCGGTGATGAAGGCGCCGACCACGTCGGGGTCGTCGATCGCCATGCTGTCCATGTGCGCCATCACTTCGGGATCGGCCATGATCGGATGGATCAACGGCGCGTCCTCTTCGGTCACCGGCGACAGGATCAGGCGTTCGGTTTCGAGAATCATGGACTTGCACACGCGCGATGGATGCCCAGCTATGGCGTGGCCGCCTGCGTGGTGCTAGAGGGGCCGGCTTGTTTCGACCCGGGCGAACGCTCCGCCCTACGGACCCGTAAGACCGCAATGCTGCTGAACATCCTGCTCACGATCCAAATCATCGTCGCCGCCCTGCTGGGCGTGACGGTTCTGCTGCAACGCTCCGAGGGCGGCGCGCTGGGCATGGGCGGCGGCCCGTCGGGCTTCATGACGGCGCGCGGGCAGGGCGACCTCCTGACGCGGTCTACCTGGGTCCTGTTCTCCGTATTCCTGGTGCTGTGCATCGCCCTGACCATCCTGCAGGGCCAACAGCGCCAGGGCGACGCCGGCCCCGGTCGCGGCGACATCGAGCGCATCAACCCGGTTCCGCTGGCGCCCGCGCCCGCCCTTCCGGACAGCGGCGGCGCGGCCCCGGCGCCGCAGCTGCGCGGCCTGCCGGCCCCGACGACCGGCTCGGCCGTCGATGGCGCCCTCGGCGGCGTGGCGCCCGCCCAGACCGTCCCCGCCCCGGCGACGAAGTAAACCAACCCGCGTTCTTCCGATGATGCAGGCGCCGGACCCGAATCGGCGCTATTCTGGATTCCCATGGCCCGGTACATTTTCATCACCGGCGGCGTGGTCTCCTCATTGGGAAAAGGTCTCGCGTCCGCCGCCCTTGGCGCGCTCCTGCAGGCGCGCGGCTACAAGGTCCGCCTGCGCAAGCTGGACCCGTATCTGAACGTCGATCCGGGGACCATGAGCCCCTATCAGCACGGCGAGGTGTTCGTCACCGACGACGGCGCCGAGACCGACCTGGACCTGGGCCACTACGAGCGGTTCACCGGGGTTAACGCCACCCGCGCCGACAACATCACCACCGGCCAGATCTACAAGACGATCATCGAGTAGGAGCGGCGTGGCGACTATCTGGGCGCGACGGTCCAGGTGATTCCGCACGTCACCAACGAGATCAAGGAATTCGTCCTCTCGCCGGCGCTCGACGAGAACGGGGCCGAGGCCGACTTCGTGCTGGTGGAGATCGGCGGCACCGTCGGCGACATCGAGGGCCTGCCCTTCTTCGAGGCGATCCGCCAGCTGGGCCAGGAACTGCCCCGCGGGAACAGCTGCTTCGTCCACCTGACCCTGCTGCCCTTCATCAAGACGGCCGGGGAAATGAAGACCAAGCCGACCCAGCACTCGGTCAAGGAACTGCGCTCGATCGGCATCCAGCCTGACATCCTGCTGTGCCGCTGCGAACAGCCGATCCCGACCGAGGAAAAACGCAAGATCGGGCAGTTCTGCAACGTCCGGTCCAGCGCCGTGATCCAGGCGATGGACAGCTCCTCGATCTACACGGTGCCGCTCGACTACCATGAGCAGGGGCTGGACCGGGAAGTGCTGGATGTCTTCGGCATGGGCGACGCGCCCGAACCGAATCTGTCGCGCTGGAAGAGCATCGGCGAGACCCTGGCCAACCCCGACGGCGAGGTGACCATCGCCGTGGTGGGCAAGTACACGGTGCTCAAGGACGCCTACAAATCCTTGATCGAAGCCCTCAGCCACGGCGGCGTGGCCAACCGGGTCAAGGTCAACCTCGACTGGGTCGAGAGCGAGACCTTCGAGAACCAGGACGGGGCCGCGGCCAGCCGGCTGGAGGGGGTGCACGGCATCCTGGTGCCCGGCGGCTTCGGCGAGCGGGGCAGCGAGGGCAAGATCCTTGCGGCCGAGTTCGCCCGGGTGCGCAATGTGCCCTATTTCGGCATCTGTTTCGGCATGCAGATGGCGGTCATCGAGGCCCTGCGCAACGTCGGCGGCCTGGCGGGCGCCTCATCGACAGAGTTTGGTCCCGCCGCCGAGCCGGTGGTCGGGCTGATGACCGAATGGACCCAGGGCAACCAGCGCGTCGAGCGGCGCGAGGGCGACGACCTTGGCGGCACCATGCGGCTGGGGGCCTACGAGGCCATGCTGACGCCGGGCAGCAAGATCGCGGAGATCTACGGCTCGACGGACATCTTCGAGCGGCACCGGCACCGCTACGAGGTCAACATCGGCTACCGCGACCGGATGGAGGCGGCGGGCCTGAAGCTGACCGGCTGTTCGCCCGACGGCGTCCTGCCCGAGATCGTCGAACGCGAGGACCATCCCTGGTTCGTCGGCGTTCAGTTCCACCCGGAACTGAAGAGCCGCCCCTTCGCCCCGCACCCCCTGTTCGCCAGCTTCATCGCCGCGGCCAAGGAACAGAGCCGGCTGGTGTAGGATGCGTGGTTCGAGACGCTCGGCTGAGGCCTCGCTCCTCACCAAGACGAACGATGGTGCAACCCACCAATCTTCGTCATCCTGAGGAGCCCTCGCAGAGGGCGTCTCGAAGGACGCTCTCCGCCAAAGCAGGGTCTTGAATCCCCTGCCGCTTTCCGGCATACACCCGCCCTCACGCGGCGGCCCCACGGCCGCCGTCACCGTTTTCATGCTCAGCGAGCAGAGTTACTCCGATGGCCGTTCCCAAACGCAAAGTCTCTCCGTCGCGTCGCAACATGCGCCGCTCGCACCACGCCCTGGGCGCGAACTCCTACGTCGAGGACAAGGACACCGGCGAGCTGCGCCGTCCGCACCACGTCGATCTGAAGACCGGCATGTACGGCGGCCGCCAGGTCATCACGCCCAAGGAAGACTAGTCGCTCCCGCGACTGGACTGACGCGATCTAGCGGCGCCCGGGGGGACCCCTCCGGGCGCCGTTCGCATTTGGCGGACCCGCACCCCGGCAACGTGCTATTCTTCGGCAAAACACTGGGGGGAGGACCCCATGCTGAGCCGCCGACGTCTTGCTCTCGCCCTATCCGGCGCCGCCCTGGCGCCCGGGCTGGCCTTCGGGCAGGAACCGGTCTCAAACGACCCTGAAGCGATTATCGGGGCGGGGGAGGACCGCTACGACCGTCTGACCATTCCGGTGATGATTGGTGGTCATGGCCCGTTCGACTTCGTGGTCGATACCGGCGCCGACCGCACGGTGCTGTCCGAGGACGTCGCCGAACAGCTGGGTCTGCCGCCGGGCCGGGATGTGCTGGTGCAGGGAATTACCGGATCGGAAATGACCCGCACCGTGCTGGCGCCCGAGATCACGCTGGGGTCGGTGGTGCTCAAGGGACTCGATCTGCCCGTCCTGCCGCGGCAACGGCTGGGTGTCGACGGCCTGTTGGGCGTCGATGCCCTG
>JACRBD010000271.1 GCA_016234625.1 Caulobacterales bacterium | reverse complement strand
GTGTGGCGGAGGGATGAGCCGGAGCACGGGGGGACCTTACTTCGCAGCAGTGGTCGGCGCGGCGGGCTTGACGTGCACGCGGATGGGTTTGGAGATCAGGATCTCCACGGTGTCGGTCGGGCTCGCGGCGGTGGTCACGGACTTCATCCGGCTGGTGGCGGCGGTCATGGCGGCCTCCGCGGCCTTCTGTTTCTCGGCCGCCTTCTTCGCGGCCTCGGCGTCGGTGGCGGCGACCTTCTTCGCCTCGGCGGCTGCGGCGGCCAGGATCGCCTCGGCCTTCTTCTGCTCGGCCTCGGCCAGGGGCACGGCGGCCGGGTTGTAGCTGTATTTGCAGATGCCAAGGCTCTGCAGGGCGAAGGTGTGGTCGCCCGGCGCGATCTTGAGGGCGGCGAGGTCGAGCACCAGCTCATGCGTGGCTGCCTTGAGCGGGATGTCGAACTCCTTGAGGGAGCTGAAGCCTTCGCCGTAGGCCTTCACCTTGATGGAAGTGCCATTGAATTCGTTACGCCAGGTCAGCTTGAGCGGGATCTTCAGCGTGGAGCCGGCCACGGCCTCGTGGACCTTGTCCTCGGCGGCGGCGATCGTCAGCGGCGCCTGTTCGGAGTCGGTCACGGAGACGGGCACGTCGGCCATGAGGCGCGGGGCGGGGATCTCGCCCTTGGCATCCTTCACCGGCCATTCCATGCCAGCCAGATGGACGGGGCGGACGACCTCCCTGCCGTTGATGACGGCCCTGCCGGTGACCTTCGCCAGCGAGAAGCCTCGGGGGGACTTGTCATCGGCGGTGAGGATGAGGTGGCCGTAGGTTTTGCCCTTGCCGATCTTCAGGCCGGCGGCGCTCACGCCCGGGGGCAGGTTTTCCATCCGGATGTCGATCTCGCCGTCAAAGCCGTCACGGCGCTGCACGACGACTTCGAAGGCGCGTGCGTCACCCTGACGAAGGGCCATTGGCTTGGAGAGCGCGGCGCGGTCACCGTTGCGCAGGGTCATGTGAACGGCCCAGGCGGCCAGGGAGAAGTCCGGCGCGGCCTGGCGGACGATGAGGCGGTAGAGGTTGTGCGGATTGCTGCGCGTGCCGCCGAAGAGGTCGCGCACCTGGAGGCGGTAGGTGCCGTCCTCCTTCGCCTCGAACCTGCCAAGCACGTCGGGAGAGCCGGCGTCATAGGGCGGGCCGTCGTAGGAGTAGCCGTTGCTGGTGACCTTCATCGGCGGTGCGATGTCATAGAGCTCGGCCACGTCGGTGAACCTGCCGTCCTTGACCTGCTGCACGAGCACGAAGGGATCGGTGTTGAGGCCGAGGCGCTCGCTGGCCACCTCCACCCACCAGGTCTCGCCCTTCTTCGCGCTGAACTCATAGGTGTCCACGTCGGCGGCGGGGTAGAAGGCGCCGGCGATGTCGCAGGGCAGGCTGATCTTCTGGGCATCCTTGTTGTTAGGCTCGGCCTCGCTGGCGGCTGCCCTGGCGGCCAGGCCCTCCGGCGGCCATGACATGGCGCTGACCATCCGGGTGTGCGGCTGCGGCTCCGCAGGACCCTTCTGAATTGCGAGACGGTAGAAGTGCCGCTCGCCGCCCTGGTAGGTGAGGTCGCTCACCTTGATGATGTAGGCGCCGTCGGCGGGGGGCGTGAAGTCGATCATGCCGCCGGTGCGGTTCACCTTCAGGTCGGCGCCCCTGGCGTCGGCCAGCACGAGCACCGGGGTGAGGCGTGAGTCGATGCCCACCGCCGCGCAGTCGACGGCCACGGCCTGGCCCTTGACGCCCTGGAAGGAGTAGTAGTCCACGGCGCGCTTCGTCATGGTGGCGTTGCAGATGGATCCGACGGCGAGGGGCAGGGCGGTCTCGAGCGTGTTGTTCGGCTTCGTGCGCACCACCTCGGGCAGGCGGTTCACGGAAAACGCACGGGCTGAGGAGACTCCAAGGCGGGACATCACGCGGGCGTCATAAACGCCCGTCGGGGCGTCGGCTGCGATGCTGACAAGGAATTGGTTTGCGGCTCCTGCCACGGGC
>JACRBD010000270.1 GCA_016234625.1 Caulobacterales bacterium | reverse complement strand
GGCCATGTCGCCGTCGGCGGGCGGAATGCCCTGCGCGGTCCAGGCCTCGACCGGCGTGGCGTCCCAGCGCTGCATCAGGGTCCAGCTGCGGTTGATCCACAGTTCGGCAACAGTCGCCCGTTCCGCCGGCGTCGACTGGGCCAGGCCGTTGCGGTCGCGCCAGGCGAACTCGATCACCCGCGTGTCGACGCCGGCCTCGACGAGTTTGGGCAGGGCGTCCGTCTTGAAGGCGATGCAGTTGGGGCAGGCGCGGAACCCGACCATGTAGAGCCTCGGTCCGCCCAACCCCGGCGAGACCCAGCCTGACTGTTCCAGCAGGGCCGCGATCTCGGCCTGGTTCTTCGTGATCGTCTTCGGCCGCCAGCGCAGGTCCAGCCACCAGTAGGCGCCCACGGCGACGATCACCGCCATGGCGATCAGCACGAACCAGACGACCAGCTTGTTCACGGCGCTTCCTTTGCGTGGTGCAGCCTTCTATCCCTTGCCTGACGCGGGCGGGCAAGACGCTCCCGCCGGCGACTGGAGACGCCCTTGTCACGCCACCCGCCCCCGCCGCCGCTGTCGGACGTTCCGCTGGAGCCCGGGCTCTATGTGGTGGCGACCCCGATCGGCAACCTGCGGGACATCACCCTGCGGGCGCTGGACGTGCTGGCCGGCTGCGACCTGCTGCTGGCCGAGGACACGCGGGTGACCGGCAAGCTCCTCGCCGCCTATGGTCTCTCCAAGACCATGCTGCGCTACGACGAACACGCCGCCGAGCGGGCGCGACCGAGGATCATGGCGGCGCTGGCGGCGGGCCAGTCGGTCGCCCTGGTCTCCGACGCCGGCACGCCGTTGGTCTCCGATCCGGGCTACCGGCTGGTGAAGGACGTCGTCGCCGGCGGCCATCGCGTGTTCCCCATTCCCGGCCCGTCCGCCGCCCTGGCCGCCCTGACCCTGGCGGGCCTGCCTACCGACCGTTTCCTGTTCGCCGGCTTCGCCCCTACCAAATCCAGCGCCCGCCGAACGTTCTTCAGCGAATTCGCTCCTGTCCAGGCGACCCTGATTTTCTACGAGAGCGGGCCGCGCCTGCGCGCCAGCCTGACCGACATGGCGGCGGTGTTCGGCGATCGCGAGGCGGCCGTCGCCCGCGAGCTGACCAAGCTGTTCGAGACCGCCGTGCGCGGGACGCTGGGCCAGCTGGCCGCCGATCCGAAACTGGACTCCCCCAAGGGCGAGATCGTTGTTCTGGTCGGGCCCGGTGAGGAGCAGGCCTCGACCCCCGAGGACGCCGATGCGGCCCTCGCCGACGCCCTGACGCGCCTGCCGCCCGGCGAGGCGGCGTCGGAGGTGGCCAGGGCCCTGGGTCTGAACCGGCGCGATCTCTATCGCCGGGCCATGGCCCTGAAGGACACGAGGTGACCAGCGCCCGCAGCCGCCGGGGCGGTCTCGCCCGTATCAGCGGCCGGCGGGGCGAGGTGCTGGCGGCGCTGCTGCTGATGCTGAAAGGCTACCGCGTCCTCGGTTTCCGGCTGGCCTCGCCCCAGGGCGAGATCGATCTGCTGGCGATCAAGGGTGGTGTGCTGGCCGTGGTTGAGGTGAAACAGCGCACGACGCTCGAGACCGCGCTTGAGGCCGTGAAACCCCGGCAGCGCGAGCGCCTGCGCCGCGCGGCGGCGTCCATCGCTGCTGGCCGACCGGCCCTGAAGGCCGCGACCATCCGCCTCGACCTGATCGCGCTCGCCCCGGGGCGCCTGCCGCGTCATATTCCCGATGCCTGGCGAGGCGGTTGACGTGATGGGACCGGTATGACGCGCGAAGAGGCAGAGGCTTTTCTGACCGAATGCGGCAAGGTGGCCGACGCCGCCTTCCCGTTGTTCGAAGCCGCCCTGGCCTGCGCCGTTCACGATAACCCGGATCGCGACGCCGACGTCGCCATGGCCGTGGCCAACGAGGGCGCCGGACAGCTGGCCGAGCGGCTCAGGACCGAATCCCCCGAGGAGGCTCTGGCCGAGGCCATGGCCGGCGACCTGCGGCTGCAGGGCGACCTGATGACCTTCGACCATCCAGACAACGCCGACGTCATCGCCATGGCCGAGCGCCGCAAGGGCATCCCGGTGGCGTTGGGAGTCTACTATCTGCACGCCGCGCGGCGGTGCGAACTGGAAGTCTGGGGGGTCGATTTCCCCGGCCACTTCCTGCTGCGGATCGAGACCCGCGAGGGGCCGCTGGCGCTGGATCCGTTCAGCGAGGGCCGGGTCGTGCTGCCGTCGGAACTGTCGCGCCGGGCCCTGCGGTCCGGACTGACCCCGGACGTGGCCGGCCGGCTGGACCTGTTGATGGCCCCGACCAGCGACCGCTCGGTGCTGATCCGGCTGCAGAACAACATCTTCGCCCGCGCCCAGGCGGCGAAGGACTGGCCCCGCGCCGAGCGGTCGGCCCTGCGCCGGGCCCTGCTCAATCCCGACGATCACCGCCCCTGGCTCGACGTCGCCGCCGCCCGCGAGGGACAGGGCGCGCTGGCGGGGGCGTTGCAGGCCCTCGGCCAGGCGCAGATCCTCGACGGCGGCGCGACCATCGCGGCCCGGGCGGCGCGGGAGCGGATGCGGTTGAGATTGAACTGACGTCAGACCGACGAGGGGGGACACGTTTGCAGGAGACTTTCGAGGTTCGGCAATCACGGGTGAAGGCTGCTCTTTGCGTGGCCGGCTGTCTGATGTTTGTCGTAATGGGCTTCTGGATGAAGGACCGGCCGAGCGAGAGGGCCCATCTCGCCGGCTGGGTCAGCATGTTGTTCTTCGGGTTGATGACACCGCGTTGGCTAACCACGGTCATCAATCCGGCGCGTCTCATCGCAGACGCGCACGGTGTGGCCGACAGTTCCACTTTCAGAAGAGCCCGATGGGGATGGGACGACATAGAGCGCGTCTCGATCACCCGCTATCGGAGCACGGCCTGGGTCGTTCTTGAGCTCCGAGCACCCGCGAGCGACAGGGTTTTGCAGAGTCTTTGGGGCCGCCCAGGAAGGCTGCCGACAGCGTGGACTCTGTCACCGAAGGAGCTTGCCGCGCGACTTACGGTGATGAAGGAGCAATTCGGTGCTCGCGCCCCCTCCCGCCCGGCCAGCCCCATCGTTATGTAGCTTGGCGAAACGTCGTCGCGCTGAGGAACTCCCATGTCTTTGAAGGTCGCCGTACAGATGGATCCCATTGAGCGGATCAACATCGAGACCGACAGCACCTTCATGATGATGATGGAGGCCCAGGCCCGCGGGCATTCGCTGTTCGTCTACACCCCCGACAAGCTGTCGCTGGAAGAGGGCCGGGTCACCGCCCGCGGCCGGCCGGTGACGCTGCGGGCGGTCAAGGGCGACCATGTCTCGTTCGGCGAGACACGCGTCGTGGACATGATCGACGACGTCGACGTGGTGCTGATGCGCCAGGATCCGCCGTTCGACATGGCCTACATCACCGCCACCCACTTCCTAGACAAGATCCACCCGCGAACCCTGGTGGTGAACAACCCCAGCGAGGTGCGCAACGCGCCGGAGAAGCTGTTCGTCACCGAGTTTCCCGGCGTGCAGCCGCCGACCCTGATCACCAGCGACGTCGAGGCGATCTACGACTTCCGCGAGCGGCACGGGGACATGGTGCTCAAGCCCCTTTACGGCGGCGGCGGCTCGGGCGTGGTGCGGCTGAAGGCCGACGATCCCAATCTCGACGCCCTGCTGGAGCTGCACGCCCTGATCGGCCGCGAGCAGGTCATCGCCCAGAAATTCATCCCTGCCGTCAGCAAGGGCGACAAGCGCATCCTGCTGGTCGATGGCGAGCCGGTCGGGGCGATCAACAGGATTCCGGCCGAGGGTCAGGTCCGTTCGAATCTCGCCAGGGGCGGCCGCGCCGCCGCCGTGGACCTGACCGCCCGCGACCTGGAGCTCTGCGCCATCATCGGCCCGGAACTGAAGCGCCGGGGCTTGCTGTTCGTCGGCATCGACGTGATCGGGGACTACCTTACCGAGATCAACGTCACCTCGCCGACGGGCGCGCAGCAACTCAAGCGGTTCAGCGGCATTGATGCCGCCGCCGTCCTGTTCGATCGCATCGAGGCGATCCAAGGCGGTGGATGAAATACGACGCCTAGATGACTGAATCGTCTCGGCTTCCATCTTGGTTCCATATTTGTTCTTGATCCATACCACGCGGCATGGTTGAGTCTGTGGATAAGTCACAGCCACTGTAGCGGGGGAAAGATGGTCGCGCGGGTGGTCACCGTCGCGTTCCAGGGCGTGGAAGCCCGGCGCGTCGATGTCGAGGTGCAGCTCACCGGCGGTGAGCAGATCATGGTCGTCGTCGGCCTTGGCGACAAGGCGGTGGCCGAGAGCCGCGAGCGGGTGCGGGGGGCCTTCACCGGCCTGGGCCTGGCCATGCCGGGCAAGCGGATCGTCGTGAACCTGGCCCCGGCGGACCTGCCCAAGGAGGGCAGCCACTACGACCTGCCCATCGCCCTGGCGGTGATGGCGGCCATGGGGGTGATCCCGCCGGACGCCCTGAACGGCTGGGCCGCTGTGGGCGAGCTGTCGCTGGACGGCTCGATCTCGCCGGTGGCCGGGACCCTGCCCGCCGCCGTGGCCGCCGGGGCCATGGACCTGGGCTTGATCTGCCCCGAGGCCTGCGGGCCCGAGGCGGCCTGGGCCGGCGGCACGCGAATCCTCGCGCCGCGCTCGCTGATCGGACTGATCAACCACTTCCGGGGAACCCAGCTGCTGTCCGAGCCGAGGCCCGGACCGATGCTGGACGGCGCGAACGTCCCTGACCTGCGCGACGTGCGCGGCCAGGACCAGGCCAAGCGGGCGCTGGAGATCGCCGCGGCCGGCGGCCACAACCTGCTGTTCTGCGGGCCGCCGGGATCGGGCAAGTCGATGCTGGCGCAGCGGCTGCCCGGCATCCTGCCGCCCCTGACGGCGGCGGAACTGCTGGAGACCTCGATGGTCCATTCGGTCGCCGGTTTGATCGCCAGGGGCGCCCTGACCCGCACCCGGCCGTTCCGCGCGCCGCACCACTCCGCCAGCATGGCCGCTCTGACCGGCGGCGGGCTGAAGGCCAAGCCGGGCGAGGTCTCGCTCGCGCACCACGGCGTGCTGTTCCTTGATGAACTCCCCGAGTTTAGCGCCCAGGCCCTGGATTCCCTCCGGGCGCCGTTGGAGACCGGCGAGGTGATGGTCGCCCGGGCCAACGCCCACATCCGGTATCCAGCCCGTGTGCAATTGGTGGCCGCCCAGAATCCATGCCGGTGCGGACATGGCGGGCCCGGGAAAGGCTGGTGCGGAAAGGCCCCGCGGTGCCAGCGGGACTATCAGGGCCGAGTGTCGGGGCCGCTGATCGACCGCATCGACCTGCAGGTGGACGTGCCGCCAGTGGCCGCCGCCGACCTGGCCCTGCCGCCGCCGTTGGAGGGTTCGGCCGAGGCCGCCGCGCGGGTGGCCGCCGCCCGGGCCCTGCAGACCGACCGGTCGAAGCGACTGGGCGAGGCCGCGCCGGTGCTCAACGCCCGGGCCGACGGCGACTTTCTCGACAAGGCGGCGGCCCTCAACGATCCGGCCCGGGCCTTGCTGGCCAGGGCCGCCGACGCCGGTCATCTGACCGCCCGCGGCTGGACCCGCGCCATCCGCCTGGCCCGCACCATCGCCGACCTCGAAGGCGCCGACAGCGTCGGCCGCATCCATGTGGCCGAGGCGCTGATCTACCGCCGGGTCGGAGCGGGGGCGGAGTCGGCGGCGGGCGGTTAGGAGGGCGCGGGTCGACTAACTGTTCGTCGCCGCCCCGATGACACCTGCCCCTTGGCCTTGATGGAATGATGCGCTCCGGACGGTCGTCCTGGTCAAGGACGACGATCGACCTCTCCCACTTGGGAGAGGGGGACCACCCGAAGGGTGGTGGAGAGGGAGGCGCGGTGGCGGCCTGGGTGGTTGGATCAACGGCGCCTGACTTTCAACCACCGCGCCTCCCCCTCCACCATGCTCTGCATTGAGCAACCGGGCACATGGTTGACGTTATGGACCGGTCACATGGGTGACAGTTTTCCGGGTTTGTTGTTGTGCCGCTTCACCGCGTCCCGGCCGGGGCGAGGTGAAGCGGCGCATTGATTTTCCGGACCGGTCGATGAGGC
>JACRBD010000266.1 GCA_016234625.1 Caulobacterales bacterium | reverse complement strand
AGGTGAACGAGACTCTCGCCCAGGTGACGGCGGCCGGCGGCAAGGGCGAGGCCATCGTCGGCGACGTGGCCTCCGGCGCCGTGCTCGACCAGTTGATCGCGGCGGCGGAGAAGCAGGGCGGACTGGACGTGATGTTCGCCAACGCCGGCGTCTCCGGCGGCCTGCCCGGGCTGATGGAGCTGACCGCCGAGCACTGGAACGAGGTGCTGCGGATCAACACCGTCGGCGTCTTCCTGGCGGTCCAGGCGGCCGCGAAGGTCATGGTCCCGCGCGGCAAGGGCGCGATCATCTGCACCGCCAGCGTGGCCGGCATCCGGTCCGGCGCCGGCGGCATGCCCTACAGCGCCTCCAAGGCCGGGGTGATCAGCATCGTCCAGACCGGGGCCAACCAGCTGGCCGGGTCCGGTGTGCGGATCAACGCCGTCTGCCCGGGCCTGACCGAGACCGGCATGACCCAGATCGTCTTCGACCGCGCCCGCGAGCGCGGCACCGAGGGCAAGATCGGCCAGCTCAACCCCCTGCGCCGGGGCGCCGCGCCGGAGGAGATCGCCCGGGTGGCCCTGTTCCTCGCCTCCGACGACGCGTCCTACGTCAACGGCCAGGCCATCGCGGTGGACGGCGGACTCAGCAGCTCGCACCCTGTCGTTCCGGGGAAGATGGCTTAGAGGCAGGAGAAGGGTGCGTGGTTCGACACGCGACTGCGGCGCTGCTCACCATGACGTGCACTTGAGTACGTCATCCTGAGCAGGCCCGAAGGGCCGTGTCGAAGGACGCAGGGAGGCTCGATGCGCCGCCCCTCGGGCAATGCTACGGTGCCCCTCATGGACGCCCTATCCCGCCCCGTCATTCCGCCCGCCCCCTACATCCACCCCGGCGAGCTCTCGACACCGCGGCTGGTGATCGAGACGCTGAAGAACACGCTGGGCAACTGGTCGCGGGTGGCGTTCGACGAGCTGGCCGGGCGGCGCAGGGTGCTGGGCATGGACAGCATGCTGGTCAGCGACCCGGCGGCGATCCGCCAGATCCTGCAGACCAATATGGCGGGCTATGTCCGGCCGTTGGCCTCCGTACGGCCGGTCAAGCCGCTGGCCGGCGACGGGGTGCTGCTGTCGGAGGGCGCGGCGTGGCGCCGCCAGCGGCGCATGCTGGCCCCGGCCTTTACCCCCGCCAGCGTCGGCGCGCTGCTGCCGCACTTCCATGCCGCCGCCGAGGGGCTGGTTCGCGGGCTGACCGGCAAGTCGCGGGTCAATCTCGCCGAAGCCTTCCACGAAGCCGCGCTGGACGCGGTGCTGAGCGCCCTCTTTTCCCTGCCCGCGGACGGGCGCCGGGAGGACATGGCCCGGATGGTGCGCGACTATCTTGGCGGGCCCGGCCGGCCGACGATGTTCGATGGCTTCGCCCGCGCCGAGAACGACTTCCCCTTCGTGCTCGGCGCCCGGCGCCGGTTCCGCAAGCTCTGGTTCGCCGAGGTCGACGCGATTGTCGCCGAGCGCCGGGCCGCCCCGCCGCGCGAGGACCAGGGCGACCTGCTGGCCCTGCTGCTGGCCGCCCGCGACCCGGAGACCGGCGAGCCCCTGTCCGACGCCGAGATCCGCGACCAGTCGGCGACCATGCTGCTGGCCGGGTTCGAGACCACCTCGCGCCTGCTGTTCTGGGCCGCCTACCTGCTGTGCCTCGACCCGGCCGAGCAGGCGCGGCTGCGCGCCGAAGTCGCCGCCTTCCCGCCGGAGCGGGTGGCGACTCTGGACGACATCCAGCACTGGCCCCGGCTGCGCAACGTGCTGCTGGAGACCATGCGGCTCTATCCGCCAGTGCCCCTGATCATGCGTCAGGCGACCGGGCCGGACGTGGTCTGCGGCGAACACATCGACAAGGGCTGCCTGATCTGGATCAGCCCCTGGGTCCTGCACCGCCACACCAGGTTCTGGGACCAGCCGACGGCCTTCATGCCCGATCGTTTCGCCGGCAAGTCCAACCCGTGGATCAGCGAGCCGGCCTACCTGCCCTTCGGCGCCGGCCCGCGCATCTGCATCGGGGCGTCGTTCGCCCTGGCCGAGGCCTCCATCGTGCTGGCGACCCTGCTCAGCCGGTTCGAGATTTCGCTCGATGACGACCGCTCCGTGCTGCCCCTGGGTGGGGTGACGACGGGGTCGACTGTGGAGCCGTGGTTCAGGGTGGAGGAATTTCGGTGACAGTTTGCGAATTGCGGTGCGTCGGCCGCTTCCGCTCGGCAATTCGCAAACTGTCACCGAAATTCCGGCGCCAGCCGCTCGAACGCCGTCACAGCCGTCTTGAACGCCTCCGGGACCGGCGCCGGCTTGCGCGCTTCCGGCGTGGCGCAGACGTAGGTGGTCTTCACGTCGGCCAGCAGGTCCTCGCCGCGGAAGATGCCGATGCGGAACAGGAAGCTGGTCCGGCCGAACCGCTGGGTGCGCACCGCCAGGGTCAATTCGTCGTCGAACCGGGCCGAGGCGCGGAAATCCACCGTGCTGCTCACGGCGAACACATCGACGCCGAACGGCAGCAGGGTCTGCGGATAGGGATAGCCGACGGCCCGCATGTACTCGGTCATCGCCACGTCGGCGTAGACCAGGTAGTTCGGGTTGAACACGATCCCCTGCATGTCCACGTCGGCCCAGCGCACCCGCAGGGGCGTGGTCATGACGAAGTCGCTCAGGACCGCCGGCGGTTCGCGTTCGGCCATGGTTCAGGGCTCCCGTCTGAATTTCGGTGACAGTTTGCGAATTGCGAGGGGTCGGCCGCTTCCGCTCGGCAATTCGCAAACTGTCACCGAAATTCTACAGCCCGTAGAGCGCCGCGTATTCGGGATCCTTGGCCGCGATCTGCCGGGCGCAGTCGACCATCACCTTGGCCTGTTTCCAGGTGGCGTCGTCCTGCATCTTGCCGTCGAGCATGACCACGCCCGTGCCGTCGGGCATGGCCTCAAGGATGCGTTTGGCGAAGATCACCTCGCCCGGATCGGGGCTGAACACGCGCTTGGCGATGGCGATCTGGTTCGGGTGCAGGCTCCAGGCGCCCGAGCAGCCCAGCAGGAAGGCGTTGCGGAACTGCTGTTCGCAGGCCTCGCCGTCGGAGATGTCGCCGAACGGGCCGTAGAAGGCCTTGATGCCATGGGCGGCGCAGGCGTCGACCATTTTGGCGAAGGTGTAGTGCCAGATGTCCTGCTGGGCGGCGACACGGGGGGCGCCGTCGTCGCGGGGGTCCTCCAGCACCTTGTAGAAGGGGTGGCCGCCGCCGACGCGGGTGGTCTTCATCTGCCGGCTGGCGGCGAGATCGGCCGGGCCGAGGGAGATGCCGTGCATGCGCGGGCTGGCGGCGCAGATGGCCTCGACGTTGTTCACCCCCTCGGCGGTTTCGAGGATCGCGTGCAGCAGGATCGGCTTCTTCAGACCGTGCTTCGCCTCGAGGATGGCCAGGAACTGGTCCATGTAGTGGATGTCCCATGGCCCCTCGACCTTGGGGACCATCATCACGTCCAGCCGGTCGCCGACGCCGGCGACGATGTCCTGGACGTCGTCCAGGTGCCAGGGCGAGTTGAGGCAGTTGATGCGGGTCCACAGGCCCACGCCCAGGGCGGCGAAGTCCGTGGCGTTGGCCATTTCGATGAAGCCGGCGCGGGCGGCGTCCTTGGCGTCGGCGGGGATGGCGTCTTCCAGATTGCCCAGCATCACGTCGACGGTCGGGGCGATCTCGGGGACCTTGCCGCGGACCTTTTCCAGGTGGGTCGGGACGAAGTGGATCATCCGCTCGACCCGCACCGGCAGCTCGCGCAGCGGCATGGGCGCGCCGATGGCCAGAGGCTTGAAAAACCCGCGCGGCGTCTTCATCGGCGTCGTCCCCGTCCCTGCTTTTCGCAATTGCGAGAGGTTTTGCGGCGACGCAGCGAGGCCGTCAAGGCTTGGGCGGCTGCTCGTCCTCGTCGAGCGGGCGGAGCAGATCCTCGACCGCGTCGTTGCTGGAGGGCCGCGCCTTGCGGCCGCGCGCGACCGTCGTCGGCCCGGTCTGCAGGCCCAGCGTCCGCCGCGCGGCGTCGCCCTCCTCGCCGAACAGCGAGCGAATGCGCAGGTCCTGTTGCGGGAACGGCGCCTCGATGCCGGCTTTGCGCAGGGCGTCGTCGATCGCCCAGGTGTAGGCCGCCTGCATGGCGTTGGGCCGCTTGACCGCCTCAAGCCTGGGCCAGACCACCAGCTCGAAGTTCAGGCCGGAGTCGCCGAAGCCGACCAGCCAAACTTGGTTCCGGAACGCCCCGCTGTCGGGCAGGGTGAAGGGCACGGCCATGGCCGCCTCGAGCACGGCGTCGCGCACCTTCTCCTTGTCGACGCCATAGGCGGCCCGGAACGGAATGCGGATGCGCCGGGTATGGCCGCGCAGGGTCCAGTTGGTCACCGTGCCCTGGATCAGCTGGCTGTTGGGAATCAGGATGTCGACGCTGTCGTTGTTGCGGATGCGGGTCGCCCGGGCGCCGATTTCGTGGATCACCCCGCGCTGGCCGCTTTCCAGCTCGATGTAGTCGCCGACCCGCAGGGACTCGTCGAAGATCAGCACGATGCCGGAGACGAACTCCTTGACCACGCCCTGCAGGCCGAGGCCCACGCCGACGCCGAGCGCGCCGCCGAACACCGCCAGGGACGACAGGTCAACGCCCAGGGTCGAGACCCCGGCGATTGCCCCGAAGACCAGGAGGCCGTAGGTCGACAGCTTCTCGACGATGTACAGGCCGGCGCCGCCGCGGGTCGCTTTCGCCCGCACCCGCTGCATCGCCAGGGCGACCAGCCGCGCGGCGACCAGGGCGACGACGAAGGTCAGCAGGGCCGCGATCAGGCCGCCGGTGGTCACCGGCGTCTTGCCGATGTTGAACAGCACCAGCTTGTCGATGTGGCCGAGGGCGTCGAGGTCCTGCTGCATCCAACCGGCCTCCTAGGCCTTCTTGACGAACTCGGTCCGCAGCACCAGGCCCCGCACCTTGTCGACGTTGGCCTCGATCTCGTTGGGGTCGCCGGTGAGGCGGATCTTCTTCACCAGGGTCCCGCGCTTGAGGGTCACGCCGCCCGAGCCCTTGACCTTGAGGTCCTTGATCAGGGTGACGCTGTCGCCGTCGGCCAGGAGGGCGCCGTTGCTGTCGCGGGTTTCCATGCTCGTTCGTCCTTCCGACTCAGGGGGCAAGGCGTTCCCTTACCACCTCGGCCGGCCAGGGCTTATAGCACTGGCGGCGTGTCCAGAGCGGCCTGCGTCTTCACGAAATAGCGGTCGGCCAGGAATTTTCTGTCGTAGCTGCGCACGTCGTAGTGCACCCAGGTCGGGGCGATCTCGGCCGGCTCCAGTGATTTGCGGTTGCCGGCGGCCCATCCGACCTGGGCGTTGGCCTTTTCCACCAGCAAGCCGCGCAGGGCGTTGCAGCGCTCCCGGTCGATCATCTTCGACGGGGCGCCGAGGATGTCCATGTCGATGGCCTTGCCGTGATGGTTGGTCGATGACCGGCCGTGCTGGCGGTTGTCTTCCGAGCAGCGGTAGCCGGAGTTGACGGTCAGCTTCCAGCCCTTGTGCCCGGCATAGAACATCGCCCCGCGATAGGCCCAAAGCAGCATCCGGTGGATGCCGGGGTACTCGTAGCGGTGATAGGCCTCGATCTTCCTCCCGCCCCTGTATTTGCCCTTGAACAGGCCCTGACCGAAACCGTCGCAGACGCCGCATTTGCAGGTCAGCTGCTGGAAGTCGACCGGATGGGCGGCGCCGAAGGCGTCGATGGCCGCGAGGGTCGCCGCGCCGACCCGGCCCTTGGGATTCTTCATGCCCATGACGTCGCGCTGGAAGACCATCACCTGCAGCTCGGTGCCTGGGCCGAAATCGCCATCCGGCATGGTCCCGCGGAAGCCGGCCAATCGCATCTGCAGCTCGACCACATCGGCGCCCTTGTCGCCGCGCTTGAGTGGATCGCCCCAGGCCATGTCGTTGCTCCCCGCCGGTAGAGCGAACGACGATACATCAACCTTGGGGGCAGTGAAGCCCCGCTACGGTTTTCGCGCGAGCGGGTGCTTGCTGCGGACCACCTCGGCCAGCCGGTCGCCGGCCACATGGGTGTAGATCTGGGTGGTGGCGATGTCGGCGTGGCCCAGCAGGGTCTGGACAACGCGCAGATCGGCGCCGCCCTCCAGCAGGTGGGTGGCGAAGGCATGGCGCAGGACGTGCGGGCTGACCTTCTCCCGGTCGATGCCGGCGGCGATGGCCGCTTCCTCCAGCAGCTGCGAGAACCGCCGGGCCGTCAGCCGGCCGCCCTTGCCGCGCGACGGGAACAGCCAGGGGTTGGTGGCGTCGCCCTTGGGGACGAAGTCCTTGCGCACGTCGAGCCAGGCCTTCACCGCCTTGCGCGCCGCGTCGTTCAGCGGCGCCAGCCGCTCCTTGCCACCCTTGCCCCTGACCATCAGGAAGGCGGGATCCCGCGCCACGGCGTTCAGGGGCAGGTTGAGCAGCTCCGACACCCGCAGGCCGGAGGCGTAGGTGATCTCGATCAGGCAGGCCAGGCGCAGGCCCTGGGCGCCGTCCTTTGCCGCCGCCGCCGCGATCAGCCGTTCGACCTCGTGCCGCGACAGCACCCTGGGCAGGGGCCGCCCCTTGCGCGGCGCCTCCACCCGGCGGGAGGGATCGTCGGTTCGCCAACCCTCGCCGAGCACGAAGCGATAGAACTGCCGCACGGCCGCCCGTCGCCGCGACGCCGTGGCTGGCGACAGGCCCGCCGCGCCCATGCTGGTGAAATAGGCCTCGATATCCTCTGCGGCGGCGGTCCCCAGGTCCCGGCCGCGGGTCCGCAGGAAGGCGGCGGCGTCGACCAGGTCCCGGCCGTAGGCGGTCAGGGTGTTGCGCGCGGCGGCCCGCTCGACGGCCATCATCTCGAGGAAGGCCTCGGTCCAGCCTTCGCTCATGGGGCGGGGACCAGCAGGCCCTCGATGGCGATGGTCTGGGCGTCGGCGGCCAGGCCGACTCGACGCAGGGCCGCGACGATCCGGGCGCGGTCGAGCGCCGCCGGTCCGGCCGCGCCGGCGTCCGAGGCGATGGCCAGGGCGATCAGGGCGGTCTCGCCCTTCAGACCAAGATTGGCGGCGCGGTCGAGCGCCAGCAGCAGGGTCGGCCCGGCCGCGCTCCTGCCCGCGTCCGCCTTGGCGAGGCGGGCGCGGGCCTCGATGGTCGGCGTCGCGCCCGTGGCTTCCAGCAGCAGGATGCGGCCGATCAGGATGGGTCGGGCCTTTGGCGTCGCCGCCTCGGCCTCGGCCAGCAGGGTGTCGATCAGAGTCGGAGTCGTGGCCGCGCTGGCGATCAGCGACCGGGCCACCGTGGCCCCCTCGGTCTCATAGGCGGCCTCGGCTGGCCACAGCGCCGCGGCCACGGCGGGGGAGGCGGTCGCCCTGGCCGCCTGGAGATCCAGCGTCAGGCGGCGCGACAGGGCCAGATCCAGGCCGTTGCGCAGCGAAGCCGCGCCGTGATCGCCGACGACGGCCAGAGTGGCGCCCATCAGCCGGGCGTAGACCGCGTCCTTCGCCTTTTCGCCGGCCAGGGTGAAGGTCAGCTGGGCGGCGTCAGCCTGGCCGGTCCGCGCCTGGCAGTACGCGCGCAGGCGCAGCCAGTAGATTTCGCCCCGCCCCACCGTCAGCTGATCGGACACCTTGCAGGCGTAGTCGTCCTGGCCCGCGATCAGGGCCGCCTCGGCGGCCGCCTCGGCGAGCGCGAGGTTGCCGCCGACTCCCGGCGCGCGCTCGACGGCGGCCCAGGCGGTCTGGGGCGCGCCCAGCCGCAACAGGGCCTGGACCCGCGCGGCGGCGACCTCGGGATCGCGCCCGACGCCCTCGGGGCCGGGAACACCCGCGCCGATCGCCAGCCGGCCGAGGGCGGCGAACGCCGGACTAAGCGGCTTGCGGCCGACCGTCCCGATCACCTCCCGCGCCAGCTCCGGCGAGGTGCGCAGCCAGAAGTCCGACCCGATCCCGGAAGTCCGGTCGCCCAGCGAGAAATAGTCCGGCGCGGCCAGGGTGGTGACCTCGACCTGCGCCGTGGCCGGGACGGCGAGAAGGGCGAGGGCGGCGGCGATCAGGAGCGGGCGCATGGCGATACTCTAGCACCTCTCCCGGAGGGAGAGGGAGGGACCCATCGCGAAGCGACGGGAGGGTGAGGGTTTACGGACTATCGGGCAGGCGCCGTAGCCCCTCAACCTCCCTCGCCTGTGGCGAGGGCCCCTCCTTCTCCCGCCGGGAGAAGGGTTCAATGCTTCCCTCACCCCGCCTCAGTCGTGTAAGCCAAGCACGGCCATGACCGCCGACCCCCGCCTCCGCCGCAAGACCATCGCCCTCGTCGGCCTCATGGGCGTGGGCAAGAGCAGTATCGGCCGGCGACTGGCCACGGTGCTGGACCTGCCGTTCAAGGACGCCGACACCGAGGTCGAGACCGCTGCGGGCCGGACCATCTCCGAAATCTTCGACAGCTTCGGCGAACAGGCCTTCCGTGACGGCGAGCGGCGCGTCATCGCCCGGCTGATGGACGAGGGGCCCCATGTGCTGGCCACCGGCGGAGGAGCGTTCATCAACGACGAGACCCGGGCGCTGATCAAGGCGCGGGCGGTGTCGATCTGGCTGAAGGCCGACCTTGAGCTGCTGGCCCGCCGCATCGGCCGCAAGGACAACCGCCCCCTGGTGCGCGGCAAGGATCCGCTGGAGGTGCTGACCGCCCTGTCGGCCGAGCGCGATCCGATCTACGCCCAGGCCGACATCACCGTCGAAACCGGCGACACCCCCCATCACGAAGCCGTCGAGGCCGTCGTCAGCGCCCTGACCGCCCATCTGGCCGGAGCCGAGACTTGATCCGCAGCATTCCCGTGACCCTGGCCGGACGCAGCTATGAGGTGGTCGTCGGCCCCGGCCTGATCGACCGCGCGGGCGAGCGCATCGCGCCGCTGCTGAAGACCAGACGCACCGCCATCGTCACCGACAGCAACGTCGGCGAGCACCATGGCGAGCGGCTGAGCGTGTCGCTGGAACGGGCCGGGGTGGCGGTGGATGTGATCACCGTGCCGGCCGGCGAGGAGAGCAAGAGTTTCGCCGGCCTGGCCGATCTCAGCGACCGGCTGCTGGACCTGCGGCTGGACCGGGGCGACGTGATCGTGGCCTTCGGCGGCGGCGTGGTCGGCGACCTGGCCGGCTTCGCGGCGGCGATCTACAAGCGCGGCATCGACTTTATCCAGGTCCCCACCAGCCTGCTGGCCCAGGTGGACAGCTCGGTCGGCGGCAAGACCGCCATCGACACTCCGCGCGGCAAGAACCTGATCGGCGCCTTCCATCAGCCGAAGCTGGTGCTGGCCGACCTGGACGTGCTCTGCACCCTGCCCGCCCGGGAAATGGCCTGCGGCTACGCCGAGGTGATCAAGTACGGCATGCTGGGCGACGCGGACTTCTTCGCCTGGCTCGAGGCCAACTGCGCCGCCGTGCTGGAGCGCGACATCTCGGCCCTGGCTCACGCTGTCGGGCGGTCGGTGGAGATGAAGGCCGAGATCGTGGCGGAGGACGAGACCGAGCAGGGCCGGCGCGCCCTGCTCAACCTCGGCCACACCTTCGGCCATGCCCTGGAGGCCGAGACCGGCTACGGCGAGGCGCTCAAGCACGGCGAGGCGGTCGCCGCCGGCTGCGGCCTGGCCTTCCGCCTTTCCGCGTTCCTGGGCCTGTGCGACCCGGCCGACGCCGCGCGCGTCGAGCGGGCGCTGAAGGCCGCCGGCCTGCCCGCCGGCATGGCCGACGCGCCCGGCCATCCGTTCAACGCCGACCGGCTGATCCATCACATGGGCCAGGACAAGAAGGCCCAGGGCGGGGCCCTGACCTTCATCCTCGCCCGCCGCATCGGCGATGCTTTCACCGCCAAGGGGGTCGATCCCGACGCCCTGCGCCAATTCCTGATCACCGAGGGAGCTGCTTCGTGAACCCCTGGGCCCTGCTGCTTGGCCTCGCTCCGACCCTGCTGGCGCTGTTGACCGCGTCGGGGCTGATCTCGGCCGCCGAGACCTCGATGACCGCGGCCAGCCGCGGGCGGATGCACCAGCTCGAGCGCGACGGCGACCGGGCCGCCGCCCGGGTCAACCGGATGATGGCCGATCAGGAAAACATGATCGGCGCGATCCTGCTGTCCAACAACGTCATCAACATCCTCGCCACCGCCATCACCACGGCGGTCCTGTCGGGCATGGGCGAGTATGGCGTGGCCGTCGCCACGGTGATCATGACCGTGCTGATCGTGGTCTTTTCGGAGATCCTGCCCAAGACCCTGGCCATCACCCGTCCGGAGTCGGTGGCCCGCTTCCTGTCGCTGCCGACCTGGTGGGTGGTGCGCGTCTTCGGACCGCTGGCCCGGGCGGCGCAGTGGATCGTGCGCCAGACCCTGCGGCCCTTCGGCATCAACCTCTCCATGGAGACCGACGTCCTGGCCGCCCACGAGGAGATCCGCGGCGCGGTGGAGTACCACCACGCGGAAGGCGTGGTCGAAAGCCGGGACCGGCGGATGCTGGGCGGGGTGCTGGACCTGTCGGAGATGGATGTCGCCGAGGTCATGGTCCACCGCAAGCTGGTGGAGATGCTCGACGTCGGCCTGCCGCCGCGCGAGCTGGTCCGCCAGGCGCTCGACTGCGGCCATAGCCGCCTGCCCCTGTGGCGCGACGATCCGGAGAACATCGTCGGCGTGCTGCACGTCCGCGACCTGGTCAAGGTGATGGCCCAGACCGACGCCAATCTCGATACGCTGGACGTCATGGCCCTGGCCCGCAAGCCCTGGTTCACCCCCGAAACCACCAAGCTGAAGGATCAGCTCAACGCCTTCCTCAAGAAGCGCAATCACTTCGCCCTGGTGGTCGATGAATACGGCGGCCTGCAGGGGGTGGTGGCGCTGGAGGACATCCTCGAGGAGATCGTCGGCGAGATCGACGACGAGCACGACGCCGCCGTCGAGGGGGTCAAGGTCCAGCCAGACGGCTGGATCGAGACCGCCGGCACCGTCACCGTCCGGGATCTGAACCGGGCCCTCGACTGGGACCTGCCCGACGACCAGGCGGTGACCATCGCCGGCCTGCTGATCCAGGAGGCCGAGGCGATTCCGGAGGAAGGCGAAACCTTCCACTTCTTCCACCACCGCTTCGAGGTGCTTCGGCGGCGGCGGAACCAGATCACCGAACTGCGCATCAGCCCGCGACTGGACGCCGATGGCGGCTGGATCGAATCCGGTTAACTTTTCCGGGAACCCCGACCGAGCTCCCGCGTTGGTTACCGACGCGCCAGGGTCGCGCGTCGGGGCGACCGGCAAGTATGCCGGCGGGAAGGGCGTGTTGTGGGTACAGCAAACCTGAACGGACTTCGCATTCTCGTCGTCGAGGACGAGATGCTGGTGTCCATGCTGCTGGAAGACATGCTGGCCGATTTCGGCTGCTCGGTGGTCGGCCCGGCGCCGAACCTGAGCGAAGCCATGCCGCTGGCCCGGGACGCGGCGATCGACGCGGCGGTGCTGGACGTCAACCTGGGCGGCGACCCGATCTTCCCGGTGGCCGACGCCCTCAAGGCCCGCGGCGTGCCCTATGTCTTCGCCAGCGGCTACGGCCAGAGCGGCCTCAGCGACGCCCACCGCGGCGTCCCGGTGCTGCAGAAGCCGTTCCGTCAGGCGGACCTGGAACGGGCGCTGATGGGGCTGGGGCTGTGAGTTCGGCGACAGTTTACGAATT
>JACRBD010000262.1 GCA_016234625.1 Caulobacterales bacterium | reverse complement strand
TCATCCGCTCGCCGACCGTGCCCTGGGTGAAGCCCTGGGACTTGAGCACCGCGTCCATCTGGGCGTCGATCGCCGCCCCCTGTTCCAGACCCATGGCATGGATGTCGTCGGCGGTGCGGTCGGTGGTGGTGCCAATGCGCAGGGCCCAGGCGTAGTAGGCCTCCCCGTCCGGCAGGCGCCAGACCCCGCCGTCGGAACTGGCCTTGGCCTGCAGGGCCGCCAGGGCGGCGATCTGACCGTCGAGAGCCGGCTGGATCCTGTCCTTCACGATGGCCGTGGCTTGCGCGGCGTAGTCCCCGGCGATGCCTTTTGTCTTCGTGCGCTCGACCAGCGAGGCGACCAGCCGGGTGTCGGCGGCGGGCACGGCGCGCATGCCTCGCAGCTGGCCCAGGGCGTTGTTCAGGATGAAGTCCGGCGGCGAGACGCCGGCCGCCGCGTCAACCTGGATGCGGGCGGTCTCCTGGCCGATCACGGTGGCCAGGGCGTCCAGCCGGGCCACATAGGCGTCGGCGTCGGCCTTGCTGGCGATCAGGTGCTGGGAGTTGAGGAACTCCGGGGCGTTGAGGATCGCGCCGTTCTGCTGACTGACGATGTAGGGGTTGGCGTTGTCGATGCCATAGCTGAATTTGCCGCCTCGGGCGCCCAGCCCCTGGGCGTAGACGACGGTGTCATATATGGTCACGTCGCTGGGACTCAGCGTGGCGCGGTCGATGGCCGCCAGCCGCTTGCGGCGCGACTGATAGCCGGCGATGGCCGCCTCGCGTCCGGCCGCCGAGGCGTCGCTGAGCTTGCCCTTCAGGCCGGCGTTGGCGCCGGTGTCGAGGCCCAGAGAGGTCGCCGTCTCGGGGGAGGCGACCAGCATCTCCTGGACGAAGTCGTCGATCAGGCCGGCCAGCTTCGGATCAGCGATCGGACCGGCCGTGGCGGCCCAGGCCAGGGCCGGCGCGCTCGCGGCGAGACCGGCGGCGGTGGCGCCGAGGAGGAGCTGACGACGATCGACGGCCATGACAATGCACTCGCGGAGGCGGGAGGGAGGGGCGGACCTTATCCCTCCCGTTTGCCGGCGCAAGCGGCCGGCGGAAGTCCTAGTCGGTGACCGTGTAGCGGGTCACGCCGCCGGCGCTGACCGTCATCCGCTGACGCGCGTCGCCCACGCCGAAGGCCCCGGCATCGACGTCCCAGCACCCGGCCGAGACCTGGAACTGGTAGCTGCGGCCGGACGGGATCGACACGCCGTCGGGCAGGCGATTGAGGCCATAGGTCGACGCGCTGCATGCCGAGATGGAGACTACCCCGATGGGATGGCTGGTCCGGTTGATCACGGTGATCGCGCCGACCGGTTCGCCGGGGCGGATCAAAGGGCCGCCGGTGATCAGGCTGGCGCAGCTGGTCAGCAGGCTGGCGAGTGATACGGCGACAGCCGCGCGGGACAAACGGTGCATGGGGGCCTCCTCTGGTCGACCCAATGTCGGTCGTCCCGAGAACCCCGGCATCCCCGGAAAGAGGGTAAGGTCAGGCGGCGGCGACGCGAACCTCGGCGGGGCCTTCGGTCAGTCGGCCGACGATCCGTGAGGCCGCGGACCCGGCGCCGGTCACATGCCGCAGGACCGCGTCCGCCTTGTCCGGGGCCACGGCGATCAGCAGACCGCCGCTGGTTTGGGGATCGCACAGGATGTCCCGCCGCCAGTCGGGGAAGCCGTCCGGCAGGCGGACCGCCTCGCCATAGCTGGCCCAGTTGCGCGTCGAGGCGCCGGTGCGCACGCCGCCGCTGGCGAGGGCTTCCACGCCGGTCAACAGGGCCGGCGCGTTTGCATCGACCTCCGCCGCCAGACCCGCTCCGCGGCACATCTCCAGCAGATGCCCGAGCAGGCCGAAGCCCGTCACATCGGTCACCGCGTGCACGCCCTCGGTTCCGCTGAGCGCCGCGCCGACGGTGTTGAGCTGGGTGGTCGAGGCGATCATCGCCTCATAGCCGCCGGCCGGCATCTTTTCCTGCTTGAAGGCCGCGCTGAGGATGCCGACACCGAGCGCCTTGGTCAGGATCAGCACGTCGCCGGCCTTCGCGCCGCGATTGGTCAGGACGCGGTCCGGATGCACCAGGCCCAGGGCGACCAGGCCGTAGATCGGCTCGACGCTGTCGATCGAATGGCCGCCGGCGATCGGCACGCCCGCCGCCGCGCAGACCGCCGCCCCGCCGGCGAGAATCTGCTGGATGGTCTCCACCGGCAGGCGGTCTACCGGCATGCCGACCAGAGCCAGGGCGAAGATCGGCGTCGCGCCCATGGCGTAGACGTCGGACAGGGCGTTGGTGGCGGCGATGCGGCCAAAGTCGAACGGGTCATCGACCACCGGCATGAAGAAGTCCGTCGTCGCCACCAGCGCCTGCTGGTCGTTCAGCCGCCAGACCGCCGCGTCGTCCGACGTCTCGGTCCCGACCATCAGGTCGGGGAAAACCGCCGCCGCCGGGGTCTTGGCCAGGATCTCGCGCAGCACCGCCGGCGCCAGCTTGCAGCCGCAGCCGCCGCCATGGGCCAGGGAGGTCAGTCGCACGGGGTCGGACACGGGGTTACTCCTGAAAGCTCGCCGCTTCATATTGAACGACGGCCGCGAAGTCCCCTACAGCGGAGGGGCCACGGGCGGGAACAGGTCTTTCATGTCGCGCATCCAGCCGATCACCAGCGCCGACTCCGCGACCCTCGCCGCGTTCGGGGCGATCATCGACGTGCGCAGTCCGGGCGAGTTCGCCCTGGATCATGTGCCGGGCGCCATCAATCTGCCGGTCCTGACCGACGCCGAGCGGGCTGAGGTGGGAACGATCTACGTCCAGGAATCCCGACTCAAGGCCAACCGGATCGGCGCGGCCTATGTCGCCCGCAACATTGCCCGGCACCTGGAGACGGCGCTGGCCGACCAGCCGCAGACGTTCGCCCCGCTGGTCTATTGCTGGCGGGGCGGGTCGCGGTCGGAGTCGATGGCCACGATCCTCTCGCGGGTGGGCTGGCGCACCAGCCTGCTGGTGGGGGGCTACAAGACCTACCGGCGGCAGGTGCAACATCGGCTCTACGACGAGACCTGGCCGCTGAACCTGGTGCTGCTCGACGGCGACACCGGCACGGGCAAGACGCAGATCCTGACAGGCCTGGCCGAGCGGGGCCTGCAGACCCTCGACCTGGAGGGCATGGCCGGCCATCGCGGCTCCCTGTTCGGCGGCCTGCCGGGCCAGCCGCAACCGAACCAGAAGGGCTTCGAGTCCGAGCTTCTGCGCGCCATGGAAGCGCTGGACCCGTCCCGCCCGACCGTGGTCGAGGCCGAGTCCAGCCGGATCGGCGACCTGATGGTTCCGCCCGCGCTGTGGGCGCGGATGGCGGCCGCGCCGCGTATCGAGGTCACCGCTCCGCGCGAGGAACGGGCGCGATACCTGGTGACCGCCTATGCCGACATTGTCGCCGACCATGACCTGATCGAGGCGGTGCTGGGCCGCCTGCCGGTGCATCCGAGTCAGAAGCGGCTGGAAGGCTGGCGCAGGTTGCTGGCCGATGGCGACTACGCCGCCCTCGCCGAGGCCCTGATGGAGCTGCACTACGACCCAGCCTACCGCCGTGGCCGCCGCAAGGATGGGCGCGAGCCGATGGCGGTCATCGCGCTGGAGACCCTGGACGACGCCGCATTGGCCGAAGCAGCGGGGCGCATCGTCCAACTGGTTGAGCCCATGAACCAATGACTGTCATCCCGGCCGCGGCGTAGCGGAGAGCCGGGACCCAGATTCGGCTTGGATTCAATCTGGGTCCCGGCTCTGCAGCCCGCTACCGCGGGCTTTCGGCCGGGATGACAGGTGTAAGTCTTAAAGCAGATCCCCGCCCACCGCGGCGGCGGTGGTGCCGTCGCGCTCGAAGGCCTTGATCACGTTGCGGCCGGTGGTCCAGCGGTGAACCTCGTCCGGGCCGTCGACCAGCCGTTGTGACCGGATGTGGGTGTACCAGCGGGCCAGGGGGGTATCCATCGAGTAGCCCAGGGCCCCGTGCAGCTGGATCGCCGTGTCGACAACCCGGTGAACCATGTTGGCCAGATAGACCTTGGCGATGCCGTTCTCCTGGCGCAGGTCCATGCCCTTTTCGGCCTTGTAGGCGATGTGCAGCAGCATCAGCCGGGCGATGTAGATGTCCTGCGCGCAGTCGGCGAGCATGAACTGGACCCCCTGACGCTCGCTGAGCTTCTTGCCAAAGGTCTCTCGGCTGGTGACGTGGGCCACGGCCAGGTCGAGCGCCCGCTGGGCCATCGAGACGTTGTGCATGCCGTGCCGCAGCCGGCCATAGGCCAGGCGGTGCTGACCCATGTTGAAGCCGTTGCCCTCGCCGCCGAGCAGGTTCTCGGCCGGGATCACCAGGTCCTTGATCTCGACCTCGGAATGGCCGCCGCCGAGGATGTGCGACAGCGGGCCTTCGGCGGCCATGGTCTCGATGTCGCGGATGATGCGGTAGCCGGGGTTGGGCAGCTCGACGATGAAGGTCGAGAACTGCTGGTGCCGGGGGGCGTCCGGGTCGGTGCGGGCCATCACCAGGGCGATGTCGGCGACCGAGGCGGCCGAGGAGAACCACTTTTCGCCGTTGAGGATGTAGTTCTCGTTGCCGTCCTTGACCGCGGTGGTGCGCATGCCGGTGGCGTCGGCGCCGGCGGCCTTCTCGGTCATCGAGTAGCAGATGCGCTTTTCGCCGTTCAGCAGGGGCTTGAGGAACTTTTCCTTCTGGTAGTCGGTGCCGTGCGCCAGCAGGGTCATCATGGTGGCGTCGTCGGGACCCTGGGTGTTCATCGACAGGGCGCCGAGATAGCTCTCGCCCAGCTCCATCTGCACCAGGGCGTTGGCCAGCGGGCCCAGACCCATGCCGCCGTGCTCCACCGGGATGAACGGGCACCACAGGCCCTGGGCGCGGGCCTTGGTCCGCAGTTCACCGAGAATGGTCTTGTAGTCCTCGCCGGCCAGCAGCCGCTTTTCGGCGGGTCGGCACTCGTCGTTGACCCACTGGCGCACCCTTTCGCGGATGGCCTTGGCCTCCGGCGGAATCTCGAAGTCGATAGACATCGGTTCTCTCCCTGTTGTTCTGATTTTTCTGTGATCTAGCTGAAGGACGCGGCCGCGAAATTGCCCAGGGCGTCGCCGCCGCCGTCGCCACAGCCCGAGCCGCCGTCGACCGGCAGGATCGCGCCGTTGATGTAGCGGGCGGCGTCCGAGCTCAGGAACAGGGC
Organism: Caulobacterales bacterium; assembly: GCA_016234625.1. Lineage (GTDB taxonomy): Bacteria > Pseudomonadota > Alphaproteobacteria > Caulobacterales > Caulobacteraceae > Caulobacter. The sequence goes on along the minus strand of JACRBD010000262.1, from coordinate 11,350 downwards.
GGCGTCGCCGATCTCGTCCTTGGTGCCATAGCGGCGCATCGGCACGCGGGCCTTTACCCGGGCCTCGGCTTCCGGCGTGGTGGCCAGACGCGCCATGCCCTCGGTGTCGGCGATCGGGCCGGGCGAGATGGCGTTGACCCGCACCCCGGCCGGCCCCCACTCCAGCGCCAGGCACTGGGTCAGCATGTTGATGCCGGCCTTGGCGGCGCAGACGTGGGCCTGAAACATCGAGGCGCGGGTGGCCTGGCCCGCGGTGATCGAGATCAGCGAGGCCCCTGGCCGGCGCAGGAACTCGAACGAGGCCCGCAGCACGTTGAAGGTGCCGATCAGGTCGATGTCGACGACGGTCTTGAAACCGTTGGCCGACATGCCCAACGCCGGGGCGACGAAATTGCCCGCCGCGCCGGACAGCACCGTGTCGATGTCGCCCCATTTGTCGTGCGTCGCCTTCAGGGCGGCCTCGACGGCGGCGTAGTCGCGCACGTCGGCGGCGATGCCGATGGCCCGGCCGCCGTTGATCTCGCCGATCTCGGCAGCGGCGATGGCGATCTTCTCGGGACTGCGGCTGATCAGGGCGACGTTGGCCCCTTCCAACGCGAACTTGCGGGCGATGCCCAGGTTGATGCCGCTCGATCCGCCCGCGACGAACAGCGTCTTGCCGGCCTGACTGTTTCCCATGGTGTCTCTCCCTGTCGCGCCAATGATGGGCGGGCGCCCCATGGGAAGACAAGCGGCGAGGTCAGATCGGGGCGGTCCAGACTTCGAGCTGGTTGACCCGCTCGACGCGCCGGGCGGTTTTCAGGGTCGCCAGATCGGTCAGCCCGGTTTCAGACAGCAGCGCATTTAATTCGGGGCTGGCCGTGATGACATCCTGGACCTTCTGCAGCAGCCAGAGGCGATAGGGCATGACCCCGACCTCGATCGTCTCGCCCCGCCAGTCGAAGGCGACGCGGCCGATGACCCGTTCCGAGGTCCGCGCCAGACCGCTGGTCATGGGCTCCAGGTCGGGCCGTTCCGCCAGCCACGCGCTGGCGAACCCCACATAGGCGCGGACCTCCGGCAGGTAGTCCTCGGCGACGAACCGTAGCAGGGCTTTCAGGGTGTCAGGCACGCCATCGTCGGCGAACAGCTCGGGGGCGGGATAGCCATACTCGCCCGAGTCCAGGTCGGCGGCGTTCATCCGCTCGACCCAGCGCCAGACCCGGTGGGCCTTGCGTTTCATCAGATCGGCCGGGAAGGGATCCCGGCCCAGATGGGCGTAGAGCGGCGCGATCAGGCCGTAGTCGCCGATCGTCGGCCGGCCGCCCAGCAGGTAGGGCGAACCTGCCAGATGCGCCTCGAACAGACCGAGGAATTCCTCGTAGGCCGCTTCAATCAATGGGATCGACGCCTCGTTCACGCCGAACGACGCCATGGCCTTGCGCATGCGCTGGGCGGCGAACTGGAACACCGTCTCGCCTTCCGACGGCTCAGCGCCCGGCGTCGCCAGTCCGGCGGCGAAGTCGCGCGCAATGAAGGGCTGGTTGATCGCGTCGAAATTCCAGCGGTAGTGCATCGCCGGTCGCAGCAGCCCCTCCCCGCCGAACAGTTCGAAGATCTGGCCGATCAGACGATGGCGCGGGGTGGTCGGGAAGGTCGGCCAGCGGGCCAGGCCGTCGGCCTCCAGCCGCGCGATGATCGCCGAGCCGTCCTGGATCAGCTCACCGTCGTCCGCTTCCAGCACCGGGATGATCCAGCGGCCGATCTTCGGGACGATCTCTTCGCGGAAACGCGGCTCGCCGGCGGCCCGGTTCTCGAACGGGACGCCCTGTTTGATCAGCCAGCTGCGGGCCTTGGCCGTGTAGAGCGAGCCGGGGGTGCCGTAGAGCCGGTAGGTCATGATCGCCGTTCCAGTGAGGGTCGAAACTATCTGCATGGTCAGTGTCAATAGATCAAGCGCGCGACGCCCTTGGCTGACCGAGGGTCACGGAGTCATTGTGCCGCCAGCAGCACGGGAGCGAGCCATGATCAACGACACCTACACCATGACCATCGGCGGCAAGGGCGTCGCCGGCGCGGTCCATTTCGACGTGCTCAACCCCGCCAACGAACAGGTCATCGGCCAGGCGCCGGACTGTTCGCGGCAGCAGCTGGACCAGGCGGTCGCCGCCGCCCGGGCCGCCTTCCCGGCCTGGCGCGCCACCCCGATCGCCAAACGCCGCGAGGCCCTGCTGGCCATCGCCGGGGTGCTGGCCGGCAATGTCGAGGAGCTCAAGCGCCTGCTGACCAGCGAACAGGGCAAACCACACGCCGACGCAACGGGCGACATCCTCGGCGGCGCCTACTGGTGTCAGGCCATCTCCAGCCTCGATCTGCCGGTGACGGTGGTCGAGGACACCGCCGAGCGTCGCGGCGAGACCCGCCATGTGCCGATCGGCGTGGTCGGCGCCATCGCCCCGTGGAACTTCCCGGTGGTTCTGGCCATGTTCAAGGTCGCCCCGGCCCTGCTGGCCGGCAACACTTTGATCCTCAAGCCCTCGCCGTTCACGCCCCTGACCACCCTGCGCATCGGCGAGCTGCTGCGCGGCGTGCTGCCGGACGGGGTGCTGAACATCGTCACCGGCGGCGACGACCTGGGTCCCTGGATCACCAGCCACCCGGGCATCGACAAGGTCCGCTTCACCGGCTCGACCCAGACCGGCCGCAAGGTCATGCAGTCGGCCGCCGCCACGCTGAAGCGCATCACCCTGGAACTGGGCGGAAACGACGCGGCCATCGTCATGCCGGACGTCGATGTCGAGCAGGTCGCCGAGCAGCTGTTCTGGGCCGCCTTCAGGAACAGCGGCCAGATCTGCATCGCTACCAAACGGATGTATGTCCACAAGGACGTCTACGAGCCGCTCAAGGACGCCCTCGTCGCCTATGCGAAGACGGTCAAGATGGGCGACGGCGCGGACCAGGGCACGCAGATGGGCCCCATCCAGAACAGGCTGCAGTACCAGCGGGTGCTGGACCTGATCGCCGACGCCAAGGCCAAGGGCTACAAATTCCTGATCGGCGGTGAAAAGTCCGAAGCGCCCGGCTACTTCGTGCCGGTGACCATCATCGACAACCCGCCGGAGGACAGCCGCATCGTCCAGGAGGAGCAGTTCGGCCCGGTGCTGCCGCTGCTCAAGTTCGACAATCTCGAGGACGTCATCGGCCTGGCCAACGCCACCCAGTACGGCCTGGGCGGTTCGATCTGGAGCAAGGACGAGGAGAAGGCGCTGGAGATCGCCGAGCGCCTGGCTACGGGCACGGTCTGGATCAACGAGAGCCAGCACCTCTCGCCGCTGGCGGCCTTCGGCGGTCAGAAGCAGTCCGGCCTCGGCGTCGAGGGCGCTCTGGAGGGACTGCTCGAATACACCAACACCCAGACGGTGTTCCTGAAGAAGGCCGCCGCCTGATGAGCGATCTGGTCCTGCGCGAGGATCGCGGCCCGGCCGCGATCCTGACTCTCAACCGGCCGGACAAGCTGAACTCCCTCAACGTGCCGGTGTTCGAGGCGCTGGAGTCGCATGTGAAGGCGCTGGAAACCGACCGGGGGCTCGGCCGCCGTGGTCGTGCTGCGCGGGGCTGGCCGCTGTTTTTCGGCCGGTCACGACCTGGGCGACATCGCCACGGGGGAAAAGCTACCCCGCGCCAACTACCAGGCCCATGTGATCGAGCGGCTGGCCAACCTGCCCTTGCCGGTGATCAGCGCCGTACACGGCCACTGCTACACCGGGGCCCTGGAGTTGGCCCTGGCCGGCGACATCATCCTGGCTGCGGAGAGCGCGAAGTTCGCCGACACCCACGCCCGCTGGGCCCTGACCCCGGTCTGGGGCCTCAGCCAGCGCCTGCCGCGGCGGGTCGGAACCTTCAGGGCGCGGGAGATGATGTTCACCTGCCGCACCTATTCGGGGCGCGAGGCAGAGGCCATGGGTCTGGCCAATACCTGCGTGCCGGATGAGGGTTTCGAGGTCGCCATCGACGCCCTGGCCGCCGAGATCGCCGCGAACTCCTCCTTCAGTCACGCGGCCAACAAGCGGCTGGTCACCCACACCGACGGCTTGCCGATCACGGCCGGCCTGGCGCACGAGATCTACAACGGCGAGGGCGTCGGCCCGGACATGCGCGACCGCATCGCGGCCTTCGCGGCACGGGCGAAGAAATAGATCCTCCCCTTTCGGGGAGGATCCGCTGGCCTTTTAGAACTTGCGTCCGAACCTCAGGCCGAGGGTCCGGGGCTGATTGGGCACGCTGTAGACCGCGCCACCGCAGACCGACTCGGCGCACTGGGCGTAGCGATAGAGATCGGCCCGTTCGTCGGTCAGGTTCTGGGCGAAGAACTCCGCGCTCCAGACGTCGTTGTTGATCCCGGCGGTGAAGTCGAAGGCGGTCCAGCCGTCCTGCTTGCCGATGATCGCCCGTTCCACCAGCCGCAGGTCGGTCCAGGCGTCGGTCTGGGTAACCATCGCGCCCTGAACGTGAGCGTCGAAGTCGCCGAGCATGAACTCGTAGCGGACGGTCAGGTTGCCCTTGAACCGCGGCGTCACCGGCAGTTCAGTGCCCTTGGGGGCCTGCGGCGTGGCGCACTGGGTCACCGGCGTTCCAGTGGGGGTGGTGAACCCGCAGTAGTTTGCCGTCAGCTCTGCCTCGGTCCAGGCGGCGCCGCCGCTGAGGGTCAGGCCTTCGGTGGGGCGCCAGACGACGTCGGTCTCGAGGCCCCGGATGCGGGCCTGGGCGGCGTTCTTGATCTCCGTCAGGCCGTTTGCGCCGAGGATCGAGAACTGGAAGTCGTCCCAGCGCTCCAGGTAGACCGCGCCGTTCCAGCGGAGCGAGCGGTCGAACCACATTGTCTTCCAGCCCAGCTCGTAGTTGGTCAGGAAGTCGGAGCCGTAGGGCGGCAGGGTGCCACGGCGGTTAATGCCGCCCGGCCGGTAGCCGGTCGACCAGGTGCCGTAGAACATCCGGTCTTCATCGAACTTCCAGGTCAGGTTGACCTTGTGGGTGAAGCCCGTCTCCTCGGTGGTCTTGTGCAGATTGGTGCACGGCGCGGTCGAGTAGACCGGCAACGTCGGGTCGCACCTGAATTCGCCCGTGCTCGTGCTGTAGCCGGCGCCGTAGCCAAAGAAGCCCTTCAGCCCGTTCTCAGCCAGGAAGTAGCGAACGCCGCCGGTGAGGGTCCAGCCCGGATGGAAGTCCCAGGCGACTTCGCCGAACAGGGCGTAGTCCTTGTCGGTGCGGAATTGCTTGGTCAGCCAGATGGTGTCCGGCCAGCCGGTCACCTCGATGGCCGTGCCGATGCCATCGATCAGATAGCGCTGCTGGATGTCATGGGTCTGGTTCTGCATGAACCAGCCGCCGACCGCGCGGAGGGGCAGATCGGCTGGCGTGGAGAGCCGGATTTCGTGGCTTTCCTTGGTGTAGCGGTCGCGAGCCTGGATGTACTGGGTGGGTTCGACCGGGTTGTTCAGGTCATCGACCCAGTAGGCGCCGTAGCCGAACAGGGTGTCGTAGAAGAAGCTGTAGTCGGAATAGTCGGACTCGGAGTCGACGTTGCGGCTCATGTACGAGCCGGCATAGACGAAATCGAGACTGCCCAGCTTGCCCTCGACGGTCATCGCCGCCTGGTACCAAGTGTCCTTGGCGCTTTCCGGCCGGTAGCGGGCGATCGCCAGGTCGCCCTGGGTCGGGTCGTAGGAGAAGTTGCCGTGGCTGACTTCCCGCTGGCCCATAAGGGTCGGCGTGACCGTCCAGTTGTCGTTCAGGTCGATCTTCAGCGCCATCCGGGCGCCCTGGGTCGTGACGTCGTTGTAGTTGTCCTCGGCCAGGCCGCTGTTGTCGATGGTCCCGCCCCAGGTCGGATAGGAGCGGGTGTCAAACACGTTGTCGATGTAGCCGGCATCATGCTGGTACCAGCCGACGACCCGCAGGGCGGCCTGGTCGCTGACCGGAATGTTGACGAAGCCCTCGAGGCCGTATCCGACGTCGCCCTCGGTGACACTGTTGACCTCGGCGTCGACGGCGCCCTCGAAGACGCCGATCTCGGGCTTGCGGGTGATCAGGCGGATGGTGCCGGCCTGCGAGCTGGCGCCATACAGCGTGCCCTGCGGCCCGGCGAGGGCCTCGACCCGCTCCATGTCGTAGACGTGGACGTCGAGCGCGCCGGTGATGGTCGTGATCGGCTGTTCGTCCAGATAGATGCCGACACTGGGCAGCGAGCCAGAGTGGTTGCCGTCCCCGCCGCTGGCCACGCCGCGCATGTAGACGCTGGTGAAGCCGGGCGCCGTCGACTGGAACGACACGCTGGGCAGGAACTTCACGTAGTCGTTGAAGTCCGAGATCACCAAAGCGTCGAGGCGTTCGCCGCCGATGGCCTGAATGCTCACCGGCACGTCCTGCAGGTCTTCGGCGCGTTTCTGCGCCGTGACGATGATCTCGCCGACCGTGGTGTCCTGGGCGAAGGCCGAAGGCGCACCGGCGAGCATGGCGCTGGTCATAAGCGCCGAGGACAGCAGGGCCGTCTTGCGGCCGATCGAGACATTTTTCTTCCGCAGCATAGAATGGGCCCCCGTTTGCTTTCGCAGAACACTGATGGGGGGATGATCAGTCCGCCGACGGTCGCACTGTCAAGCGAACTGGAGCCATTTCAGTCGTTCGAGGCATTGATGACGGCGCCTGTGGCGGCAATGCCTCAGGATCGGCCCCAGCTGTCGAGCGCGGGTCCAAGCGCGGCCTTCAATGGGTCCAGCCAGGGCTCATAGGATCGCCACTGGTCGACGCCATCGGTGAAGATCGGCCGGCGGACCTGTTCGGAACTGGCGGTGCGCACCGCGCGGTCGTTCTCGTAGAACTTCAGGCAGCCGGGCTCGAACGGCAGGCCACAATAGTCCAGCAGCGCCCGGACCTGGCCTTCGGGATCGGCGACCATCTGTTCGTAGATCACCCGGTGCACGACCCCGGGCAGGACGGCGTCGTAGTGGGCCATCAGGTCCACATAGTCGGCGTAGTACCGGCCCAGCTCGGTCAAATCGTAGGAAAAGGTCTGGCCCCGGGCGAAGTGCTGCTTGAAGGCCGAGAAGCAGCAGCCCAGCGGATGGCGCCGCGCGTCGATGATCTTCGCCCTCGGCAGAATCAGGTGGATCAGCCCGACATGAGCGAAGTTGTTGGGCATCTTGTCGATGAAGTACGGCCGGCCGAGCTTTCGCTGAATGCGAGTACGCTCGAGATATTCCTCGCCCAGCGCCCGGCAGGCATCGGCATCGAGCTCTGTCAGCATTTCCGGATAGGCCGACGGCTGATCCCGCCGGACCCGCCCGCCCAGCCGCCGGGCGATCGAGATGATGTCCGGCAGCTCCATGGTCCCCTCGACCGCCGAATGGCTGGAGAGGATTTGCTCAATCAGGGTCGAGCCGGACCTGGGCAGGCCGACGATGAAGATCGGGTCGGGCGCGTCGCTTCCCCAGTCCGGCCGGACCTCGAAGAAGGCGCGGGTCAGCACCGCCTTCGACCGGGCGGCATGGGCGCTGGTGTTGTCGGCGTCATAGTCGACCGCCTTGCGCCGCAGGGCCGCGCCGTCGCGGTAGTGGCCGAATGACCGCTCGAACAGGCCGCCGTCCTCCAGCGCCTTGCCGAGGGCGAAATGCAGGTGAAAGCGGTCCTCGTCGACCAGGTCGGTCCGGGCCAGCTGGGCTTCCATCACCGCGACGTCCTCGTCGCTGAAACGGACGGTCTTGAGGTTGGCCAGGCTCCACCAGGCGTCGCCCAGCTGGGGCGCGAGCGCGATGGCCCGACGGTAGGCCTCGATGCTGTCGGTCTGTCGCCCGACGGTCTTCAGGGAGTGGCCATAGCTCATCCAGGCCTTTGGCTGGTCGGGATAGGCCTTGAGCAGATCATCATAGAGGGCGATGGCGCCCTCGTAGTCGCCGACCCGGCCAAGCGCGGCGGCCTTGAGGTTGCGATAGCCGGGATGGGCCGGATTGCGCGCCAGCAGCCAGTCCAACTGCGCCAGCGCGTCCTGCGACCGGTTCAGGCGGTAGAGAATGGTGGCGTGGTTGTGCCGCGCCTCGACAAAGCCTGGGGCCAGCTCGACGCAGCGAGCCAGCAGCGCCTCGGCGTCCTCGAGCCGGCCCAGCCGCGCTGCGACCTCGCCGAGCATGCGGATGGCCGCGGCGTTGGTCGGATGGTCGGCGAGATAGGGTTTGAGCAGCCGTTCGGCCACCGCCAGCTGGTTGTCGCACAAGGCCGCAGCCGCCTCGAGCAGCCTGGGATCGGAGGTCGAGGCGCGGATCTGCTGCGCCCGGGCCTTGTCCGAGCCCGCCTCGTCGCCGGCCAGGACCAGCTGGTCGGCCAGGGCGCCCCAGGCGGCGGTGAGCTTCGGATCGAGCGCCACGGCCCGGCTCAGGGCGGCCACGGCGGCGCGACCGAGGCCCAGGTCGGCCAGGGCGAAACCCGCTTCCTGGTGCACTGGCGGCCATTTTGGCTGACCGCGAATCACCGGTTCCAGCACCTCCAGCGCCGGTCCCGCCGCGCCCTGTCGGCGCAGGGCGGCGGCCAGCAGCAGAATCGCCTCCGGATGGCCCGGCATCACCCGCAGGATCTCCCGCGCCTGGGCCTCGGCCAGGACCGGCTCCCGCGGCAGCAGACCGGCGGCATGGGTCAGGGCGGTGGCGAGCGTGCCGGTGGCGGGGGTCGTGTCCTGCGTCATCGACCGCCAGCCGTGCACAGGTTTTCGCCCGCTGTCGACCCCGATCCGGGGCGCCCGAAAATGAGGCGCCCGCCATCGAACGTCCGGCGCGGCGGAGGACGGCTTGCGCTTTGAGGGCCGGACCCGGACAGTCGGGTCATGGCTCTCGCCGCCGTTGTCCCTTTTCCGGTTCAGCCGGGCCCGGCCGTTCCCGCGCCGCAGCGGGCGCGGGGCGTTGGCCGGCTGACCGTGCGCCACGCAGACGGCGCCACCCGGCTGGTGGTGCTGTTCCAGGAGGGCTCGGCCAAGCTGCGCCTGCCCCGCTCCCGCGCCGACGCGGTCGAGGCGGTGATGATCAATTCCGGCGGCGGCATGACCGGCGGCGACCGGTTCAGCTGGACCGTCGACGTGGGCGACGACGCCGCGGCGGTTCTGACCACCCAGGCCTGCGAGAAGGTCTACCGCGCCGACGCCGACGAAACGCGGGTCGCCGCGCGGCTGACGGTCGGCGCCGGGGCGCGGCTGAACTGGCTACCGCAGGAGACCATCCTGTTCGACCGCTCGGCCTTGGCCCGGAGCGTCGAGGCCGATGTCGCCGCTGACGGCCGGCTGCTGCTGGCCGAAGCGGTGGTGCTGGGTCGGCGGGCCATGGGCGAGACCCTCACCCGCGCCTGCTTCCACGATCGCTGGCGCGTCCGGCGGGACGGCCGGCTGCTGTTCGCCGACGACCTGAGACTCGGCGGTGACATCTCCACCCTCGCCGCCTCGCCGCCGCTGCTCGGCGGAGCCGGCGCCTTCGCCACCCTGTTGCTGGTCGCGCCGGACGCGGAGGTTTCGCTCGACGCCGTCCGCGCGGCGATCGGCGAGTTCGGCGGGGCCAGCGCCTTCGACGGCAAACTGGTCGTGCGCCTGGCCGCGCCCGACGGCCTGACCCTGCGCCGCGCCCTGCTGCCGGCCATCGCCGTGCTCAGCAACGGCTGCCCCGCCCCCAGCGTCTGGACCCTCTGATGAACCTGACCCCGCGCGAGAAGGACAAGCTGCTGGTCGCCATGGCCGCCGTTGTGGCGCGCCGGCGGCTGGAGCGGGGCGTGAAGCTGAACCATCCCGAGGCCATCGCCCTGATCAGCGACTTCGTCGTCGAAGGCGCCCGCGACGGCCGCTCCGTCGCCGAGCTGATGGAGGCCGGGGCCCACGTCGTCCGACGCGACCAGGTCATGGAGGGCATCGCCGAGATGATCCACGACGTCCAGGTCGAAGCCACCTTTCCCGACGGCACCAAGCTGGTCACCGTCCACCGCCCGATCCGTTGAGGTCCGCCATGCGCATGCTTTCTCTTAGTTCCGCTCATCCCGGCGAAGGCCGGGACCCAGGCGTCGTTGCGCTGGTGCGGAGGGCCTGGCGTCTTCAGAAAAAAGCCTGGGTCCCGGCCTTCGCCGGGATGAGCGGGTTATTTGGGCCCGTTTCGTCCGCCTTGGCTCACGAGGACCACGACCACGGCCTGCCCGGCATGCTGCATGCGGTAAGCGCCGACCATGCGGGCTGGATCATCCTGGCCGCGGTAGCCTTGCTGACCCTGTTCGCGCTGCGGCGGCCGATCCTGAAGGTGCTCAAGGTCCGGAGCCGCCGATGATCCCCGGCGAGGTCATCACCGCGCCCGGGGAAATCACCCTCAACGCCGGCGCGCCGACAGTGACGCTGGAGGTCGCCAACACCGGCGACCGGCCGATCCAGGTGGGCAGCCACTACCATTTCTTCGAGACCAACCCGGCGCTCGGCTTCGATCGCGAGGCGTCTCGGGGCCTGCGGCTGGATATCGCCGCGGGAACAGCGGTGCGGTTCGAGCCCGGCCAGACCCGCGAGGTGACTCTCGTGCCGCTGCTGGGCGATCGGAAGGTCTATGGCTTCCGCCAGGCCGTGATGGGAGACCTCTGATGGCCCGCATCAGCCGCGCCCTCTATGCTGACATGTTCGGCCCGACCACCGGCGACCGGGTGCGACTGGCCGACACCGAGCTGTTCGTCGAGGTCGAGCGGGACTTCACCACCTACGGCGAGGAGGTGAAGTTCGGCGGCGGCAAGGTGATCCGCGACGGCATGGGCCAAGGCCAGCACAGCCGGGCCCAGGGCGCGGTCGACACGGTCATCACCAACGTGCTGATCATCGACCACTGGGGCGTCGTGAAGGCCGACGTGGGCCTGAAGGACGGCCGCATCGCCGCCATCGGCAAGGCCGGCAATCCCGACACCCAGCCGGGCGTGACCATCATCGTCGGTCCGGGCACCGAAGCCATCGCCGGCGAGGGCAAGATCCTCACCGCCGGCGGCATGGACGCCCACATCCACTTCATCTGCCCCCAGCAGATCGAGGAGGCGCTGATGAGCGGCGTCACCTGCATGCTGGGCGGCGGCACTGGTCCAGCGACGGGCACAAAGGCCACCACCGCGACGCCCGGTCCCTGGCATCTGGAGCGGATGATCCAGGCCGCCGACGGCATCCCGATGAACCTCGGCTTCTCCGGCAAGGGCAACGCCTCCCTGCCGGGCGCGCTGGAAGAGCAGATCCTCGCCGGGGCCTGTTCGCTAAAGCTGCACGAGGACTGGGGCACCACGCCAGCGGCCATCGACTGCTGCCTGTCGGTGGCCGACGCCTACGACGTGCAGG
>JACRBD010000261.1 GCA_016234625.1 Caulobacterales bacterium | reverse complement strand
CGTGAACTTCTTCGGCGCCAAGGACGGCCTGGTCCACGTCTCCCAGATCAGCAACGAACGCGTGGCCCGCCCCGCCGACGTGCTGACCGAAGGCCAGATGGTCAAGGTGAAGCTGTTGGGCTTCGACGACCGCGGCAAGACCAAGCTGTCGATGAAGGTCGTCGACCAGGAAACCGGCGAAGACCTGTCCAAGAAGGAAGAGGCGACCGCCGAGGCGTAGGCCTTTCGGTTAGTCCTGAAAGATTGGGGGCGGCTTCGGAAACGGGGCCGCCCTTTTTCATTGGCCCGAATCTCCCCTCAAATCCGCTCATCCTCGCGACAGCGAGGACCCAGGTGTTTTTGAAGCAGCGGCTCACCTTTCGGGTTGAGCCATGTTTTGCCTGACCCGAGATCCGAATATCTGATTAAGCCTGGGTGCCCGCTGTCGCTAGGATGAGCGGGAAAGCGGGGCTTGTTTCCCCTGAACTTCCCCAAACCCCATGCCGAAATCATCGCCGGGCGTTCCGGGTTGCTCAAGGGCGCTTCGCGTCGCGGAGCGATGGCCCGCAGGGCCACCCTTGACCAACCCGGCACGTCCGGCACTCTGGCCTGCATGGGTTTTAGGGACGATCTTCCTCTCCCGGAGGGAGAGGAAGGGATCTGCACCCAAAGTAAACGCCCCTTAACCCTCTCGACCCCACAACAGCGGTTCATACGGACGGGGGCGCGGATGGCGCGGGCGATGCGACGGTCGGGGCTGGAGATGGCGCTGGAACTGGTCCACTGGGCCTTGTCCCTGCCGCTGTCGGCGCGGCTGCGCGGCGGCGTGGTCGCGGCCTTCGGCGCGGCCATGATCGCCGCCTTCGCCAGCTGGAATTCGGCCGACCCCAGCCTGAATGTCGCCTCGGCCCTGCCGGCGACCAACATTCTCGGCGGGGCGGGCGCCCTGATCGCCGACGTCTTCCTGCAGTCGCTGGGCCTGGCCGCCTGGGGCATGGCCCTGCTGATGATCGTGTTCGGCCTGACCCGGGTGATCGAGCCCGACCCCGACGCCGCCCGCGCTGGCTGCAGTCCTCGGGCTCTGCTGGGCGTTCTGGCCATCTTCGCCATGGCCGGCGCTCTGGCCGGGCCGACGCCGCCGAAGAGCTGGGCCCTGGCCGGCGGTCTCGGCGGCTTCTGGGGCGACACCGTTCTGGGGCTGGTCTCCGGCCTGTTCGCTTTCGCCCACATTCCCGGCGCGACGAACATTGGCGCCCTGCTGCTGCTGGGCCTCGGCGGAGCGGGCCTGGCCGGCGCGCTGGGCGCCAGCCGCGCCAGCATGGTCGACGCGGCCGGCGGGGCCCTGGAGCGGCTGCTGGACCATACCCGCCGTGAACCGGTCCCCTCCCCGGTCGCCGCCAGCGCCCCGGCGGTTAAGCGCCGCGCCGAACGGGCCGCCAAACAGCCCCTGACCTTCGCGGGCGACGCGCCCGCCGCAGCGGCCACCCCGATCTCCGCCCCGGCCGCCCGCACCGCCGATGGCGAACCCTCGATCAAGCCGCCCAAGACCCTGCCCAAGAGCAGCGGCCGCGAGGTACGCGAGCAGCAGAAGACCTTCGACTTCGTCCAGCCCGGCGGCTTCATGCTTCCCGAACTGGCCATGCTGGCCAAGCCCAAGCCGCGCGGCTCCAACTTCGACGAGGAGGGCCTGCGCCAGAACGCCCGGCTGCTGGAAAGCGTGCTGGCCGAGTTCGGCGTGCGCGGGGCCATCGACCAGATCCGCCCGGGCCCGGTCGTGACTCTGTATGAGCTGGTGCCGGCGCCGGGGGTCAAGCACGCCCGGGTGGTGGCCCTGGCCGACGACATCTCCCGCTCCATGGGCGTGGCCGCCTGCCGCGTCTCGGTGGTCCAGGGCCGCAACGCCATCGCCCTGGAACTGCCCAACGCCAAGCGCGAGACGGTCTATCTGCGCGACCTGCTGGCCAGCGCCGACTACGAAAAGCAGTCCCAGACCCTGCCCATGGCGCTGGGCGAGACCATCGGCGGCGAGCCCTATATCGCCGACCTGGCCAAGATGCCCCACCTGCTGATCGCCGGGACCACCGGCTCGGGCAAGTCGGTCGGGGTCAACGCCATGATCCTGTCGATCCTCTACCGCCTGCCGCCCGAGCAGTGCCGCTTCATTATGATCGACCCCAAGATGCTCGAGCTGAGCGTCTACGACGGCATCCCGCACCTGCTGGCGCCGGTGGTGACCGACTCCAGGAAGGCCATCGTCGCCCTGAAGTGGACGGTGCGCGAGATGGAAGACCGCTATCGCCGCATGGCCAAGATCGGCGTACGCGGCATCGCCGCCTACAACGAGCGGGCCAAGGAGGCGATCGACAAGGGCGAGCACTTTGAGCGCACGGTCCAGACGGGCTTCGACGACGCCGGCCGGCCGATCTTCGAGAGCGAGAAGATCCGCCCCGAGCATATGCCCTATTTGGTGGTGGTGATCGACGAGGTCGCCGACCTGATGATGGTCGCCGGCAAGGATATCGAGGGCGCCGTGCAGCGGCTGGCCCAGATGGCCCGCGCCGCCGGGATCCACCTGATCATGGCCACCCAGCGGCCGTCGGTGGATGTGATCACCGGCACGATCAAGGCCAACTTCCCGACCCGCATCAGCTTCCAGGTCACCTCGCGGATCGACAGCCGCACCATCCTGGGCGAACAGGGCGCCGAGCAGCTGCTGGGCCAGGGCGACATGCTCTACATGGCCGGCGGCTCCGGCGGCCGTCTGACGCGCCTGCACGGGCCGTTCGTGGCCGACGAGGAGGTCGCCGCCGTGGCCAAGTTCCTGCGCGAGCAGGGCCAGCCGCAGTATCTCGACGAAATCACCGCCGGCGGCGATGACGAGATGGACGAGGGTCAGGGGGGGCTCGCCTTCGGCGACGAAAACGGCGGCGGCGACGGTGGCCTGTACGACAAGGCCGTGGCGGTGGTCACCCGCGACGGCAAGGCCTCCACCAGCTACATCCAGCGCCGGCTGCAGATCGGCTACAACCGCGCCGCCTCGCTGATGGAACGGATGGAGCAGGAAGGGGTTGTTGGTCCCGCCAACCACGCCGGCAAGCGCGAGATCCTGGCCGGCCCTCCGCCATAGACGCGGGCGGCCCTGAAATCGCCGCGCCAACCTGCTAGACGAGACGAATGGACACGCAAACCACCCGCCGCGCCCTGCTGCTCGCCGCCCCGGCCCTTATGCTGGCCGGCCCGGCGCTGGCCCTCAACCCGGCCGATCAGGCCCTGGTCGACAAGGCCGTGGCCTATCTGCAGGGCCTGCCCTCGGCCAGGGGACGCTTCGTGCAGACCGATCCCCGCGGCTCGGTGACCCAGGGCGTGATCTACATGCAGCGGCCGGGCCGGGCCCGGTTCGAGTATGACGCCCCCTCCAGCCTGCTGGTGGTGTCCGATGGCAAGGTCGTCTCGGTGGCCGACAAGCGGCTCAAGACGGTCAACCGCTATTTCCTTAGCCAGACGCCGCTGAAGCTGTTCCTCGCCGACGAGATCCGGCTGGACCGCGGCGTGGCTGTGACCCGGGTTGAGCGCCGCAACGACGGCTTCGCCATCACCGCCCAGGACCGGGTCGGCAAGACGCGCGGCCAGATCATCCTGACCTTCGGGGACAGCCCCATGCAGCTGCAGGGCTGGAAGATCACCGACGCCCGCAACGCCGAGACCCAGGTGCGCCTGACCAGCCTTGTGCGAACCACAGACCTCGACCCCGGCCTGTTCCGCGCGCCCTTCCCCAGGCAACCGACCCAACGATAGGGCCGATCCTGAAGTGTGACATGTTCGCGACAGGCAATCTCTGTTGCGAATCATCATTGACGTTTCCGGGTTGCCGTTGCGATAATGCCACTCATGGCGATGGCGCGCCCGACCTCGCGCCGCCGTGAGATACCGTGCCGGAACCTATCCCCTCCCGGCCGCGGCATGAGAGACCACCTCCAACGCCCGGGCGCACGACGCGCCCGGGCGTTTTCTTTGCTCCGAAACAAGGTATCAGGATCGGATGCGCCTGCGTCTCGCCACCTGGAACATCAACTCCGTCCGCCCGCGCGGCGACCTCATCGGCCGGATGGTCGACGAGATCGCCCCTGATGTCCTGTGCCTGCAGGAGATCAAATGCCAGACGCATGAGTTTCCGAAGGAGATGTTCGAGGCCCTGGGCTTCAGCCATTTCCGCATCGCCGGCCAGAAGGGCTGGCACGGGGTGGCCATCGCCTCGCGGCTGCCGATTGAGGAAGCGCCGCCGCTCGACGTCTGCCGCGCGGGCCAGGCCCGCTGCGTCGGGGCCGTGGTGTCGGGGATCGAGATCCAGAACTTCTACATCCCCGCCGGCGGGGACGTTCCCGACACGACGGTGAACCCCAAGTTCGCCCACAAGCTGGATTTCTACGGCAAGCTGACCGACGAAATGGTCCGGCGCGACCCGAAAGCGCCACTGGTGGTCACCGGCGACCTCAATGTGGCGCCCGGCGAGTTCGACGTCTGGAACCACCGCTACATGTCGAAGATCGTCAGCCACACACCGGTTGAGGTCGAGGCGTTCCGCGCCCTCGAGGCCTCGCTGGGCTTCATCAATCTGATGCGCGAGGCGGTGGCCGAGCCCGAGAAACTGGCCAGCTGGTGGAGTTATCGCGCCGCCGACTTCCGCCAGTCGAACCGCGGCCTGCTGCTGGACCATATCCTGGCGTCCCCGGGGCTGCGCGAGGCGGCCTTCCACACCGGCAAGGCCCAGGCCCGGATCCACGACGACGTGCGCGGTTGGGACAAGCCCAGCGACCACGCCCCGGTGACCGCCGACTTCATGGTGTGATCAGCAGGCGATCGCCTGCACATGGCCGGCGGCGGCGTAGTCGAGCAAAGGGCGGTCACGGGTCATGATCCGATACCCCAGAGCGCGGGCTGTCGCCGCGACGACCCGGTCAGCGGGATCCCTCAGTCGCGAATGCGGCAGGAACGATGCATCCACCAGGATGGACGGGCTTAGATCCGCAAGCTGGACGCCAGCGTCGAGCAAGCCGGAAAACCAGATCATTGGCGACGCCAGAAGGGCGACGCGCCCCTTGGCGACAAGCATGCCCATCTCCCAGGCGGTAATGGGAGAGACCAGGACGGGAATGCGATCCCGTTCGGCCTGATCGAGGACTTCAAGAGCGCCCCGGGAAAGACCATGGGCTTCCGCAGCCCAAATGGCGGCGCACGTATCCAGGAGGATTGGGACGCGGCTCACCGCTCGGCGTCCCAGATGTCGCTGACAGGCGCCGTCAGGTCGACGCCAGGCGACACGGTGACCATCCCGCCAAGGCGGGCGCGAATACGCTCGAGAAGCGTTCCTTCCAGGGGTTGCGGCTGCGGGGCCGCGGGAGCTCCCGGTTCGACCTCGTCCGCCACGCGGCGAAAGACAAGACGCTCGCCGCCGATATCGACGCGTTCGGTCTGAAAGCCCGCGGCCAGCCAGGCTTTCGTCATGACATTGTTGGACGGATTGTTACTCCACCACGCCGGGTACTGCTTGGACGCCGGCAGAGGGTGGCCGGTGACCTGTTCGATTTCAGCAAAGGTCATCGGAATTTCAGTTCCGGACGCTTTGGCGAGAAACTGGGTCAATGGCCCGTATTTGCCCATGTTAGCCTCCGTAATTTCAGGAAGCTACATGTAGACTTAGCGGTATGCAACTAAGGTTGCAGCCGATAGCCCCCCGCCTCGGTCAGCAGCAGCCGGGCGTTGGCGGGGTCGGGTTCGATCTTCTGGCGCAGACGGTAGACATGGGTTTCCAGGGTGTGGGTCGTCACCCCGGCGTTGTAGCCCCACACCTCGGTCAGCAGCTCCTCGCGCGAGACCGCCTTCGATCCCGAACGATAGAGGTACTTGAGGATGTTGGTCTCTTTCTCGGTCAGCCGGACCTTCTTGGCCTTGTCGTCGACAAGAAGCTTGGAGGCCGGGCGGAACTCGTAGGGGCCGATGCGGAAGACCGCGTCCTCCGAAGCCTCGTGGCTGCGCAGCTGGCTGCGGATGTGGGCCAGCAGCACGCCGAACCGGAAGGGCTTGGTCAGGTAGCCGTTGGCCCCGGAATCCAGGCCCAGGATGGTGTCGGCGTCGCTGGCCGCGGCGGTCAGCATAATGATCGGGCTGGTCACGCCGCTCTTGCGCATCAGCCGGCAGGCTTCGCGGCCGTCCATGTCGGGCAGGTCGACGTCCAGCAGGATCAGGTCGGGGCGGGCTTCCTTGCCGAGGCGCGCGCCTTCGCCGGCGGTTTCGGCCTGCACCACCGAGAACTCCTCATGGAGTTGCAGCTGTTCGGCCAGGGCGCCGCGCAGGTCGGCGTCATCATCGACAATCAGGAGGGTCTTTCGTTGCAGCATAGGGGGACCATGCACCGGTTCGCGGCCTGAGGCCAACCGCCGCAGGGTTCTGACCGACTGATAGGGCGGCAAATGGGCCGCGGCCAGGGTCAGCGCGGCAAACGACCGCCAAACCGGGCCGATCCGACGCGCACGCTGGTCGCGCCGAAGGCGATGGCCGCTTCGTAGTCTGCGCTCATGCCCATGGACAGCTTCGCGAGACCGTTGCGCTGGGCGATTTTCGCTAGCAGCGCGAAGTGCCGTTCCGGCGGCTCCAGCTCGGGCGGGATGCACATCAGGCCGTCGATGATCAGGTCCTTGGCGCGGCAAGCGGCGATGAAGGCGTCCGCCAGGTGGGGGCGCACCCCGGCCTTCTGCACTTCCTCGCCGGTGTTGACCTGGACATAGAGGCGCGGCGCGGCGCCGGCCCGCTGGATCTCGTCGGCCAGAGTGCGGGCCAGACTCTCCCGATCGACCGTTTCGATGACGTCGAACAGGGCCAGGGCCTCGCGGGCCTTGTTGGTCTGCAGCGGCCCGATCAGACGCAGCTCGACCCCGGCGCGGCGGTCGGCCCAGCGCACGCGGGCCTCCTGGACCCGGTTTTCGCCGAACACCCGTTGGCCGGCGGCCAGCATGGCGTCGATCCGCTCATCCGGCTGTTGCTTGGAGACGGCGACCAGAGTCACATCGCCCGGGTCGCGGCCGGCCTCCCGGGCGGCCGCGGCCATGCGATCCAGCACTGATTGGCGGGCGACGGCGATATCCGATGACGACGACACGGCTTCTCCAGCAACTGCAGGACCTGGCGGCGTCCTTACGGCCCCGCTTTACGCCGGAAAAGCCCCTGCCGCGCCTGCTGTTCGTCACCGACCCGCGAAGAACCCCCGATCCAGAGTCCATAGCGGCCGCGCTACCGGCCGGAAGCGGAGTGATCTACCGGGCGTTCGGCGCCGATGACGCCCTGGCCCGCGCCCGGCGCCTGAAGGCCATCGCCGTTGAACGCGGACTGATCCTGCTGATCGGCGCGGACGCGGCTCTGGCCGCGGCCTGCGCAGCTCACGGGGTCCATCTGCCGGAGGCGAGGATCGACCAGGCCCCGGCGCTGCGGGGCGCCCATCCGGACTGGATCCTGACCGCCGCGGCTCATTCCCTGACGGCCGCGGAAGAGGCCGCTGGCGCGAGCTGCGACGCGGCCCTGGTCTCGACAGTATTCGCCAGCGACAGCCCCTCGGCCGGCGCGCCCATGAGAGCGGCCGCCTTCGCCGCCCTGGTTCAGGCCGCGCCGCTGCCGGTCTACGCCCTGGGTGGGGTCACCATACGAACAGCGCCCGATCTTTCGGGATCAGGCGCTCAGGGCTTCGCGATGGTCGAAGGAATGGTCGAAGCCGTCAGAACTTGAAGGCGGTCTCAAGACGCACCCGGGGGGCATCCTCGTCCCGGTCGCCGGCCTTGCGGGTCGGAGCCGCCTGCGGGCCCACACCAACGGCGCCGCCGACGCGAAGCTGGGGCGTGACACGGAAGAAGGCGCCAGCCTCAACGTCGCGAGCCTGGGAATCAACGCCCTGCCCCCGCGGCGTGATGTCGAGCATCAACCCCCAGCGGCCCTTCTTGGCGTCCCACACAAGTGTGCGGCGACCACCGGCGGTCCCGAACTGGGAGTCCCGCAGGTTGAAATCGCCGCGAACAACGAAGGCGTCGGGCGCGGGTTGCGCCCGCGGCTTGGCCGGAGCGCTCTGGGCAAGAGCCGCCGACGCCGAACCCAGAAGGGTCAGCGCGACAACCGCCGCAATGCTCCGAACATTCGCCATTCCGCCGTTCCGGCTCCCCAGCCGCTTTGTCCGGCCAACTCCAACGGTGGAGATAGGTGGACCTTGACCGCGATTAAAGACCCTGGGGCGGCAGGGTCAACAGACTCCCGGAGGACTCCGGGGCCGAGTCCGCCGATTCCCGTCTCGCCTGTGGCGCGAGAGACACGCGATTCCTGTTTGGCGGCGGCGAGGCCATGTTGTAGACGCACTTCATGGGCACGGGAGTGAACGCTGGACCGCTTTCGGGACGAAGGCGGCGGCGGGAACGAGTGGAGCGAGGAAATATGGCGTTTGCGCGCAGTCCGTGGATGCGGGTCGTTTCCGTCGGGGTTCTGGCCCTCAGTCTCGTTGGCGTGACCGCCTGCGGCTCGACGGGAGGATCCCGGACGTTCCAGACGCAGGAAGAGGGTGGGTTCCACCCCTTTGGCCTCGGCCGGCCCCGCGCGCCCCGTGACAACGGCGGCAGCGGCGGCGCGCAACTGGGCGTCAACGGCTATCTGTGGCGGGCGACGCTGGACACCCTGTCCTTCATGCCCCTGGCCTCGGCCGACCCCTACGGCGGCGTGGTCATCACCGACTGGTACGTGAACCCGGAAAAGCCGGACGAACGGTTCAAGGCCACCGTCTACATCCTCGACACTCGACTCAGGGCCGATGGCCTGAACGTCACCGTGTTCAAGCAGATCGGCGACGGCG
This sequence comes from Caulobacterales bacterium, assembly GCA_016234625.1. Taxonomy (GTDB): domain Bacteria; phylum Pseudomonadota; class Alphaproteobacteria; order Caulobacterales; family Caulobacteraceae; genus Caulobacter. The sequence continues at coordinate 9,392 of JACRBD010000261.1, read as the reverse complement.
CCGGCGGCTGGACCGATGCCCCGACCGCGGCCCAGACCGAGACGGACATCGAAAACGCCATCCTGACCAGGGCGCGCCAGCTGCGCCTGGCCAACATCTCCGGCTGATCCCGGACACATCAACCGCTCGCCGAATGGCCCGTTACAATCCGAAGGACATAGAGCCCAAGTGGCGCGCCGCCTGGGCGGACGCGGATGTATTCCGCGTCTCGAACGACGACCCGCGGCCCAAGTACTACATGCTGGAGATGTTCCCCTATCCGTCGGGGAACATCCACATGGGCCATGTGCGCAACTACGCCATGGGCGATGTGGTGGCGCGCTTCCGCCGCGCCCAGGGCCACGCGGTTCTGCACCCGATGGGCTGGGACGCCTTCGGCATGCCCGCCGAGAACGCCGCCATGGAGCGGGGCGTCAATCCCAAGGCCTGGACCTACGAAAACATCGCGGCGATGCGCGAGCAGCTGAAAATGCTGGGCCTGTCGATCGACTGGAGCCGTGAGTTCGCCACCTGCGATCCGGCCTACTACGGCAAGCAGCAGGCCTGGTTCCTGAAGTTGATGGAGCGGGGCCTGGTCTATCGCAAGGAGGCCACGGTCAACTGGGACCCGGTCGACATGACCGTGCTGGCTAACGAGCAGGTCATCGATGGCCGCGGCTGGCGCTCCGACGCCCTGGTCGAAAAGAAGAAGCTGACCCAGTGGTTCCTACGGATCACGGACTATGCCGATGACCTGATCGAGGGTCTGGCGACCCTGGACCGATGGCCGGACAAGGTTCGGACCATGCAGGAGAACTGGATCGGTCGCTCAACCGGCCTGCAGATGACGTTCGACTTCGCGGGCGGTGCGCCGGCGGACTTCGAAGCCGGCCTGGAGGTCTACACCACCCGGCCGGACACCCTGTTCGGCGCCAGCTTCCTGGGCATCGCGCCGGACCACCCGCTGGCCGAGCAGCTGTCGGCCGCCAGCCCCGAAGTGGCCGCCTTCATCGCCGAATGCCGCCGTGGCGGCACCTCCGAAGCGGAGATCGAGGGCGCGGAAAAGCTGGGCCTTGATACCGGCTTGCGGGTCGCCCATCCGTTTGTCGTCGGCGAGACGCTGCCAGTGTGGATCGCCAACTTCATCCTGATGGACTACGGCACGGGCGCCATCTTCGGCTGCCCGGCCCACGACCAGCGGGACCTGGATTTCGCCCGCAAGTATGGCCTGCCGGTCAAGGCGGTCGTGCTGCCCCCGGACGCCCATTCGGCGACCTTCATGGTCGGCTCGGAAGCCTATACGGGGCCGGGCAGGATCTTCAATTCCGGCTTCCTCGACGGCCTGACCATCGAACAGGCCAAGGCCGAGGCGGTGACGCGCATCGAGGCCATCGGCAAGGGCAAGGGGGCCACCGTCTACCGCCTGCGTGACTGGGGCGTATCGCGCCAGCGCTACTGGGGCTGCCCGATCCCGGTGATCCACTGCAAGGCCTGCGGCGTGGTTCCGGCTCCGGTCAGCCAGCTGCCCATCGAATTGCCGGACGATGTGACCTTCGACAAGCCGGGCAACCCTCTGCTGCGTCACCCGACCTGGCGATTCGTCCCCTGCCCCGCCTGCGGCCAGGCCGCCGAACGCGAGACCGACACCCTCGACACCTTCGTCGACTCCAGCTGGTATTTCGCGCGCTTCACCAACCCGGACGCGGTCGATCCGATCGACAAGGCGGCGGCCGACCGATGGCTGCCGGTGGACCAGTATATCGGCGGCATCGAACACGCTGTGCTGCACCTGCTGTATGCGCGGTTCGTCACTCGCGCCCTGAAGGACGAGGGTCTGGTCTCCGTGGCGGAACCGTTCGCGGGCCTGTTCACCCAGGGCATGCTGACCCACGAGACCTATGCCCGTCAGAGTGGCGAGTGGGTCGACCCCTCGCGGGTGGTGCTGGAGACGGCGGGCAACACCCGGCGCGCCCGGCTGGCCGATACCGGTGAGGCCCTGGTCATTGGCGACATCGAGAAGATGTCCAAGTCCAAGAAGAACGTCGTCGCGCCCGAGGAGATCTTCGAGCAGTACGGCGTCGACGCGGCGCGCCTGTTCGTGCTGTCCGACAGCCCGCCGGAGCGGGACGTGCAATGGACCACCGGCGGCGTCGAAGGCGCCGGCCGCTTTGTTCAGCGGGTCTGGGCCGAGTTCGACAGCCAGGCCGAAGCGGTCGCGGCGCCGGTGGACGAGGACCGTTCCGACGAACTGCGCCGGGCGACGCACAAGATCATCAAGGCGGTCACCGAGTCGGTTGATCAGTTCAAGTTCAACAGCGGGATCGCCCGCCTGTACGAATTCCTGAACCTTCTCAAGGCCTTCCCCGCGACAGACGGTGGTGTTGTGGCGGTCCGGGCCGAGGCCCTGTCGGCCCTGGCGCGCCTGATCTCCCCCTACACGCCGCACCTGGCCGAGGAATGCTGGCTCCGCATGGGCGGCGAGGGCATGGTCGTCGATGCGCCATGGCCTGAGTTTGACCCGGCCCTGACCACCGATTCCGAGCTGCTGCTGCCGGTTCAGGTCAACGGCAAACGCCGTGGCGAAATCCGCGTGCCAGCCGACGCCTCCGAGTTGGATGTGCGCGAGAAGGCGCTGGCGGACGAGACCGTGTCGGTCCACCTTGCCGGTCTGACCGTGCGAAAGGTGATCGTTGTGCCGGGCCGTATCGTCAACATCGTGGTGGGATAGGCTGATGCAGGCCCGGTTCCTCGCCCTCGCCCTCCTGCTGGTCACGCCGGCTCTCGCCAGCTGCGGCTTCACGCCGCTCTACGCCGCGCCCGGCGTTTCGCCCGGCCTGTCGACCATCGAAACGGTCGCACCGCAGGGCCGCACCGGCTTCCTGCTCGGCGAGGCCCTCGACGACGCCTTCGCGCGCGACCTGGCGAAACCGGCGGTCTGGAAGCTGAAGATCGACTTGAAGGAAACCCGCACGCCGCGGGGCCGCCGTGTCGACGCCACCGCAAGCCGCTATGAGCTGGTGTTGAAGGCTAACTGGAAACTGGTCGATGCCGCCACCGGAACGGTCGCGCTGGAGGGCGAGACCAGCACCGAGGTAACCTACGACCGCGCCGAACAGGCTTACGCCGGCATCGTCGCCAGCCAGGACGCCCAAGCCCGTGCGGCCTCCGAGCTCGCCCGCAAGATCCAACTCCAGTTGGCCGTCTGGATCGCCCGCGGTCGCGGCGGCTAGCCAACCGCGGATGGCCATTCTCTCGAAACGGCCCGACGTCGAACGGTTTCTTGGCAAGCCGGACCCACAGTTTCGCGCCGCGGTGATCTACGGCCGCGACCGGGGCGGAGTACGCGAGCGGGCCGACCGTCTAGCCAGGGCCGTGACCGCCAACCCCGACGATCCCTTTGATGTCTCCGTCCTTACCGAGGACGAGGTGGACGGGGCCCGGCTGGCTGATGAGCTCAGCGCCATTTCAATGATGGGCGGCCGGCGTCTGGTGCGGGTGCGCTTTTCCACCGAAAAGATCGGCCCAGATCGGACCACGGCGGAGGCCCTGGCCTCGCACGCGGACGGCCGGTTCAATCCGGAGGCCTTTTTCCTCGTCGAGGCCGGTGCGTTGGACCGGTCATCGCCCCTGCGGAAGGCGGGAGAGAAGGCGGCCGGCTGCGCTGTCATCCCCTGCTACGAGGACGAGCCCGGTGACGTGGCCCGGCTGGTGCGCGAGTCCCTGTCCGCCGACAAGGTCGGGCTGGACGCGGGCGCGCTGGAGATGTTCGTCGCCCGAATGCCCCGCGAGCGCGGCGTAGCGCGGCAGGAGATCGAGCGGTTGTCCCTGTGGCTCGGCCCAGGCAGCGGCCGAGTCGCCACCGCCAGGAATCTGGAAGACTTTCTTGGCGTCGAACCGGAGGCGTCCCTGGCCGATGCTGCGTCCGACGCCTTTGGCGGCAAGCTCGGCCCCGCCCAGGCCGGGCTTCGCCGGGCGGCAGCCGAGGGGGAGGGCGGTCCGGCCGCGGTGCGGGCCATGGGCATGCACCTGGCCAAACTGCGGCGGACTTTGACGCTCGCCCAGAGCGGCGCCAGCCTCGCCGAAGCGGCGAAAGCCTCCGGCGTCTTCTGGAAGAACGAACGGGAGTTCTTGCGTCAGGCCCGGGCCTGGAGTCTTGAGCATCTCCTGTCCCTCCATCCCGAGGTGCTGGCCGCGGACCTGGCGTGCAAGACCGCGGGTTCGCCTGATCATCTGCTGGCCGAGCGGCTTGCCCTGACTATCGCGGGCCGGGCCAGACGGCTCGGGCTCTAGGGCTGGATCAGCTTGGACTTTACGCTATAGTCCAATGATGAATTCCAACGAAAGCGTCCGCCCAGGCGGCGGGCGGGCCGCGCGAGCCCGTGCCGACGCCCAGAGATCCGAGGACGCCATCCTGGCGGCCGCCCGGACCCTGTTCCTCGATGCCGGCTACGAGGGTGTGAACCTCGATCGCGTGGCTGAGGCCGCTGGCGTGTCGCGGCAGACGGTCTACAACCGGTTCGGCGGCAAGGAGGCGCTGTTCCGGGCCACCGTGCGCAGGCACTGGGGGGGAGTCATGACCTGGTCGGACCAGGTCCGCGCGACGATCCGCGACGTCCGTTTTCCCGACCCGGCGGCCAAACTGGTCGGCATCGCCCGGGCGTTCCTGAAGTTCATCGATGACGCCGACCAGGCGGCCTTTACCCGGCTGGTGATCGCTGAATCCCGCTCGCGGCCCTGGATCGGCGAGGAGTTCCACCGTTTCGGCCAGGCCCTGACCCTCGAAACCCTCGCCGAAATTCTCGGCGCCATGCACAAGCAGGGCGTGCTGGACTGCCCCCGGCCCGACATCGCCGCCCGACAGTTCCTGGCCCTGATCAACGAGTTCAGCCTCTGGCCGAAGATCATGGCGACGGGCGCGGCGCAGTCGGGGGCTCCCGACCCGGACGCCATTGTCGCCGAGGCGGTGGCGACCTTTCTCTGTCGCTACGGTCGGCAACGGTTTGAATCCGGCCCACGGGAGAGCGGTTGACGGATGGCATTAGATTAGACAGTATAGTCTAATCTAATATCGGAGTTCGCCATGCGCATCCCCCTTCTTTCGCTCGCCCTGACGGCGGCTCTCGGCCTCTCGAACTGCTCGTCGGCCCCGCTGGCCGCTCCGGCGGACCCGGCCCTGACCGTTCCGGCGACTCAGCCGCCCGCCGGCATGGGTCTCTACGCCGTGCAAACCGGACGGATGTACTCCCGCGCGGCCCTGGCCTTCGAGGGCGGCAGGTTCGGCGACAAGCGGGTGTTCACCGCCGGCGGCATCCTGATCCGGCACCCGAAGGGGACCCTGCTGTTCGACGCCGGCTTCGGCCCGAGCGTCGAGGCCCATCGCATGACCTCGCCCTGGCTGTTGCGTGTGACCACGAAGTATGACCGTCAGGCCACGGTCGCCGACCAGCTGAAGGCCGCCGGCATCGCGCCGTCCGGCCTGACGGCGGTGGTGCTCACCCACGCCCACTGGGATCACGTCAGCGGGCTGGAGACGCTGCCCGGCACGCCGGTTTGGGTGACGCGCGAGGAGCTGGCGTTCGTGCGTGGCGAGGACGCCTCGACCGCCCTGGCGCGGCAATTGGGGACGGGCTCATATGTCGCCTTCGACTTCCCCGACGGGCCCTATCTGGGCTTCGCCCGGAGCCGGGATGTGTTCGGCGACGGCAGCGTCGTGCTGGTTCCGGCCCCCGGCCACACGCCCGGCTCGATCGTCGCCTTCGTCGCCACGCCGGACGGCAAGCGCTACGCTCTGGTGGGCGACATGGCCTGGCAGCGGGAGGGCATCGAACTTCCGGCCGAGAAGCCGTGGATCGCCCGACGGGTCGATGCCGACCGCACCGCGACCCGGTCGATGCTGATCCGCCTGCACCAGATCAAGGCGGCCATGCCGGGGCTGATCATCGTGCCGGCCCATGACGCCCGTGTCTGGGCGACTCTGCCGAAGCTGGCGCCAGCGGACACGGGCGGCTGATCGTCTGTCGTCGGAGCACCCGTGGGTCTCTTGGGCTGTTGCGGGCTGCGGCCAGCAGGCTGGTTCGAGAATTTCTCAAAAAGATTGAGAGTTATTTCAATAGTTTCAATTGGTTCATCGGCCGATTCTGAAAATGCGCCCTATGGTGAATTAGGGTGTGCGCAGCCTACTCCGGGACGCCTCCCGGCGCCTCAGCCGGCGCGCATCAGTCGGCGGCAGAGGTCGTCAAGCTGCTCGAGCGTCGCGTACTGGATGCGCAATTCACCCCTGCCGCCCTGGTCGCGGATGTCGACGGCCAGGCCGAGCACCTCCGACAGGCTCTCCTCCAGGTCCAGGGTGTCGGTGACCTTGCCGGTCCGGCGGCTTCCCGAGCCAGCCGACTTCTTCTCCGGCGCCCCTCGCTTCACCAGCGCCTCGGTGTCGCGGACGTTCAGGCCGCGGGCGATGACTTCCTGGGCGAAGGCAAGCGGGTTGAGCGAGCCGATCAGCGCCCGGGCATGGCCGGCCGTCAGCTGGCCATCGGCGAGCAGGGTCTGAACCTCGGCCGGCAGGTTGAGCAGCCGCAGGGCGTTGGCCACATGTGGCCGGCTCTTGCCGACCACCTGGGCCACCTCTTCCTGGGTGCGGCCGAACTTCTCGATCAGCGCCCGATAGCTGAGCGATTCCTCGATAGGACCGAGATCCTCTCGCTGAACGTTCTCGACGATGGCGATTTCGAGGACCTGCTTGTCGTCAAGCTCGCGGATCAGGGCCGGCATGGCCCGCAGGCCCGCCTGCTGCGCCGCGCGCCAGCGCCGCTCGCCCGCGACCAGCTGGTATTCCCCGGACATACCGGGCGCGGGCCGCACCAGCACCGGCTGCAGAACACCCTTCTCGCGGATCGAGTCGGCCAGCTCGGCGATCTCGGCCTCGGCGAAACGGCGGCGGGGCTGGTCCGGGTTGCGATGGATCAGCTCGATCGGGACTTCCCGCGCGCCCGGGGCTTCGCCGGCCGAGCCGGCGGGGTTTTCCGCGTCTGACTCGCCCAGAAGGGCGGACAGACCCCGACCCAGACCCCTGCGACCTTCGGCCATCGACGACATCTCTCCACTCATGCGGCGGCGAGGCGCCGCTGACGTTCCCGGCCGACAACCTCGCGGGCCAGTTTCAGATAGGCCTGCGAACCGGCGCATTTCAGATCGTAGATCAGCACCGGCTTGCCGAAGGACGGCGCCTCGGAAACCCTTACGTTCCTTGGGATCACGGTCTCATAGACCTTGTCGCCGAAGTGGGTGCGAACATCGCGCGCCACCTGTTCCGACAGGCTGTTGCGGCGGTCGTACATGGTCAGGACCACGCCCTGGATCTCCAGCGCCGGGTTGAGGCTGCCACGCACCAGATCGACCGTCCGCATCAGCTGCGTCAGGCCCTCCAGGGCGAAGAATTCGCACTGCAACGGCACGAAAACGGCGTCCGAAGCGGTCATGGCGTTGACCGTCAGCAGGTTCAGCGACGGCGGGCAGTCGATCAGCACATAGCTGTAGTCGCCGGCGATGCGCAGCCGCTCCATTGCGTCACGCAGGCGGTAGGACCGGCGCGGCTGTTGGCCCAACTCAAGCTCGACACCGGACAGATCCGCGTCCGAGGCGATCAGGTCCAGGCCGGGCAAGGCGGTCCGGATAGCCGCTTCTGTGATCGGGATGTCGCCCATCAACACGTCGTAGAGTGTTACCTTGCGCTGCTGGCGCGGCACGCCCAGGCCCGTGGAGGCGTTGCCCTGGGGGTCGGCGTCGATCAGCAGCACCCGTTCACCCACCGCCGCCAGGGCCGTGCCCAGATTGATCGCCGTGGTGGTCTTGCCCACGCCACCCTTCTGGTTGGCGATGGACAGCACGCGCATCGGTTTGGGGCTGTCAGGCACGGGCCAGGCTCTCCACATCGACGATCCGCCCCCGCGAGTCGCTCAGGCTGGGGACCAGTCCCGCCTTGAACGTCCAGGATTTCGAGGCGTCTTCCAGTTCCGATACCACATCCTGCCCCTTGAGGAACAATCCCCGGGCCTTCCGCTTGAAGTAGGGCCGGGCATACCCGAACAGCCGGACCATCGGCGCGCAAGCCCGGGCGGTGACGATATCCACAGACAGCGACAGGTCTTCCGCCCGGACGTTGTGAATCTGCGTCGGCAGGGCCAGTTCGGTCGCCACCTGGTCGAGGAAGCGGCAGCGTTTGGCCATGCTTTCCACCAGATGGACCTTCGCGCCGGGCCTGCCCTTCAGCAGGATCGCCAGCACCAAGCCCGGAAAGCCCGCCCCGGCGCCCAGATCGGCCCAGGTGAGGGCCTCAGGGGCCAGCCGCAGCAGCTGAGCGCTGTCCCAGGCGTGGCGGTTCCAGAAGTCGGGCAGGGTGGCGGGGCCGACGAGGTTCATCACCGCGTTGCCGGCTTCCAGCATCGCGCGGAACCGCTCCATGTCGGCCATCTGGCTGGCTGTCGCGCCGGTGAGGGCCTGGAATTGAGCGGCGTCCTGCGCCGCGACAACCGCCTCAGGCGGCGCGGGGGCGTCGGACATGGGCGAGCAGGGCGGTCAGGGCGCCGGGGGTGACGCCTTCGATCCGGGCGGCCTGGCCGAGGGTCAAGGGCCGCACGGCGGTGAGCTTGTGGCGGATCTCGTTGGAGAGGCCGCCGACAGCCGAATAGTCCAGATCTCCGGGCAGGCGCAGGGCTTCATCGCGGCGGAAAGCGTCCACATCGGCTTGTTGCCGGTCGAGATAGCCGGCATAGGCGGCGTCGATTTCGATCTGTTCGCGGACTTCCGGGACCCAGGCGGCCAGTTCCGGCCAGACCGCCGCCAAGCGATCCAGATCAATGTCCGGATAGGCGATCAGTTGGATCACGTCCCGCCGCTGGCCATCGGCCTTGACCGACAGGCCTGCCCTTTCGGCCGCTGCCGGGGTCAGGGTCAGGGAGCGAGCCAGCGCGCGCGCCTCGGCGAGGGCTGTTTGTTTCACGTGAAACACCGACGCCCGCTCCGGACCGACGCAACCGAGCTCAACGCCACGCCCGGTAAGCCGCTGATCGGCGTTGTCGGCCCGCAAGGTCAGGCGAAACTCGGCCCGGCTGGTGAACATCCGGTAGGGTTCAGTGACGCCCCGGGTGACCAGATCGTCGATCAGGACGCCGATATAGGCCTCGTCGCGGGCGAAGGTGACGGGTTCCGCGCCCTTCGCGGCCCGCGCGGCGTTCAGGCCGGCCACGAGACCTTGGGCGCCGGCTTCTTCGTAACCCGTGGTGCCGTTGATCTGACCGGCCAGGTACAGACCCGTCAGGCGCTTGACCTCCAGGGTCGGAAACAGCTCCCGCGGATCGACGTAGTCGTACTCGATGGCGTAGCCGAACCGGCGCACCTCGACATTTTCCAGCCCCGCG
>JACRBD010000260.1 GCA_016234625.1 Caulobacterales bacterium | reverse complement strand
GGCGCCGGCGCTTTCGTCCAGCTCCTCGGTGGTGACGACATAGTCGAACAGGGTCGGACGGGTCATGTACAGCGAGCCGCCGCGCGACAGCCGCAAGGGCTCAACCGCCGGGGCGGGGCCGGAGGCGTTGCCGTAGCTGACCAGCATCCCCCGCCGGCCGAGGCTGCTCAAGCTGGCTTCGAGCGTGGCCGCGCCGACACCGTCATAGGCCACGCGCGCCCCTACCCCGCCCGTGATCGCCTTGACCCGGGCAGCGACGTCCTCGTCGCGGTAGAGGATCACCTCGTCCGCGCCGGCGGCCGTGGCGAGGGCGGCCTTGTCGGCCGAGCCGACCGTGGCGATGACCTGGGCGCCCAGGGCCTTGGCCCATTGGGTCAGAATGGTCCCGACCCCGCCGGCGGCGGCGTGGACCAGAATCGCGTCGCCCTTCTTCACCGTGTAGCAACGCCGCAGCAGGAACTCGGCGGTCATGCCCTTGAGCATGGCGGCCGCGGCGTCGCGGCTGCTGACCCCGGTCGGAATCTTCACCGCCCGGCCGGCCGGAACCACATGGAATTCGGCGTAGGCGCCCATCGGTCCGTTGCCGAAGGCGGCGCGGTCGCCGACGGCGAAGCGGGTGACTTCCTCCCCCACCGCCTCGACCACGCCGGCGCCTTCCAGACCCAGAACCGCTGGCATTTTCACGGGATAGAGGCCGGTGCGCTGGTAGGTGTCGATGAAGTTGAGGCCGATGGCCTCCTGGCGGATCAGGATCTCGCCGGGACCCGCCGCGGGAACCGGCAGTTCGACCGCCTCAAGGACTTCGGGGCCGCCGGCCCGGACCGCCTGGATCGCCAGCATCAGCCGAGGTTCCCCTTGAAGAAGGCCAGGGTGCGCGCATTGGCCTTGCCGGCGTCGGCGGCGTCATAGTGCTCGCCGCCGTGACGGGCGAAGGCGTGGTCGCGGCCCGGGTAGTCATGGATGGTGATCAGGGGGTTGCCGTCGAGCGCGGCGTGAATGGCCGCCTGTGCTTCCTTCGGCACGAAGCCGTCCTCACCGGCGATATGCATCAGCAGCGGTTTCTTGATGTCGCCCGCCTCGCCGGTCAGGGCGTCCAGGCCCACACCGTAGTACGCGATCGAGGCGTCCACGTTGGTGCGGGTCGCGGTCAGGAATGCCAGCTTTCCGCCGAGGCAATAGCCCACGGCGCCGACTTTGCCGTTGCAGCCGGGATCGGCGCGGATGGCGTCAAGGGTCGCGGCAATGTCCTTAACGCCCTTGTCGGCGTCGAACAGGCCGAACAGTTCAAAGGCCCGGTCCCACTCGGCCTTGGACTTGTCCGTGATGTCGATGCCCGGCTCGATGCGCCAGAACAGGTCGGGGCAGATGGCCAGATAGCCCTCGCCGGCCAGCCAGTCGGCGGTCTCGCGCATCACCGCGTTGACCCCGAAGATTTCCTGGATCACGACCACCGCCGGGGCCTTCGCCGCCGCCGGTCGGGCCACATAGGCCGAAAACGCGCCGTCCGGCGTCTTGATGGTGAGGCGTTCTCCGCTCATCGTCGTAGTCTCCCGTCGCTGCTGGCGGCGTGTTAACGCGCAAGGACCCTGCTCGCCCATAACAAAGTTGTGGTCCGGGCCATGAAGGAAGATCCATGAAGGTCACGATCAATATCGAATGCGATCCGGTGGAGGCCCGCACCTTCCTGGGCCTGCCCGATGTCAGCGGGCTCAACGACCACATGGTCGAGGAAATGAAGAAGCGCATGGACGCCAACATGGCGGCGCTTGCGCCCGACGAGCTGATGAAGAGCTGGATGTCCTTCGGCACGGGGGCCACCGAGCAGTTCCGCAAGCTGATGACGGCGGCGACGGCCAGCTCGGGCTTCAAGCCCAAGGAATGACCGACACCATCTTCGCCCCGGCCACGGCGCCGGGCCGGGCGGCGCTGGCGGTGGTGCGGCTGTCCGGTCCCGCGACCGGCGAGGCCGTCAAGGCGCTGGCCGGCGCCCTGCCCGCCCCGCGCCGGGCCTCGCTGCGCAAACTTCGCGACGGCACAGGCGCGATCATCGACGAGGCGCTGATCCTCTGGTTTCCCGCCCCGGCCAGCTACACCGGCGAGGACTGCGCGGAGCTGCACCTGCATGGCGGCCTGGCGGTGGTGGATGCAGCCGTGGACGTCCTGGCGGGTTTAGGTTTGCGGCTGGCGGAGCCGGGCGAATTCACCCGCCGCGCCTTCCAGAACGGCCGGCTGGATCTGGCGCAGGCCGAGGCGGTGGCCGATCTGGTCGACGCCGAGACCACCGCCCAGGCCCGTCAGGCCCTGGATCAGCTGGGCGGCGGCCTATCCCGCCGCTACGATGCCTGGCGCGAACTGCTGATCGAATCCCTGGCGGTGCTGGAGGCGGCGGTCGATTTCCCCGACGAGGATCTGCCGGAGGACGTCGCCGCCCGCGCGCGGCCGCACCTGCGCGAGCTTCTGGCCGAGCTGCAGGCGGCCCTGGCCGACGCGGACCGGGGCCGGCGGGTGCGGGAAGGGTTCCGTATCGCCCTGATCGGCGCCCCGAACGCCGGCAAGAGCAGTCTGCTCAACGCCCTTGCCGGGCGCGACGCGGCGATCGTCACCGCCACGCCGGGCACCACCCGGGACATCATCGAGGTTCCGCTGGTTCTGGCCGGCTACAAGGTGCTGCTGGCTGACACCGCTGGAGTCCGCGACACCGTCGAGGCCATCGAGGCCGAGGGCGTGCGTCGGGCCCGGGCCTGGGCCGACGGTGCGGACCTGCGGCTGTGGGTGGTGGACGCTTCGGATTCGGCGGGTCATTGGCGTGAGGCGGCGGGCCTGTCGCGGCCAGGGGATCTGCTGGTGTTGAACAAGAGCGATCTGGCACGAGGGGCTGACGCGCTGGCGGCGGCTGGCAGCGATCTGGAGGCCCTATCGCTGTCGGTATTGTTGGACGCCGATATGGCGGTGCTGCGGATCTGGCTGGAAACCAGGGTCGTCAGCGCGCTCTCCGGCGCGGAATTCCCGGCCGCGACCCGGTTGCGACACGCCGAGAGCCTGACCGAAGCGGCCGATCGGGTCGGCCGGGCTCTGGATCAGGCGGAACCGGAGCTGGCGGCGGAGGATGTCCGTCTCGCCGCCCGGGCGTTGGAACGGATTTCAGGCCGGGTCGACCCTGAAGCGGTGCTCGATCGGGTGTTTTCGAACTTCTGTATCGGCAAGTAGGTGTTTCACGTGAAACATTGAGGTTGCGTAGTTCGAGACGCGATCCCGACGGATCGCTCCTCACCATGACGAATACGTTTGAAGCCCGTCCTCTTCGTCATGGTGAGGAGCGAGCCTCCAGCGAGCGTCTCGAAGGACGCAGGGACTCCCGATCCCCGCCATTTTCAGCTATAGGACCGTCCCGTCGCCCCCGCTCGCCGGGGGCGTTCGTTTTCGGACCTGTTGAGATGACCCGTTCGTGGGATGTGATCGTGATTGGCGGCGGACACGCCGGCTGCGAGGCCGCGGCGGTGTCCGCGCGCGTCGGCGCCCGCACCCTGCTGCTCACCCACAAGCTGGAAACCATCGGTGAAATGAGCTGCAACCCGGCCATCGGCGGCCTGGGCAAGGGCCACCTGGTGCGGGAGATCGACGCCCTCGACGGCCTGATGGGCCGCATGGCCGACAAGGCCGGCATACAGTTCCGCATGCTCAACCGGTCCAAGGGTCCGGCCGTGCGCGGCCCCCGCGCCCAGATCGACCGCAAGCTCTATCGCCAGGCCATGCAGGCCGAACTGGCTGGCCAGGCCAATCTCGAGATCGTCGCTGATGCCGTCGAGGACCTCGTGGTCGAGGACGGCGTCCTGACCGGCGTGGTCGGCGGTTCGGGCGAGACCTATTCGGCTCCCAAGGTGGTGCTGACCACCGGCACCTTCCTCAAGGGCGTCATTCATCTCGGCGAAAAGCGCATTCCCGCTGGCCGCGTCGGCGACGCCCCGGCGATCGGCCTGGCCGACCGGCTCTACAGCCTTGGCCTCGACATGGGCCGGCTGAAGACCGGCACGCCAGCGCGGCTGGTCGGCTCGACCATCGCCTGGGACCGGCTGGAGATGCAGGCGGCGGACGCGGTTCCGATCCCCTTCTCCTTCATGAGCAGCGAGATTACCGTGCCGCAGATTCGGTGCGGCATCACCTGGACCAACGAAGCGACCCACCGGATCATTGCGGACCGCCTGACCGAGTCGGCGGTCTACGGCGGCCGGGCGACCGGGCGCGGACCGCGTTACTGCCCGTCGATTGAAGACAAGGTCGTCCGTTTCGCCGACAAGACCAGTCACCAGATCTTCCTTGAGCCGGAAGGACTGGACGACGACACCGTCTATCCCAATGGCGTCTCGACCTCGCTGCCGCTCCCGACGCAGGAAGCCTTCATTAACGCCATTCCTGGGCTCGAAGAGGCGCGTATTCTTCGGCCCGGCTATGCGATCGAATATGATTATGTCGACCCGCGCGAGCTTTACGCGAGT
>JACRBD010000258.1 GCA_016234625.1 Caulobacterales bacterium | reverse complement strand
TCACCAACAAGCTAATCAGACGCGGGCCGCTCTAATGGCGATAAATCTTTCCCCCGAAGGGCACATTCGGTATTAGCTCAAGTTTCCCTGAGTTGTTCCGAACCAAAAGGCACGTTCCCACGTGTTACTCACCCGTCCGCCACTAATCCCGAAGGATCCGTTCGACTTGCATGTGTTAGGCCTGCCGCCAGCGTTCGCTCTGAGCCAGGATCAAACTCTCAGGTTGAGTTGACCGCTAACCCAAAATTACCGACCTCAGTTGGAATACCGAGATCAATCGTTCTGGTTTTGCATAGTATCTTGACGAGTTCCCATTCACATCGACCGCCCAACCGAAGCTGGGCAGCCTATATTCATGGTGTCTTCAAGAGACCGCAATTGTCAGCGTATCGAGGATAGACTTGCTCTATCCGCAAAACGCCGCCGCCTGCGTTTCTCTTTCCAAATCAACGATGTCAAAGACCCGACCGGGTTGCCCCTGCCCACCGTTTAGCGCCCGGTGTCGGCGAGGAGCGGCGTATCTAGTCGCTCCGTTTTTCCGTGTCAACCGGCTTCTTTCGAAGCATTCCGGTTTCTTCGGTTCCCGTCGTTCCGGAGTGAACCGGACCAGCGGAGGGGCGTCTCTAGATGACGTCGCCCGGCCAAGTCAACCGGCCCCTTTATTCGGAACCCATCTTCTTGACCCTGGGGGCTCGAGAACTTTTCGAACCGTCCAGTTGAGCGGCCTCAATACTGAGAAGCCCAAACCCAAGTCAATCCGAACTATACAAATAGCACCGATCTTCTTGGAGCGCCGGGCGGAAGACTTCCGTTCCGGCGAGGAGCGGCGCTTCTAGTCGAAGCCCCATCCCTCCGTCAACCGACCATCTTCGATTTCCGCCAACTCCTGGCCGAAACCATTCGCTGGGCGCAAACCGGGTTAAGGGCCGCCGAGGGGCTTCCCTCTTCAGTATCCGTCACCGAGTCGATTGAGGCTGCGGACCCTAGCGGCTGAACGGGCGAAAATCAAGAGCTTTGGAGGCTCGTGACCGTCGCCGTCAGCCCGGTGGCCCGAGCGAGCGCGGCGTATATCGGGACCAGCCCGTGACTCGCAACCCCTGGCGGTCACTTTTGTGTTGCGGATTGGCTTGGAAGGCTTGCGGCGCCCTGCCCCGAACGGCAAACACCCGGACGGGAGATCGCCTTTCATGTTGTCGCACAAGGCCCGTTACGCGCTGCGCGCCCTGGTCGAACTGGCCCGCGAGGACGGCGGACAGATGACCGCCGCCGACCTCTCGGTGCGGGCCGACGCCCCGCGGAAGTTCCTCGAGGCGATTCTGCTGGAGCTTTCGCGGCGGGGAATCGTACGCAGTCGCCGTGGGAAGTTCGGCGGTTACGCCCTGGGTCGAGCACCGGAGGCCGTTTCCTTCGCCGAAATCATCCGGGTGATCGACGGCCCACTGGCTCTGGCCCCCTGCGTCAGCCGCACGGCCTTCCGTAAATGTGACGACTGCCCCTCCCTGGAGGACTGCTCTCTGAGGGAAGCGCTGCTGCGCGCGCGGGACGCTACGGCCGATGTGCTGGAGGGCTACACCCTCGCCGACGCCGCGAAAGCCGGCGCCGCGGAGATCCCCGACTCATCCCGGCCCGCCTAGCCGGCGGCGATATAGGCCTTCAGGCCGTCCGCCTCGGCTTCGATCTCGCTGATCTTGTGCTTCACCAGATCGCCGATGGAGATGATTCCCGCCAGACGACCGTCACGCATCACCGGCAGGTGGCGGATTCGCCGATCGGTCATGCGGGTCAGCAGCGAGTCGACGGTCTCGCCCAGGGTGGCGAACACCACGTCGCGGGTCATGCAGACGTCGATCGGCCGGCTCAGGGCCCCGCCGCCCTCCTCCGCGACCATCCGCACGATGTCGCGCTCGGAGACGATCCCGACGACCGACTCGCCATCGACCACCACCATGGCCCCAACCCGTCTGGAATGAAGCAATGCCGCCACCGCGCCCACGGTCTCGCCGGGGCCGGCCGTGAAGACAAGGTCGCCCTTGTCCTTGAGGATCTGGGAAACGAGCAAGCTAACTCCTCCCTGCTTTATATCCTTGTGGCCAACAGGGTCGCCCAGAACCCCGGCGGAATCAACGCTCTGATCGGTAACTTGCCCGTGCGAGGCGGGTAAAGGAGCCGATCAGCAGCAGACCGGCGACAAATCCGGCGATGTGGGCCTCCCAGGCAATGGACAGGCCGCCGGCGGCGAAGCCCGTCAGGCCGATCAGCAGGTTGAACACCACGACGACGGCGATCTGGCCGCGCACAGGTCCCTCCCAAAGGCCGGACAGCCCCCGCCGACGTCCGATCAGCCGCGCCGCGCCGCCCCACAGGCCGCTGATCGCGCCCGACGCGCCGATCACCAGACCGGCGCCGCCCGGATTGAGGGCGACGTAGCCCAGCCCGCCGACCACGCCGCAGACCAGATAGAAGAGCATGAAGACCAGACCCGCCCGGAGACCCGGTCCAAAATGCCGGGCCACCGCCGGTCCGAAGGCCAGGGCCGCCCCGCCGTTCATCAGGATGTGAACGAGGTTGCCGTGCAGGAACATGTGGCTGATCAAGGTAAACCAGCGTCCCTGAGCCAGCGCCTGCGCCGACAGGGCGCCGGCCTCCACCTGATCGGGCGTCAGCAGGAAAACCTGTATGCCATAAGCGATCGCGAGCAGCGCCAGCAGGGCGATACTGACCGCTGGAGCGTTGAACACCGGCTCCGGCGCGACGACCTGCGGTGGCGGACTGTCGTCGTCTCGTTCGGTCACGCCGGTTCCTTTCGCCTTAACCAAATCACCAAGGGTTCGCCCTCAGGATGAAACCTGTCCTGATTTGGCACGACCATTGCTTGTGCGCTGGCGTGCCTTTTATCCGTGCGGAGCTTTTTTCCATGGCAGCGATCTCGTCCAACAGGCTTTTCGCGGCCGGCGTGGCCATCCTGCTGGCCGGCCTGGCGCTCGGCCCGGCCGCCCAGGCCCAGCAGATGAGCACCAACTCCGCCTCTTACAATGCCGGCTACGGCCGCGCCTCCGGCCAGGAGAACCGCGGCGTCGAGTACGGCACGCGCGAGTCCTCGAACAACCGGCTGATCGTCGACGGCCTGATTCAGAGCGGCGAGACCCAAAGCAATTTCTCCGCGATCAGCGGCGGGGTGTTCGCATCCGGCTCCGGCGTCGGTTCGGGGGGCAACGCCACGGCCATCGGCAACAATCTGGTGGTGGTCACCCAGGGCAGCTGGAACACGGTCATCGTCACCTCGGTGCAGACCAACACCGGCGACGTCACCGCCGGAACGACCACGAACGGGGGCAACTGATGGCAACCGCCGGAGCGCGCATCGGCGCGCTGCTCTCCGCCACCTCGCTCGCCCTGACGGCCTGCGCCACCCCGGTGGCCGGGCCGAGCGGGCTTTACGCCACGCCCATCGGCACGGCGCCGGTGACGGCCAACCCGACCCCCTACACCGACGCCCTGGTCTGCATCGCCCAGTACGCCCGGCAATATAACCTGCGCGCGCCGCGCATCTCGGTCGGCCGCATCAGCGACCTGACCGGCAAGGAAGAGGCCGACGGCTCGGGGCGCAAGATCACCCAGGGCGCCTCGCTGATGGCCATGACCGCCTTCGCCAAGGCCGGCGTGCCCCTGGTCGAGCGGTTCGACACCTCGGTGTCCGAGCTCGAATTGAAGTACGCCAACAACAAGCTGATCACCGACGGCCCGACCCCCGGAGTCGACGGGCCGGTGGACCCGCGCCGGATCTTCTCGGGTCAGGTGGCCGGGTCGGACTTCTACATCACCGGCGGCATCACCGAGCTGAACTACAACATCCGCTCTTCCGGCGCCGACGCCCTGGCCGGCGACCGCGACGCTGACGGCGCCAAGGGCCGCTTCCGCGCGCGGGTGTTCGTGATGAACATCGCCATGGACATCCGGCTGGTGAACACCCGCACGCTGGAGGTGGTGGACGTCATCTCCTACCAGAAGCAGATCGTCGGCCGCGAAGTGGGCCTGGGCCTGTTCGACTTCCTCAATGGCAATGTGTTCGACGTTTCCGCCGGCACCGGCGCCCTGGAACCGGTCCAGCTGGCGGTCCGCTCGCTGATCGAGCGCGCCGTCGTCGAGATGTCCGCCAACCTCTACGGCATGCCGGGCCCGCAATCCTGCATGAGCGTGGATCCGCTCGGCGGGGGCACGACCGGACCCACCGGCGGATTCACGCCGGCGTACAACAACCTGGGAACCAACAATGCCACGACGCGTGCGGAGCCTGATCGCTGGAACGATGGCCGCGGCGCCGGTGATCGCGCTCCTCTGCGCGGCCGGTACTAGCCAGGCCCAGACCCCGCCCAGCGAGGTCATCAACAACCAGATCCAGCTGGGCGACGTCTTCTCCACCCAGACCCTCGACGTGGTCTCGGTGACCGAAGGCGTGGGCGCGGAAACGACCTCAACCGGCAACAACCTGGTCGGCTCGACCGAGGGCGCCGATCTCAACATCACCTCCAACCAGACCATGGCCGGATCGACCATCTCGTCGACCACCGTCAATGTCACCGGCGAGATGGGCGAGAGCTCGCAGATCAACACCACCGCGATCGGCAACAATGTCGAGGCCGGCACGACGCAGGGCACGATGGCCGGCGTCTACACCCAGATCGCCACCGCCGCCCCGGAAGTGACCGCCACCGGCATGCTGGAGGCCGACGCCGCCGAGGCCGGCGATGTCGGCATGGCCACCACCGCGGCGGTCAACAGTGTCTCCCTGGGCCTGACCAACGGCTCGGCCGGGGTGCTGGTCAACCAGACCAGCGCCGCCTGGGTCCTGGCCGATGGCGGGGCGGTGATCGGCTATGTCAGCGGCACGGCCGACGTCTCCGGCACGGCGGCGGGTAATACCATGAGCCTGGTGGGAACCGACAGCTCCGCCGCCCGGGCGATCGTCTTCCAGAGCAATGCCGCGGCGCTGACCCAGGCCAGCCAGTTCACCGCCTATGGCAACGTCCAGACCGCCAGCACCAGCGCTTCGGCCAGCGGCAACGTGGCGGCCACGACCAATGAGGGGGTCCTGCTCGACCTGACCTCGACCCAGTTCAACCAGTCCTACGTCAGGGCCCAGGCCGAAAGCGCCGCCTATCAGTATGGCGAGGGCGCGGCGACGGCCTACGGGGTCGGCAATTCCGTCCTGGCCGGCAATTCCGGCGAGGCGGTGGTCCTGGAGAACGTCCAGCTCAACACCGGCGGCGGGGTCGAGGCCATCGCCACGTTCGCGGGCGTGGACGGCTATGATGGCTACGCCCGGGCCACGGCGGTCGGCAACGACGTCACCGGCTACGCCTGCGCCACCTGCTTCGGCCAGATGACCATCGACAGCCGCCAGACCAACAGCGCCGACGTCGGGGCCACCGCCACGACCACTATCGGCTCCGGCCGCGTGGCCAACAGCAGCGCCACCGCCGTGGGCAACAACGCCAGCTTCTACGTGACCCGTCCGGGATCGTAGGGGCGCCTTGCACCGATCCTCTCCACGTAGTGGGGAGGGGGACCACGCGGAGCGTGGTGGAGGGGCAGCGCCGGGGCCGCCGGAATGACCGGAATTCATGATGGGGTCGCTCTCACCGACGCTGGCCCCTCCACCGTCCTCCGGACGATCCCCCTCCCCCTCGCTACGCTCCGGGGAGGATCGCCGTGGCGTGAAAAGTTAACCCAACCACCACCGCGCCAGCCCCGCCATCGCGCAGGCCAGGATCACCACCACCACATTGACCCTGAACCGCACCAGGGCCACACCCGCCGCGAGCGCCAGGCCGCCGGTGATTCCGTCGAAGCTGGTCGGGTCAGGCAGCCACACGCTCCCGCCCCAGGGCCAGCGAATAGCCGTGCTGCCCGCGAACAGCACATGGACGGCGAACCACAGGGCCAGGCTGGCGATGACGCCGAGCACAGCGGCCATCACCGCGCCGAGCGCTCCACGCGCCAGGCGGCTTCGGCGCAGGGTTTCCGACCACGGCGCGCCGGCAAAGATGAACAGGAACGACGGGACGAAGGTCTGCCACAGGGCCATCAGAAACCCGAGCGCGGCCCAGCCGGCCGCGCCGCCGGTGGCGTTCCAGCCGGCCATGAAGCCGACGAAGGTGTTGACCAGCACCAGCGGCCCCGGCGTCGTCTCGGCCAGGCCAAGGCCGTCGACCATCTGGGCCGTGGTCAGCCAGCCCTGGGCGTCGACGGCCTGCTGCTGCAGCCAGGCCAGCAGGGCGTAGGCCCCGCCGAAGCTGGTCGCCGCTAGGGTGGCGAACACCGTCCCCACCTTGGTCAGCCAGTGGCCGACGCCCAGCAGCCGGGCGCTGAGCGCCAACGGCGCGAGCCAGAGGATCAGCCAGAGCCCCGCTGTGGCCAGGGTCCGCCGCCTGCCCGGCCCCGGTCCCGTCGGCGCCGGCAGGGCGTCCGCCGCGGCGTCGGGCGCCCCTCGCGCCGCGCCGATCAGCGCCGCGACCAGCACCACCAGCGGGAACGGCAGGGCAAACAGGGCCAGGGCGAGGAAGGCGGCGACGGCGATGGCCGCCTCCGCCCGGCCCTTGATGGCCCGCTTGCCGACCCGCAACAGCGCCTCGAACACCAGCGCCATGACCGCCGCCTTGACCCCGCCGAAGGCCGCCGCCACCGGCGCCACATCGCCATGGGCGGCGTAGAGCCAGGCCAGGGCGAAGACCACCGCCGCCCCTGGCAGGACGAACAGGACACCGGCGATCAGGCCACCCACCGTCCCCCGCAGCAGCCAGCCGACATAGGTGGCCAGCTGCTGCGCCTCCGGCCCCGGCAACAGGGTGCAGAAGCTGAGGGCGTGGAGGTAGCGCGGTTCGTCGATCCACGTCTTCTCGTCAACGAAGATCCTGTGCATCAGGCTGATCTGGCCGGCCGGCCCGCCGAAGCCAAGGCAGCCGATCTTCAGCGATGTCAGGGTCAGCTCACGCAGGGACGGCGTCATGGCCTGGGCGGCCACCCGTGTGTCTCGCCACCGGCGTCGCGGGCCCAGGCGTAGAGAGCGTCATAGACCGGAAAGCCGAGCGTCAGCGCCTCGGCGTCGGTCCGGGCGGAGGCGGAGATGCCCAGCGACACCGCCAGCAGCCCGGCGCATTCGGGCGCGAAGTCGGGTCGACCGGTGTCGGCGCCCCTGACAATGAGGGCCAGGCGGTCCAGCGCCGGGTCCTTCAGACCGTAGTGGGTGATGAAGGCGTCGAAGCTGCACAACTCGCCGTCGTGGCTGAAGGGGACGCCGGGTATGTCGAACGGGGTGGCGTCCAGCCGCTCGGCCTCGGCCAAAACCCGGTCGGCGGGGACGAAGATGAACTCGGCCGCCGGGTCGACGAACCGCGACACCAGCCAGGGGCAGGCGATCCGGTCGATCTTCGGCTTCTCGCGCGTGATCCAGCGGCTGGGTCGGGACTGGGATGATTGGGCAGCGCCCATGTCGAGCCTCCATAGGGAAAGCGTCGACGGTGCTTGGGCTGGCGCCTGACCGGGAGACCGTTTCACCCCGATGGGGGGACGCTATCAGTCGATTTCGGAGCAAGCAATTGGGGACACACACTCTTTGCGCCGCTGGCGTCGCCGCCATCCTGCCCTGCCGCGCAAAGAGTGTGCGTCCCCAATTGCGGTCGCCGAATATATTGGCATTATGTATGCCAACTTATTCGAGACCGGCCGCAGCCGTGGGGAGAATTCGCATGGACACCATTTCCCTGAGCGGCGCGCCGGGGTCGCCCTACAGCCGCAAGATGCTGGCCGTGCTGCGGTATCGGCGCATTCCTTACCGGCTGTTCTGGCCGGGCCGCGAGCCGGCCGACTATCCGGCGCCGAAGGTGCGGTTGTTGCCGACCTTCTACCTGCCGGGCGACGACGGCGCCCTGACGGCCGTCACCGACTCGACCCCCCTCATCCGCCGCTTCGAGCGCGACTACGTCGGCCGTTCCTTGCGCCCGGCCAGTCCCGCCCTCGCCTTCCTCGACTCCCTGCTCGAGGACTATGGCGACGAGTGGCTGACCAAGGCCATGTTCCACTATCGCTGGGTCTACAAGGCCGATATCGACCAGGCCTCCGGCGTCCTGCCGTCCTGGCGCGGGACCCTCGACGACGACATGCTGGCGGCGATGGGCAAGGCCTTCTCGGAACGCCAGATCAGCCGCCTGCGCTATGTCGGATCGAACGCGACGACCGGGCCGGTGATCGAGGCCAGCTACGTTCGCCTCCTCGATCTGTTCGAAAACCACCTGAAACGGCACGGCTTCCTGCTCGGCGGCCGGCCCGGCGCCGGCGATTTCGGCGTCTTTGGACAGCTGACCCAGCTGGCCGCCTTCGACCCGACGCCGACCACCCTGGCCGCCCGGCGCGCGCCCCGGGTGATGGCCTGGGTCCAGCTGGTCGAGGACCTGTGTGGCCTGGAACCCGTCGAGAGCGACTGGTTCGATCCGGCGAACCTGCCCGACACGCTGAAGGCCATTCTGGCCGAGACCGGCCGCGTCTACGCCCCCTTGCTGGCGGCCAACGCCAAGGCGGTGATGGCCGGGGCCGAGAGCGTGGAGACCGAGATCGACGGCCACCCCTGGAGCCAGCAGCCCTTCGCCTACCAGGCCAAGTGCCTGGGCTGGCTGCGGGAGGAATACGGGGCGCTGGGCGGGGCCGACCGGGCGCTGGTGGATGCTGCGCTGGCGGGGACGGGATGGGCGGGGTTGTTTTAGGGAGTAGGGGTTAGGGAGTAGGGAGTAGGGAGTAGTTCGACCTGCGCGCGCCGCCGGCGCCGCGACTCCGCCTTGGCTACTCCCTACTCCCTATCCCCTACTCCCTACTCCCCACCCTGCCGCGAACCCGCCTTGCCTTCGCCGCAACCCCCGGCGAATGTGCGGCCAACCTTTCCCGCCCTTTCGAGCTCATCACAGCATGCACCCCTACGTCCGCCCGGCCCTGGTCGCCGTGACGGCCCTGTCCCTCGCCGGTTGCGCCGGCTTTGGCGACAAGCTGCCCAGGTTCCACGTCGGCAAGCCGCGCGCCGAGACCACCGCCGCCGCCGCGCCAGCGCCGGAGGGCCCGCAGGCGGTCAAGCTGGCGCCCGGGCAGTGGCCCCAGGCGGTCAGCGACGTTCCGGCCGACCCTGACGTGCGCTTCGGCGCACTGCCCAACGGCATGCGCTATGCCATCATCCACAGCGCCACCCCGCCGGGCCAAGCCTCTCTGCGGATGCGCATAGACGCCGGCTCGCTGATGGAGACCGACGCCCAGCAGGGCCTGGCCCACTTCCTCGAGCACATGGCCTTCAACGGATCGAAGGGCATCGCCGAGGGCGAGATGGTCAAGATGCTTGAGCGGCGGGGCCTGGCCTTCGGCGCCGACACCAACGCCTCGACCAATTTCGAGGAGACGACCTACAAGCTCGACCTGCCCCAGACCGACGACGAGACTGTCGACCTGTCGCTGAAGGTCATGCGCGAGACGGCCGGCGAACTGCTGATCGCCGGCGACGCGGTCGACCGCGAGCGCGGCGTGGTGCTGTCGGAGGAACGCACCAGCGACAGCCCGGGTTGGCGGGTGTTCAAGGCCAGGCTGGAGTTCATCCTGCGCGGCCAGCGGCCGCCGCAGCGCTATCCGATCGGCAAGGTGCAGGTGCTGCAGACCGCGCCCCGCGAACAGCTGGTCGACTTCTATCAGCGCTTCTATCGCCCCGAGCGGACTGTGCTGGTGGCCGTGGGCGACTTCGATGTCGACGCCATGGAAGCCAGGATCAAGGCGACCTTCGGCAGCTGGACCAACAGCGCGCCGGCCGGCGCCGATCCGGACCTGGGCGTGGTGAAGAAGCGCGGCCTGGAGACCCAGATCGCCGTCGAGCCTGGCTCGTCGACGACCCTGCAGATCGGCTGGGTCTCGGCCCCCGACCTGCGCCCCGACAGCAGCGCCAAGCGCCGTCAGGACTGGATCGAGCAGCTGGGTTTCGCCGTGCTCAACCGCCGGCTGGAAGCGATCGCCCGCGGGGCCGAGCCGCCGTTCATCTCCGCCGGGGGCTTCGCCGGCAACCAGGTGGACGCCGCCAAGGTCACCACCATCGCCGTGACCGCCCGTCCGGGGGCCTGGAAGCCGGCCCTGGAGGCCGCCGAGCACGAACAGCGCCGCCTGGTGCGGTACGGCGTGCGCCAGGACGAGCTGGACCGCGAGATCGAGGACTATCGCCAGTGGCTGAAGTCCCGCGCCGCGGCCGCCGCTACCCGCCGGACGCCGCAGTTGGCCAACGAGATGATCGGTGCGGTCGGCGACGAGGAAGTCATCACCAGCCCGGCCCAGGATCTCGCCCTGTTCGAGGCCGCGGTGAAGGACCTCAAGGCCGAGTTGGTGTCGGCCTCGATCAAGGCTGCCTTCGCCGGCTCCGGTCCGCTGGTGTTCGTCGCCAGCCCCACCCCCATCGATGGCAACGAACTGGCTGTGACTGAAGCCTGGACCGGCGCCAGCCAGATGGCCGTGGCCGCACCGGAAGGCCCCCGCCAGGTGGTCTGGCCCTATGAGACCTTCGGGACGCCCGGCAAGGTCGCCGAGCAGAAGGATATCGTCGATCTGGACACGGTGTTCGTTCGCTTCGAGAACGGCGTGCGCCTGACCGTCAAGCCGACCAGGTTCCGCGACGACCAGGTGCTGGTGAAGGTGCGCATCGGCGGCGGCCTCTCGGTCATGCCGGCGGACGTGCAGTCACCGTCCTGGGCCGGGTCCTCGGTCATCGAGGGCGGCCTGGCGAAGATCAGCTCCGAGGACATGGAGCGGGTGCTGGTGTCCAAGGTCTACGGCGTCCGCTTCGGCGTCGAGGACGACGCCTTCGCTCTGTCGGGCGCCACCCGCCCCGACGATCTCGCCACCCAGCTGCAGGTGCTGGCGGCCTACGCCACCGAACCCGGCTGGAGGCCCGAGGCCCTGACCCGTATGCGGACCTATGCCGCGACGCTCAGCGACCAGTACGAGGCCACCGACAGCGGCGTGTTCAACCGCGACCTGGCCGGACTGCTGCACGGCGGCGACCGTCGCTGGACCTGGCCGACCAAGGCCGACATCGCCGCCGGTTCGATCGCCGGCCTGCAGCAGACCTTCGGCGCGCCGCTCGCCAACGGCCCGGTGGAAGTGGTCATCGTCGGCGACATCACCGTCGAGAAGGCCATCGAGGCCGTCGCCGCGACCTTTGGGGCCCTGCCGCCGCGGCCGGATTTCGCCGCGCCCCCCAGCGGCAAGACCGGCTTCCCGGCCGCCTCGGCCCAGCCGGTGGTGCTGACCCACAAGGGCCGCGAGGACCAGGCCATCGCCTTCCTCGCCTGGCCGATCGACGACTTCTACAGCGACGTGCAACGGGCCCGGAACACCGCGGTGATGGCCGACATCATGGAGCTGCGGCTGATCGACGAGCTGCGCGAGGCCCAGGGCGCCACCTACTCCCCCAGCGTGGGCTGGAATTCCAGCGATGTCTGGACCGGCTGGGGATACGTCTCGGCGCGGGTGGAGATTCCGCCGGCGCTGGTCGACGGCTTCTTCCGCGACACCCTGAAGATCGCCGCCGACCTGCAGGCCGCCCCGCCGACCGGCGATGAGCTGGACCGGGCCCTCAAACCCCGTCTGGAGCGCATCGGCAAGGCCCGCGAGACCAACGAATACTGGCTGGATCAACTGGGTGGCGCCCAGATCGATCCCCGTCAGCTGGCCGCCACGCGATCGGTGATCACCGGCTATCAGCGGGTCACCGCCGCTGACGTCCAGGCCGCCGCGAAGATGTACCTCGGCGCCGACAGGACCTGGCGTCTGATCGTCAAACCGGAGGGGAAATGATCATGAGCCGCTTCAGGGCCGCCGCGCTCGGCCTGGCCGCCGCCTTGGCCCTCGCCTTGCCGGCCCAGGCCGCCGAGACCCCGACGGAAGAGCTGGGCGCCCTGTTCCAGTGCGCCGCCGGCATGGGCATCTATGGTGGCTACGTCGCCTCGCCCGCGGACCAGCCGACCCAGGCGGACAAGGACCTGCTGGCCAGCCTGGCCGCGCTGGAGCCCCGCTTCCGCACCCGTGTCTCGACCCTGGCCGAAAGCCTTGGAGATGAAGCCGTCAAGCAACTGATCGAGACGACCAAGACCGACATGGCCGCGAGGATCGATCCGCTGCGCGGGGAGCCGATGGCGCGCCGCAAGGTGGTCGATATGTACCGCCCGGTGATCACCGGCTGCCTCGAGCGGGCCAGGGCGCTGCCGGACGGCTAGACTGACCCCGGAGGCGCCATGAAGACGTACAGCATCGCCGTCATAGGCTTGGGACAACGGATCGCCCACGTCCTGGGGGCGATGAAGGAGGTCGGCTGGAGCCTGCGGGTTGACGGCCATGTGGACCCCGCCCCTGTCGGCGCGCCGATCCTCGCCGAGGCCGGCATCGACATGGGACCGGCGCGGGACAGCGTCGCCGACCTGCTGGCGCGCGGGCCATATGACCTGGTGATGATCGGTTCGCCCAATCACCTGCACCTGGAGCATCTGAACCAGGCCCTGGACGCCGGCTGGCCGGTGTTCGCCGAGAAGCCCATCGTTCGCACCGAGGCGGAGACCGAGGCCCTGGCCCGCAGGCTGACGAGCGCCAGCGCGCCGCCGCTCTACATCGGCCTGGTGATGCGCTCGATGTCGATCGTGCGGGAGGTCATCGCGCGGGTCGACTCCGGCCAGCTGGGTGAGATCATCTCCATCGACGCCACCGAGCACCTGCCGCCCGAGCACGGCGGCTACCTGGCCCGCAACTGGCGGCGGCGACGGGAATGGGGCGGCTCCTACCTGCTCGACAAGGTCTGCCACGACTTCGATATCTTCGGCCGCATCGCCGGCGCCCGACCGGCGAAGGTGGCCAGTTTCGGCGGGCGACGCATCTTCACCCCGGACCGGGCCGAAGCGCCCCGGGTCTACAGCACGGGCGAAGCGGCGTTCGCCCTGCGCGACGCGGGCTGGTCAGGCGCCAACGACAGCTTCCAGTCGGACATGGACGTCACCGACCACCAGACCGCGATGGTCGAATACGAGAGCCAGGTGCGGCTGACATTCCACGCCAACAGCCAGGTCTCGCTGGCCGAGCGGCGCTGGTACATCGCCGGGACGGAAGGGACCCTGATCGCCGACCTGGTCCGCAACCAGCTGATGGTCCGCCGGGTCATGGACCGCACCAAGCCCGAGCGGATCGACTACGGCGGCCGCACCGCCGATAGCCACAACGGCGCCGACCAGGCGATGGCGCGGGACCTGATGGCCACGCTGGAGACCGGCGCGCCGTTTCCCGTGACCCCCTGGGACTCGATGGAGGCCGGCCTGACCGTGATGGCCATCGACCAGTCCATGGCCGAGGGGACCATGATCGACTGCGCCCCGATGTGGGCCCGCTACGACGCCGCCAGGGGCGTCAGCAGGGCCTGACCGAGCAGCTGCTGCAGCAGGGGCGACGCCGGATAGGGATGGTGCCGGTATTGCCGGAAGCCCTCCGCCATGGCGACGCCGAAGTCCCGCCCGCGCCGCCTGGCCCATTTTTCGAGCGAGGCGACCTGATCGGGTACCCCGTGCTGGCGCGCGACCCAGCGGACCTGGCTCTCGTGCGCCGCCAGCATGGCGTGTTTGGTCGCGAACGCCGCCTCGATATCGACGCCGAAATCGGGAGCCACGGGGACGCCCTCGCGGTCCCGGCCGCCGATGGGATCCATGAAATAGAGGTGCGGGATGGCCTCCAGCGCCGTCGCCTCGCCAGTGCGGTAGTTGGGCACGGACGACGCGAAACAGGCGTCGCGGACCAGTTGGCTGGTCGCCTCATGGTCGGGATGATAGTCGGCCGGCGAGCTGGTGATCACGATGTCCGGCCGGGCCCAACGGATCAGCTCGGTGACCCGGCGGCGCGAGGCGTCGTCGCTGAATACCCCCAGGTCCGGCAGGTCGCCACAGCGGTAACACGCCCCGATGATCGCGGCGGCCGACGCCGCCTCGGCCTTGCGGATACGGGCGGTCTCGTCGGGCGTGGTGTCGGTGGCCCCGCCCTCCCCGGCCGTCAGGGTGACCAGGGTCACGGCGTGCCCGGACTCGGCCAACAGCGCCAGCGTACCGGCGCCGAGGGTCTCGATGTCGTCGGGGTGGGCGTGGATGGCCAGGATGGCGGTCATGCGGCTTGCCCGGTTCAGGGAGCGGAGCCGCTAGTAGACCGTGCCGCCGACCCCGCCGTCGAGGCTCATGCTGTAGCTGGCCGAGGAGCTCTCGGTGTAGGTCTCTTCGCGATAGGCCTGGTACTTCTCGATGGTGACGATGGTCAGCACCTTGATGCCGGCGCCGAAGCGGCGGAGCAGGCTGCGCTCGTTGCAGTCGCGGGCCGGTTTCTGCGGGCGACAGGCCACCGAGCCTCCGTCGGGCCCATTGCCACGCACCCGGTACAGGGCTTCGCCCTTGGCGCAGATCATCGTCTGGCCGCCGGCGAAGGAGATCTGCTCGACATATTCGGCGATGGTGATCTGCATCCGCGTGCCGGCGATGCAGCGGTAGAGTTCGCCGTCGTAGAGGTCCTCGACGTCGCGCTCGGGGAACACCTGGCTGGCGGGGTGCGGGATGTCGCGGTCGTCGAGGCAGAAGGCCTGGATGACCACGCGGCGGGTGCGGGTGCGGCTGGCCTCGTAGGCCACCTGACGCGTCTTGCGCAGGCCCTGGACGTCCAGGCCCTGGATCACGCCGGTGGCGACCGGCGGCGAATAGTAGCCCCCGCCGCCGCCGCCGCCATAGGCGACCGCGCCGGCGCCGGCCCCCGCGCCGCTGACCGAAACGGCCACGGCGTTGGAGTTGACGATGATGTTGGTCCGGCCGCCCGACGTGCAGCAGCTCGGCGGGCTGGGCGGCCGGGGCGGCGGGGCGGGCGGGGTGCAGCAGGGCGGGGGCGTCGGTGGGGTGCAGTTGCACGGCGGCGGCGGGGCGCAGCACTGCGCCGCGGCGAAGTCGCCCGGGATCGCCGACGAGGCCAGCCAGAGCAGGACGCCGCCGAACAGCGCGTACAACAGATTCCGAGGCAGCATGGGACGAATCCCCTCCAGTTTCCTACGCGCCCGCATGCAAGAAGCGCGCCGGGGCGGGCCTTTCTGTCCCGTTGCGGGACGTTGCGGACCTGGCCCGGACCTTCCCTGCAACCCCCGTGCGGCCGCAGAGGGCCGTGCGGGCGGGGGTCCAGACCATGGTCCATCCCAACACGGAACGATTGACGGAGTATTGGCGCGCCCATCGCGTCGGCGAGGCCGCGCCGCGCCGGGCCGACATCGATCCGATGGATTTCCACGGCATCCTCCCCCAGGTGCTGATCGTCGGCCGCTCGGCGCGGGGGGCCTTTCCCTTCCGGCTGGCCGGCGGGTTTGTCGCCGACCTGCCCCGCGCCGACCTGCGCGGGCGGGGTGTGCGGGAGCT
>JACRBD010000257.1 GCA_016234625.1 Caulobacterales bacterium | reverse complement strand
TCCCGCGAGGACCTCTCCGAAGCCGTCGCGTCGTCCCAGAGCGAGGCCCGCGCGGCCTTTGGCGACGTCGCGGTCTATATGTAGCGCTACCTCCAGACCCCGCGCCACATCGAGCTGCAGGTGATCGCCGACAGCTTCGGCAACGTGGTGCACCTGGGCGAGCGAGACTGCTCCCTGCAACGCCGCCACCAGAAGGTCATGGAAGAGGCCCCCTCCCCGGCCCTCAGCGCCGCCGAACGCACGGCCATCGGCAAGGTGGTGGTCGATGCGATCCGCGCCATCGGCTACCTCGGCGTCGGCACCATCGAATTCCTGTGGGAGAAGGGCGAGTTCTTCTTCATCGAGATGAACACCCGCCTGCAGGTCGAGCACCCGGTCACCGAGGCGATTACCGGCATCGATCTGGTGCGTGAGCAGATCCGCATCGCAGCCGGCCTGCCGCTGTCATTCACCCAGGAAGACGTGGTGTTCGAGGGCCATGCCATCGAATGCCGCATCAACGCCGAGAACGCCCGCACCTTCGCGCCGTCGCCGGGCAAGATCGTCGACTTCCACGCCCCCGGCGGCCTGGGCGTGCGGCTCGATAGCGCCCTCTACGCCGGCTATTCGATCCCGCCCTACTACGACAGCCTGATCGGCAAGCTGATCGTCCACGGTCGCGACCGCGCCGAATGCATCGCCCGCACCCAGCGTTGCCTGGGCGAAATGGTGGTCAGCGGCGTGGAGACGACCATCCCGCTGTTCCAGGACCTGCTGCAGCAGGAAGACATCCGCAACGGCGACTACAACATCCACTGGCTCGAGCAGTGGATCAAAGCCCAGGGCTAGCCTGGCCAGGAGGGGGACATGTACTTCAGTACCTGTCCCCTGAAGCTGCGGGGGACACGCACTGAAGTGCATGTCCCCGGCCGGTGCGCTATCAAACCCCCATGCCGCACGACGCGTTCGACATCGAGGACCTGGTCGACTGCTACCGACGGGGCGTCTTCCCGATGGCGGACGCCCGGGACGACGACCGGGTATTCCTGATCGATCCGCAGCGGCGCGGCGTGTTCCCCCTCGAGCGCTTCCATGTCTCAGCCCGGCTGGCCCGCACGGTCCGGTCGGGGCGTTTCAAGGTCAGCGTCGACACCGACTTCGCCGGGGTGGTCGAGGCCTGCGCCGCGGCGCGGCCGGGCCGGCCGGAAACCTGGATCAACCAGCCGATCCAGCATCTCTATGAGCGACTGCACCGCTCGGGCCGGGCCCACAGCGTCGAATGCCGGCTTGAGGGCGAACTGGTCGGCGGCCTCTACGGCGTCTCCCTGGGCGGGGCCTTCTTCGGCGAAAGCATGTTCAGCACCGTCCGCGACGCCAGCAAGGTGGCGCTGGTCCACCTGGTCGCCCGGCTGATTGTCGGCGGCTATCGGCTGCTGGACGCCCAGTTCATGACCACGCACCTGGCGCAGTTCGGCGCGGTCGAGATTTCCCGCGCGGCCTATCGCCGACGGCTGGCCGAGGCGCTGGACGCCCCCGCCGACTTCAACCGTTTCGAGGAGTCAGGTCAGGGCGCCCTGCAGGCGATCAGCCAGGCGTCGTAGACCGGATGCTGCAGCGGGTTGAGGCCCGGCGACGAGGCGAACATCCAGCCGCGAAACACCGACTTGGGGGCCGGCGGCGCGCGGCCGGTCAGGGACCTGGGCTGGGATTCGATGGTCATGTAGGCCATCGAGTCCGGCGAATCCTCGTCCGCGGCGGTGGTCTCGCAAGCCCGCACGGTGAACACCAGGGTCTTGTAGCGGATCGGCTGGCCGATCGGCGCCTCGAACCGCAGGGTCTCGGCGGTCACCTTGTCGATGGCCTGGATGATCGCCGCGCCGGAACGGCCGCGGCGAGTCGGCTCGGCGGGTTTCTCGGCGGCCAGCGGCTTGGTCCTGGAATCGCTGGTGGCGGGCTTCTCGGCGGCTGTCGGGGCCGGCTGGGAGGGCGGCGGAACCGGAGCGGAGGGGCCGGGCGGGGGCTCCTCGGGCTCGCCCGCCGACGGGGCGTCGGAAGGCGGCGGACCATTCGGCGCAAGCGGCGGCGTCTGCTGCGCCTGAACCAGGCCGGCCGCGCCCGCGAGAGCCAGCGCCGCCAGAAGGGAGAGTTTCAGTCGCACCGGCGCGCTACTCGGGCGACCAGGGCTGGTAGTCGCCGGTGGCCCGGTCGCGCTCGCCGCCCTGGCTGATGGCGCCCTTGGGCCGCCAGGCGTGGACGGTGCCGGTCAGGTTCGGACGATGGTCCTTCTCCCACGCGCGGCGCGGCAGCGGATCGGTGGTCGGCGGCTCGTCGAAGGTGTAGCGCAGCCAGCCGTGCCAGTCGGGCGTGACCTTCGAGGCCTCGGCATAGCCGTTGTAGATGACCCAGCGCCGCTTGCGCTCGTCGTAGCTGTCCCTGTTGTCCTTGGCCTCGTAGTAGCGGTTGCCGAGCTCGTCCTGGCCGACGAACACGCCGCGGCGGCCGATGTGGAACTTCTGGCCGATCGTGGCGCCGTTCCACCAGGTGAAGATCGCTTTGAGCACGCGCAAATCCGCTTCAGACAAGGCCTTTAGGTCGCGCGGACAATAGCCATGGTCGCCGCCTCCGTCCAGCGCGCGTCGAACCACGCGCAACGCAACATCTTGTGGAAGGGCGACCTGTCGCACGCCATATCTATTGCCCGCGACCGGCTCGCTCTTTAGCCTCCGCCCTGGGTGCTGTGGAGAGTCGTGTCGATGCGTTTCGCCAAGCGGTTGGCCAGGGCCGCTCCGCCGGAAGTCGAGTTGCGCACGGTGGAGACCGCTGACGCCCTTACCGGCGTGCTGGCGCCCCGCGGCTGGACCGGCGCCCGGGTCGAGGCATGGCTCGACTGGGCCGACTCCGTGGCCGCTCCCTCGCCCCATGCCCGGCGTGACAATGCCGCCCTGCTGGCCGGCGGACCGGGCCGGTTCGCCGCCCGGCTGATGACCCGGGCGCTGGAGCTGAAGGTCATTGATCGGCGGCCAGACGCCGTGGCCTTCGAGGCCGAGCTGACGGCGGCGATCCTCGGCGGCGTGATCGCATTCGGCGACGCTCGCGGAACCTTCGCCAGCGGCCCGATCCTCGACATCGCCGACCCGGCCTTCCGCCTCGCCGCCGATCGCCTGGCGTCGGAGTGCCTGGGCCGGACCCTGGCCGAGCAGTCGGCGGCGACGCTGGCCCAGCGATTGAACGAGGTGTCCGACGCCGTCAGACGCTGCGAGGGGGATCCCGACGCCTGCGCCGACCCGGCCGGCAATCCCGCCCTCGCCCGGGCCGCCCACCGCGCCCGCCTCGCCGGTGCGAACGACACGGCCGTGGCCGACGCCATCGCCCTGGGCTTCGCCGGAGAGGACGCCGGCCTCGCGGCGGTCGAGATCCCTGCTCCCAACGGCCTGCTGGCGGTCGCCGCGGAAGGCCCGCACATCGAGCGCGCCGCCACCCTGGCCTGGCGGACCGGTCGGCTGACCCTGGCGCGGGACGCCGTCGCCGCCGAAGCGCTCCGCGCCGGCTCGGCCGGCCCCCAGGCCGCCGTGAATACCTTTGGGCTCTCCGACGACGACCTGACCGCCGCCGTTCGGGTCGCGGGCCTGGCGCTGAAATTCGTCGCCAGGGACGGCGAGGCGCCGCGCCTGACCCTGGCAGGAGTGGCCGAGCGGCTGATGGCCGCCGGCCTGGCCTGGAACAACGAAGATGGACGCCAGGCCGCCGCCGCGCTCTGGTCGGCCGCCGCGGTCACGGCCCGCGCCCTTGATGCCGATACGCCGGGCCTGCCCGCGCTGGTCCTGACGCCCTTCGAGGACGCCGAGATCGCCCTGCGGCTGGGCGGCGTCAGCCTCGGCATAGCGCCCTGCGCCGGCGTGGTGGTCCATGCCGAGACCGATGACGGCGAAATCCTGCCGGTGCTGTCGGAGGCCGCCCTGCAGGGACTAACGGCCCTGGGTGCCGACCTGACCAGCGCACGAGCGCACGCCTTGGGCGCTGGAACTCTGGCCGAAGCGCCGGGGGTCGGCCATGCCGAGCTGCGGGCTCTGGGGTTGACCGACCACGAGATCGCCGCCGCCGAGGGCCAGCTGCCGCTGGTGCGCACCCTGTCCCAGGCCTTCACCCCGGCGGTGATCGGCGCGGGCTTCGTCTGTGACGTGCTGGGCGCGCCCGCCGAGGCGCTGGAGGACCCGGGCTTCGACACCCTGTCGTTCGCGGGGTTCGGCCGCGCGCAGATCGCCGCCGCCGAACACCATGCCCTGGGCCACGGCTCGCTGGAGGATCATGAGGCCCTCGACGACGCGGGGCGGGCCGTATTCGCCGCACCGAACCTGGCCGGTCGGCTGGCGATGGTCGCCGCCGTCGAGGCTGCCTCGGGCGCGGCCGGCGAGACCCTGCTGGACCTGCCCTTCGAGGCGACGCCGGCCGAGGCGCTGAACGCCCTGAACCTGTCCATGGCCGCCGGCGTCAGCGCGATCCGCCTGCGCCGCGCCGCCGCGTCGGCGGCCTTCGCGCTGCAACTGCCCGAGCCCGAGGCGCCCAAAGCGCCCCGGCCCGACACCATTATCGAGGAACGGATCATCGAGCGGCTGGTGGAGGTCGACCGGGCCCGCCGCAAGCTGCCCGACCGCCGCAAGGGCTATATCCAGAAGGCCGCCGTGGGCGGCCACAAGGTCTATCTGCACACCGGCGAGTACGACGACGGCGAGTTGGGCGAGATCTTCATCGACATGCACAAGGAAGGCGCCGCCTTCCGCAGCCTGATGAACAACTTCGCCATCTCCATCTCCATCGGCCTGCAATACGGTGTGCCGCTGGACGAGTTCGTCGACGCCTTCGTGTTCACCCGCTTCGAGCCGGCCGGGCCGGTGACGGGCAACGACTCGGTCAAGTCGGCCACCTCGATCCTCGACTATGTGTTCCGCGAGCTGGGGGTCAGCTACCTGGGCCGCCACGACCTGGCCAACGCCGGGGGCGAGGCGCTGGACGCCGATGGCCTGGGCCGGGGCAAGGCCGACGACACCGTCGCCTTCCAGGACGAGCCGCAGCCGGCTTCCAAGTTCATCTCGCGCGGATTCGCCCGGGGCTCGGCGCCGGACAACCTGGTCTTCCTGCCCTTCGGCGGCCGCAAGGCGGAGCTGTCCGACGAACTGCAGCAGCGCGCCGCCGGCGTCTGCCCGGCCTGCGGCGACCTGTCGGTGATCGGCGGGGTCTGCGGCGCCTGCGGCGCGAGCTAGGGTTCAACTGGTCTTAAGCTTGCAGCGTTAAGGGTGAATCCGACCCAAACGGAGACTCCGCGCCGTGCTGAGACCCATCGCCGCCTTTGGCCTGCTGGCCGCCCTCGCCGCCTCGCCGGTGCTCGCCCAGGACGCCGGCCAGATCGCCCGGGTGCGGGCCGGCGCCAGCTGCCCGCGCTGCAACCTGTTCCAGGCCGATCTGTCGAACCGGCAGCTGAGGGGCCTGAACCTGTCCGGCGCGCGCCTGAGGCAGGCCGACCTCAGCCTGGTCATCATGAACCGCGCCAGCTTCGCCGGGGCCGATCTGCGCGACGTCAACGCCTATGGCGGCGTGTTTTCCAGCGCCGGCTTCGCCAGAGCCAACCTGACCAACGCGACCTTCGTCGGAACCTATCTCGAGGGCGCCAATTTCCGCGGCGCGACGCTCAGCGGGACCAACTTTTCCGGCGCGGAGATGCGTCGGGCCGTGGGCCTGACCCAGGGCCAGCTCAACGGCGCCTGCGGCGACGAGGCGACCACCCTGCCGGTCGGTCTGCGCATCGCCGCCTGCCGCTAAACCAAGGCATTACCGCGATTTAAGTGGTGTCTCCGCCCGCTTCGCGGCACATCTGATCGCGAACAGGCTCCCGCGAGCCGCAAGCCCCGACGGTCCATGACCCGTTTCGCCATCGCCTTCTCGAGCCTCGTTCTGGCCAGCCTCGCCCTTGTGGGTCAGGCCCAGGCCATGGTCGACGACCGGGATGTCGCCCGCCTGGTCTCGTTCGGCGGCAGCTGTGGCAAGTGCGATCTTTCCGGCCGCAAGCTGACCGGCGCCCGGTTCACCGGCGCGGCCTTCGCCGATGCGGTGTTCGTCGGCAGCGATCTGCGCGGTTCGACCTTCATGGGCTCCAACTTCCAGCGCGTGCACATGACCGGCGCCGATCTGCGCGGCGCGAGCATCGCCGGCAGCGACTTCGGTGGAGCCGACTTCACCGGAGCCAGGCTGGACGGTCTGGACGCCCCCGCCGCCAACTTCATGCGGGCCAACTTCACCGGTGCGACCCTCACCGGGGCCGAGCTGCCGAGCGCGAACCTGATGTTCGCCAATCTGACCACCGCGCGTTTCGACGGCGCCGAAATGCCCCGCGCCAAGATGATCCATGTGACCGGGGTGCGGACCAATTTCACCTCCGCCGAGCTGGATGGCGCCCTGATGAGCACCTCAAGGTTCGACAAGGCCTCCTTCCGGGGGGCGTCGCTGGACCGGGCGGTGCTGAGCGGTTCGTCGTTCGAGGGCGCGGACTTCCGGGGCGCTTCGCTGGACCGGGCGATCCTGACCGGCGCCAACCTCAGCGGCGCCCGCGGCCTGCGGCAGGACCAGCTCGACGAAGCCTGCGGCGACGACAAGACCCGTCTGCCGGCCGGGCTGAAGGTTAAGGCCTGCCGCCGGATGGTGATCACCCGCGAGCCGCATTCACCGACCCCGCCCTCACCGCCTTCCCGCGTGTCGCCGGTTTCACCGGTGTCGCCGCCCTCACCGCCGGCCAAGCCGACGCCGCCTCCACGAGCGTCCGCGACCCAGGTCATCGCCGTCCGCGGCTGAGCCCCTCAAGGCATCAGCCCTTGATCGGCGGCGCCAGGCGGATGTGGAGTTCTTTCAACTGCTTGTCGCTGACGTCTGACGGCGCGCTCATCAGCAGATCCTGCCCCTGCTGGTTCAGCGGGAAGGCGATCACCTCGCGGATGGCCGTCTGGCCGGCCAGCAGCATGACGATGCGGTCGATGCCGGGCGCCAGGCCTCCGTGCGGCGGGGCGCCATAGCGGAAGGCGTTGAGCATGCCGCCGAACTGCGCCTCGACCACGTCCTGCCCATAGCCGGCGATCTCGAACGCCTTGAGCATGATCTCCGGCTTGTGGTTGCGGATCGCGCCCGAGCACAGCTCGTAGCCATTGCAGACGATGTCGTACTGGTAGGCCAGGATCGACAGCGGATCCTGGGTCTCCAGCGCTTCAAGCTCGCCCTGCGGCATCGAGAAAGGGTTGTGGGAGAAGTCGACCTTCTTCTCCTCCTCGCTCCACTCGAACATCGGGAAGTCGACGATCCAGCAGAATTCGAAGCGGTTCTCGTCGATCAGCTTCAGCTCCGTCCCCACGCGGGTGCGGGCCGAGCCGGCGAACTTGTAGAAGACCTTCGGATCGCCCGCGACGAAGAAGGCGGCGTCGCCGACCTTCAGGCCAAGGCCGCTCATCAGCGCCTCGGTCTGGTCGGCGCCCAGGTTCTTGGCGATCGGGCCGCCCCAGCCGCCCTGGTCCTCGCTCCAGAAAACATAGCCCAGCCCCGGCTGACCCTCGCCCTGGGCCCAGCTGTTCATCCGGTCGCAGAAGGCGCGCGAACCGCCGCCCGGCGCCGGCACGGCCCAGACCGCGTTCCTGCCGTCCTCCAGGATGCGGGCGAACAGGCCAAAGCCGCCGCCGCGGAAGTGGTCGGAGACGTCACCCATCTTGATCGGATTGCGGGTGTCGGGCTTGTCGGAGCCGTACCAGGCGATGGAGTCGGCGTAGGCGATGCGCGGGAACGGGTACGGGGTCACCGGCTTGCCGTCGGCGAACTCCTCGAACACGCCGTGCATCACCGGCTCAATCGCAGCAAAAACATCCTCTTGCGTGACGAAGCTCATCTCGACGTCGAGCTGGTAGAACTCCAGCGAGCGGTCGGCGCGCAGGTCCTCGTCGCGGAAACAGGGCGCGATCTGGAAGTAGCGGTCGAAGCCGGAGACCATCAGCAGCTGTTTGAACTGCTGCGGGGCCTGGGGCAGCGCATAGAACTTCGACGGATGCAGGCGCGAGGGCACCAGGAAGTCGCGCGCGCCTTCCGGCGAGGAAGCCGTCAGGATCGGCGTCTGGTACTCGAGGAAGCCCTGGCCGACCATGCGGTGGCGGATCGAGTGGATGACCTTGCTGCGTAGGACGATGTTCCTGTGCAGCGTCTCGCGCCGGAGGTCGAGATAGCGGTGCTTGAGGCGCAGCTCCTCGGGGTAGTCGGGCTCGCCGAACACCGGCAACGGCAGTTCGGCCGCCTCGGACAGGACCTCGACGCCGGTGACGTGAATCTCGACCTCGCCGGTGGGCAGGTTGGGGTTGATGGTCTCGGCCGACCGCGCCACGACCTTGCCGTCGACACGGATGACGCTCTCGGTGCGGATGCGCTCGATCAGGTCGAAACCCGGCGTCGTCGGGCCGACCACCAGCTGGGTCAGGCCGTAGTGGTCGCGCAGGTCGACGAACACCAGTCCGCCGTGATCGCGCTTGCGATGGATCCAGCCGGACAGGCGAACCTGGGCGCCGGTGTCGCCGGCGCGAAGCTGGCCGCAGGTATGGGTGCGATAGGCGTGCATTGGTCGGTCGTTTTCAGTCGCTGAAGGGCGAATTTCGGAGGCGCGGAAGGGCGCATGCGTCCCTCTAATTGTCAAGGTTTTGCGCCCGCTCGAGGCCGCCCCAAGCGCATTGGCGTCCCATTGCGCCGACGCTTACTCACTGCTCTGATGCCGAGGGAAATTTTCGGGGGACGACATGCGGCTTACGAAACTCGCAGCAGTCGGCGCACTGCTGGCTGCTGTCACTATAGCGCCCGCGGCCAGCGGTGCGGAGAAGAAGCCCGTCAACCTGACCGCCATGACGGTGGGCTACACCTACTACAACAAGCCGGGCGCAGACCTGGAGACTCACAATCGCACTGTTTTCGACTGCCTGCGCGTCGCGGGCAGCATCACCTCCTATGGCGTTGGCCAACCGAAGATGGGCCTGGCGGGCGCGATCGGGGAGGCCGGCGCCACACGTGCCGCTCGGGCGGGCGCTCTGGAAGGGTGCATGGTCGTTCGTGGATGGCGTGTTGTGAAGATCAGCGACGCGGACGGGCTTCCGCTTTCCAAGCAAGGCCCTGCGGCTATCGGCGCCCGCCTCGCGACGGAAGTCGGCGCTGAAACGCCTTGGGGTGAGATCGTTCGCGTCTGGGGAAACGAGGCGTTGAGGAGTTCGACCCGCAAGACGGGCTCCCTGCCGTTCTTCGAACGGGGCCTGCTGAGCTATCAGGCGGCGACCGGTCAGACGGCTTTTCGCGCTGGCCTGCCTCTCACGGCATGGGCCTCGAAGCCCGAGCGACGGTGGCAAATGAAGAAGCCTCTGACGCCCGCCAGCCTGGCCGAGGTTCCGCCCGGCTCGGCGGTGGTGATCATCGGCATCGCGGATTCGAAAGTCTTCATGGACAATATCTGGGCCTACTCCTTCATGCGCGCAGGCCCGGACGTCGACAGCTTTCCGTCCAATGCCGACGGGCTGCAGGATTTCTTCGGGTTCTACAATATGGGAACCCGCGGGAAGGCGTCCGGCCCGAGGTTCGAGATGCGGGTGATCCCTCCGGGCCGCTGGCGGCTGGCGTCGTTGGACGACGTGGTCAGGTCCCTGAACCTCTGCCTGGGAGCGCCCAGTTTCGAGATCGCCGCCGGCGAGGTGGTCTATCTGGGCACTTTCCTGTCGTCGTCGGAGGATCTGACTCCGGCTATGGCGATGGAACCGGTGCAGGCCTTCCTGGGCGACGCGCCCCAGGCCGGGACGGTGCGCCCGGCCGTCTATTCCAACGGCAGCCTGGGCCCCTGTGAGGGCGCGACGATATATGCCCTCGAATTCACCGGCGCCGCCAGTGAACCCGGCTATCGCGAGCGCCTTCGCCAGTAGCAACCGTCAAACCGTCCACAGGCCCGCATGGCCTATCCCCGTCCCTGCCGGACCCTGCTCTCCCCGCCAAGCCGCGTCGTGGTAAACCGCCCCCGTGACCCCGCGCGCCAAACAGCTCAGCCTCGGCCTCGCCATACCGCCCGTCTACACCCGGGCGGCGTTCGTGGCGTCGGCGGCCAATGAAGCGGCGCTGACGGCCATCGAGGCCTGGCCGGCCTGGCCGGGCGGGGCGCTGGCGCTGGTCGGGCGAGAGGGCGCCGGCAAGACCCATCTGGCGACCGTCTGGGCCGAGCGAGCCGGCGCGGTGCGCTACGACGGCGGCCCGGTCGCCGAGGGGCGGCCGGTGCTAGTCGAAGACGCCGACACCATCGACGACGATGCGTTGTTTCACCTGATCAACCGCGCGGCCTCCGACGGCGGCCTGCTGCTGACCGCGCGGACCCGGCCGGCGGCCTGGACCGCCGCCCTGCCCGACCTGCGCTCGCGGCTGAACGCCCTGACCGTGGCCGAGATCGGCGCGCCGGACGACGCCCTGATGATCGCGGTGCTGGAGTCCCTGTTCCGCGAGAAGCACATCCGCGCCGCCCCGGACCTGTACGAATTCCTGCTGCGGCGCATGGAGCGTTCGGTGACGGCGGCGCGCGCCATCGTCACCCGCCTGGACGAAACCGCCGCCGAACAGGGCCGCCCGGTGAACCGCCTGCTGGCCCGGGAGGTGCTGGAAGAGACAGCGGACCTGTTCGAGGGTTAGCTGTGGATGATCAAGAGGTTGTCCTCGTTGCAGACCTTGTCCTGATGCCTTGACGGC
Organism: Caulobacterales bacterium; assembly: GCA_016234625.1. Taxonomy (GTDB): domain Bacteria; phylum Pseudomonadota; class Alphaproteobacteria; order Caulobacterales; family Caulobacteraceae; genus Caulobacter. The sequence goes on along the minus strand of JACRBD010000257.1, from coordinate 6,419 downwards.
CAGTGTTGCTCCGGCGGTGACCTTGCTCAAGGACCGCCATCGGCGGCCGCGAAGCGGCGACCCCGCAGGGGTCGTCCTTGACCAAGGTCATCGACCGGAGCGCATCATTCCATCAAGGCCAAAGGGCAGATGTCATCGGTTCTATGAGGATATGCGCGCCAACGACCGCCAGCCGCGCCTCCCTCACCACCATGCTCCGCATGGTCCCCCTCTCCCTCGCGGGAGCGGAAGACAATCACCCAACCGTAACACCCGTCCTGTAACACCCCTGTCATGACCCCTTGCGACAGCCCGCCCGCCACGCCACAAACCCGGCGACGCAGAGGCCCCATGACCGACGCCGCCACGAGCCAGCCGCAAACGGCCGCCGACCCGGTTCGACGGCCCGTCCTCGACGAGGCCCTGCTGGCCTCGCCTGACCGGTTCTTCAATCGCGAACTGAGCTGGCTGGCGTTCAACCGCCGGGTGCTGGAAGAAGCCGAGAACCCGCGCCACCCGCTGCTGGAGCGGCTGCGATTCCTGTCGATCAGCGCCAACAACCTGGACGAATTCTACATGGTCCGCGTGGCCGGCCTGAAGGGCCAGGTGCGCGAGCGGGTGCGGGTGCTCAGCCAGGACGGCCTGACGCCCGCCGAGCAGCTGGTCAAGGTCAACGCCTCCACCGCCGAGCTGATGGCCGACCAGCAGCGCATCTGGCGCGAGCTGCGGGCCGAGCTGCGGGGCGAAGGCATCTCCCTGCTCGACGCCCGCGACGTGGATGAGGCCGACCTGGCCAAGGCCGAGGAAATCTTCCTCAATCACGTCTTCCCGGTGCTGACCCCGCTGGCCATCGACCCGGCGCACCCCTTCCCGTTCATGCCGAACCTGGGCTTCTCCCTGGCCCTGAAGCTGAAACGGCCGGACGGCAAGGACCTCTACGCCCTGGTGCCGGTGCCTTCGCAGGTGCGGCGCTTCTGGCAGCTGCCGGCCGAAGCGGGCCGTGGGCGCAAGGCCGAACAGCGGTTCATCGCCCTGGAAAGCCTGCTGATCCTGTTCATCGACCATCTGTTCCCCGGCTGCGAGGTCGAGGGCCGAGGCCTGTTCAGGCTGATTCGCGACAGCGACGTGGAGATCGAGGAAGAGGCCGAGGATCTGGTCCGCGAGTTCGAGGCCCAGCTGAAGCGCCGCCGCATGGGTTCGGTGGTTCGGGTCAAGGTGCAGACGGCCATGCCGCTGGACCTGCGCACCTTCATCATCGAGAACCTGCACTGCGATCCCGAGGACGTGGTGCTGATCGACGGCAAGCTGGGCCTGGCCCAGATGAACCAGCTGATCCCCGACGGCCGGCCGGAGCTGAAGTTTAAACCCTTCGTGCCGCGCTTCCCCGAACGCATCCGCGACCACGATGGCGACTGTTTCGCCGCCATTCGCGAGAAGGACATCCTGGTCCACCACCCGTTCGAGAGCTTCGACGTGGTGGTCCAGTTCCTGCGCCAGGCGGCCCGCGACCCGCATGTGCTGGCGATCAAACAGACCCTTTACCGCACCAGCCAGGACAGCCCGATCGTCGCGGCCCTGATCGAGGCGGCCGAGAACGGCAAAAACGTCACCGCCCTGGTGGAGATCAAGGCGCGCTTCGACGAAGAGAATAACCTGCGCTGGGCCAAGGACCTGGAGCGGGCGGGGGTGCACGTCGTGTTCGGCTTCGTCGAGTACAAGACCCACGCCAAGCTGAGCCTGGTGGTTCGCCGCGAGGGCGAGACCCTGCGCACCTACTGCCACTTCGGCACCGGCAACTACCACCCGGTGACGGCCAAGGTTTACACCGACCTCAGCCTGTTCACGACCGACCCGGCGCTGGGCCGGGATTCGGCGCGGCTGTTCAACTTCATCACCGGCTACGCCCCGCCGCAGCGGCTGGAGAAGCTCAGCTACAGCCCCGAGACCCTCAAGGTCGATCTGATGACCATGATCGCCACGGAGGCAGAGAACGCCCTGGCCGGCAAACCGTCGGGGATCTGGATCAAACTCAACGCCTTGGTCGACCCGGAGATCATCGACGCCCTCTATCTGGCGAGCCAGTCGGGGGTGCGCATCGAGATGGTCGTGCGCGGCATCTGCTGCCTGCGCCCCGGCGTGCCGGGCATGAGCGAGAACATCCGGGTCAAGAGCATCGTCGGCCGCTATCTCGAGCACAGCCGGATCATGGCCTTCGCCAACGGCAAGGAGATGCCCGGCAAGCAGACGAAGGTGTTCATCAGCTCGGCCGACTGGATGCCGCGCAACCTCGACCGCCGGGTCGAGGCCCTGACGCCGGTGGACAACCCCACCGTCCACCAGCAGGTGCTGCAGCAGATCATGGTGGCCAACCTCAACGACGAGGCCCAGAGCTGGAATCTGGACAGCCAGGGCGGCTACAGCCGCGACCCGGCCTGGGATCGTCCCGGCGCCTTCTCGGCCCACGAATACTTCATGACCAATCCCAGCCTGTCGGGCCGGGGCCACAAGGTGCGTGACCTGCCCCAGGCATTCGATCATGTCGGCCCAAGGCGCTAGCCTGCAGCCCGAGAACCGCCTGCGCGCCGCGCGGGACGCCGCCGTCATCGATGTCGGCTCCAATTCCGTACGCCTGGTGCTCTACCGGCTGGAAGGCCGGGCCATCTGGGCGGTCTACAACGAGAAGGTGCTGGCCGGCCTTGGTCGCGACCTGGGCTCCACCGGCCGGCTGTCGCCCGCCGGCGTGGACACCGCGATGACCGCCCTGCGCCGGTTTCGGGCGGTGCTCGACGCGGCCGCGCCCGACGCCATCTTCACCGCCGCCACCGCGGCCGTGCGTGAAGCGGTCGACGGCGTGGACTTCATCGACCGGGTGCAGGGCGAGACCGGCCTGACCCTGCGCGTGCTCAGCGGCCAGGAAGAGGCGCGCTACGCCGCCCTCGGCGTGCTGGCCGGCTCGCCCCATGGCGAGGGCGTGGTCGGGGACCTGGGCGGCGCCAGCCTGGAACTGGTGCGGCTGTCGCCGGAGGGGCCCGTCGAGGGCGCGACCCTGGCGCTGGGCCCCTTCGCCCTGGCCGGCGTGCGGCCGGACAGGGTTCGCGACGAGATCGAGCGTCGCCTGGCCCCCCACGCCCCCCGTTTCCGCGCTGCGGCCTTCCAGGCCGTCGGCGGCGCCTGGCGCAACCTGGCCCTGCTGCACATGCGGATGAGCGGCTATCCGCTCAAGATCGTTCATCAATACGAGATGAATCGGGCCGACGCCCTGGACGCCGCCCGCTTCCTCAGCCGCCAGTCGAAGACCTCGCTGGAGCGGATCGAAGGGATCTCGCGCAAGCGCCTGGAGACCCTGCCCCACGCCGCCATGGTGCTGGAGGCGCTGATCGAGCAGCTGGGCATCGAGCGGATCGCCGTCTCGGCCTACGGCCTGCGCGAGGGGCTGCTGTTCGAGAGCATGGCCGCCGAGACCCAGAGCCTGGACCCGCTGGTCGAGGGCTGCGCGGCCCTGACCGGCCGCCAGGGCGTCGATGAGACTCTGGGACCCACGCTGGAGGCCTGGCTGGCCCCGGTGTTCGACGCCCTTTCCCCGGAGTTCGAAGGCCGCGAGGCGTTGTTGCGCGCCGCCGCCTGCCGGCTGGCGGACCTGGGCGCCCGGCTGCACCCGGACCATCGCGCAGATCTGGTGTTCGAGCAGGTGCTGCGCGCGCCGGTCGCCGGCCAGACCCATGCCGAGCGGGCCTTCCTGGCGGTGGCCGCCTTTTCCCGCCACACCTCGGCCTCCTCGGTTCCCGAGGGCGTTGTCGTCTCACGCCTGCTGTCGGAGCGCCAGTTGCGCCGGGCCCGGGCCCTGGGCGCGGCGGTTCGCCTGGGCTGCGACCTGTCCGGCCGCAGCTCGGTGCTGCTGGCCCAGTCGCGGCTGGGCCTGAAGGACGACCGCCTGGTCCTCAGCGCCGCCGACGGCTGGTCCGACATGCTGCTGGGCGAACAGACGGCGCGAAGGGCGACCCAGCTGGCTGGGCTGTTGGGTGTAAAGCTGGAGATCCGGCGGAACTAGCTTCCTTCTCCCCTTGCGGGAGAAGGTGGCCTGCGGAGCAGGTCGGATGAGGGGTCGCAACGCCGCATCGAGGATCCCCTCATCCGTCGGTCTCCGACCGACACCTTCTCCCGCAAGGGGAGAAGGAAACCGGTCAATCCGCCGGCATCGTCCGTTCGCGCACGGCGATCCGGCCGAGGATGCCCTTGACGATCAGGTCCATCGCCGTGCCTTCGCTGTAGTCCGCCGCCGCGACGAAGTTAACGCGGTCGTCGGCGATCAGGCGGTGGAGCTTGTCCTGGTCGCGCGGCTCGGTGCGGGGGTCGTAGGCGGCGATCGAGTGGCCGCCCTTGGTGTGCATCATCTTCATGGTCGGCACGTCGGTGTCGCCATCGCCGATGAAGATCATCCGCTCGAACGGCACCGGACGCATCTCGTCGGGCATGAAGCGGTTGATCTTCTCGTGCTCCCAGTTGTTGTGCACGCCCTTGTTGATGCGGAACAGGTACTGGGTCTTGGTGGTGTAGTTGATGCCCACCGCCGGCCAGATGGCCACGTCGTCGTCGTCGAACACATAGTGCGAGGCGAACACGTGGTGGAACCGGTCGTGGATCGGGCAGCCCTGGATCATCTCCTGCAGGCCGCTGGACAGGATGTAGTGCTGGATGGTCAGGCCGTAGTTGGCCCCGAAGGCGTTGATCCGGTCGAACCAGCTGCCGTCGCGGATGCCCTCGAACAGCGGTACGTCCTTGCCGTGATCCCGCAGCAGCTGGCGGGTGACGGTGATGCCCTTCTCGCGGGCCGTCTGCAGCATCAGCTGCATGTACATCAGGATGTCGTCGCCGTCGGCGGCCAGGGTCCTGGGCCGCACCGTGTCGTTCCAGAACTCGGCCGGCGTCATCCCCAGGGCGGGGATGAAGCTGGTCTCCTGCATGTTGCCGCGAGCCAGGGTGCCGTCGAAGTCATAGATCAGGGCGGTGAGACGCTGGGTCATGCCGGCTCCTTCAGGCTCGGGCCGCTTTCGGCGCCCGGCGCACTTCCACGACGCGCACCCGCGTGCCGTCCAGCACCAGGGCCAGCTCGCCGCGCTTGAGCTTGAGGGCGTCGGCCCCGAAGGCGTCGCGCCGCCAGCCGGTCAGGGCGCCGACGTCGGCGTTGTCGTCATTGGCGATCTTCTCCAGGTCCGAGACAGTGGCCAACAGCTTGGACGCCACGCCGGCGTCCTCGGCGCGGGCCTTGAGCAGGACCTTCAGCAGTTCGACCACCGCGCCGGCGGCGGCGTTCTGCGGCCCGCGCTCGCGGTCGATCTTCGGGGCGTAGCCGTCCGGATCCTTGAGGGCCTCGCGGATCGCCTCGAGCAGGTCGGGGCCGAACTTGCTCCCGGAGAAGCCCTTGGGCACCCCGCGCAGCCGGTCCATGGCCGCCGCGTCGGTCGGCGCCTGGGCGGCCAGCTCGTCGATGGCGTCGTCCTTGAGGATGCGGCCGCGCGGCTGGTCGCGTTGCTGGGCCGTGCGCTCGCGCCAGGCGGCGACCGCCTTGAACACAGCCAGGTATTTCGGGACGTGCTTGCGGGGTTTGAGCCGCTTCCAGGCGTTCTCCGGCTCGACGTCGTAGAGCGCCGGGTCGGTCAGGGCGGCCATCTCCTCCTCGACCCAGGCCAGGCGTCCGTCCTTCTCAAGCCGCGCGCGCAGCCTGGGATAGAGGTCGGCCAAATGGGTCACGTCGGCGAGGGCGTATGTCAGCTGGTTGTCGCTCAGCGGCCGGCGGGCCCAGTCGGTGAAGCGGCTGGACTTGTCCAGGTCGATCTTCAGCATCTGGCGCACCAGGGCGTCATAGGCGATCTGTTCGCCGAAGCCCGCCGCCATGCCGGCGATCTGGGTGTCGAACAAGGGCCGGGGCATGGCGCCCAGGTTGTTGAAGATCTCCACGTCCTGGCGGGCGGCGTGGAACACCTTGTCGACCGTCTCGTCGCGGAGAATGTCGAGCAGGGGGCTGAGATCAAGTCCCTCGGCCAGCGGGTCGATACAGGCCTGGGCGCCGTTGGGCGCGGCCACCTGGATCAGGCACAGCTTGGGCCAGTAGGTCGTTTCCCGCATGAACTCGGTGTCCACGGCGACAAACTGCTGACCTTTGAGGGACTTGCAGAAATCCGCCAGCTGGGCGGTGGTCGTAATCGGCTGCATCGGGTAGCTATAGCGCCGCCGGGGGGCGAGTCTGCAAGAGACTCGCCCCTCTCGGCTTATTTTCGTATCCCATCGTTGCCGCGAAGCCTCCCCGAGCTCCCCATGACCGACCGGCCCAACGGCCTTACCTACGCCCAGGCGGGTGTCGATATCGACGCCGGCAACGCCCTCGTGGAGGCTATCAAGCCCCTGGCGAAGGCCACGCGCCGGCCCGGCGCGGAAGGAGGGCT
>JACRBD010000259.1 GCA_016234625.1 Caulobacterales bacterium | reverse complement strand
CGCGCGCGACCACCCGGCCCAGGACGTTGCAGCTGGCCCGCATCTCGCGGACCAGGTCGTAGGGCGCGAACGAGGTGATGATTTCGGGGGTGTGGAGGATCGTCTCGGGACCATCCGGCCCGTCTCGCTCATCGACCATGCAGCCCAGCCGCGTGAGCAGGGTGCCGAGGAACCGCGTGTCCGCCAGCCGCGGCATGTTGGTCAGGCGCAGCGGCTCGTCCGTGAGGAGCGAGGCGACCATCAGCTTGATGGCGGAATTCTTGGCGCCGCTGATCTGGATTTCTCCATTCAGCCGCGCGCCGCCGATGATGGCGATGCGGTCCATTCAGGCCCCTCGAACGCCGCGGGCCTTAACGCCCCGGCGGCTTGTTCACATGTGAGGTCGGGGTTCTAGCGGGCGCAAGCCCCCGCGCAAGAGTCACTTATGATTGATGCCCGCCGTCGCCAGGCCGCCGGAACAACGTCGCGGGGACATAGGGACCGCCCGCGGCGAACTCCAGCCCCAGTTTTTCCGTCACCCGCTCCAGTTCCAGGTGGGCGATGAACAGCGCATGCTCGATGGCCTGCATCGGATCTACACCGAAAAAAGCTCGTCCGTGCTCGGCCCGGTGTCCGGGATCGAGGCCCACGATCCGCATGGCGCAGGCCCAGTCGTGACTGTCCTCCAGCGGGAAGGCATCGGAGATCTCCACAGTGACCGGGAAAGGCGCTCCCTGCGGCGGCCGGGCGGCGCGCAGATGCCGCACCGGCTTGTACGGCTTGGGCGCCAGCCGCGCGGTGTTGGCTTGATGGGTCATTCCCTGGCCGCGGACTTGATGCTGTCACGCGGCGCGGCCTTGCGGCGGCGCAGGTTGGCGCGCAGGGCCTGGGCCAGTTTCGCCTCCCGGTCGGGCTTCTCGGGGGGCGGCTTTTGCGGCGGGTTCGTCATGCCGGGAGCAGCGCATTGCGCATACCGGCCCGTCAAGCAGGATTAGGGCTTCCCCTGCCGCCCGGGTTTCGCTATCAGGCGCGCCTCGTCTTTCGCCGCCGTAGCTCAGTGGTAGAGCGCATCCTTGGTAAGGCTGAGGTCGGCAGTTCAATCCTGCCCGGCGGCACCATCTTCCCCAACTCCTCCAGCGGGTTGGGGAAGGACGCGAGCCCGCGACGAGACTCCCCTCTGCGACCGAATGTCCATCCCCGCTTAACGAATGGGGCGCCACGCCGGCGTTAGGATCGGGCCTCTGGGGAAACGAAGGGTTTCGATGACCACCCGCCGCGCTCCCAAGCCGTCGCCATTTCCGCCGGAAGACGCCATGGCCTCCTTCTCGGTGGAGGAAGTCCTGCGCGTCGAGGAGGTGGGCCGCTACCGTTTCCTCGTCGGCCGCCGCAACGAGATGCTGGACGACATCTGCACCCTGGCCAAAGGACTGTTCGCGGCTCACCACGCCGCCGTCAGCCTGGTGGGCGAGCGCGATCTCTGGCTGCTGACGCCTGAGCCCGACGCGCCGACGTCCCTGCCCCGCTCGGAGACCTTCTGCTCACGCACGATTCTGGGCGACGATGTGGTGGTCTCCAATCGGGCCGACGCCGATCCGGCCATGGCGCGCTTCTGGGCGCAATGTCGCGACGAGATCCAGTTCTATGCCGGCGCGCCGCTGACCATGGCCGAGGGCAGTAACGTCGGCGCCCTGTGCATCCTCGACCGCAAGCGCCGCACATTCGGCGATGGCGACAGGGAGCATCTGCACAAGCTGGCCGTGCTGGCGGCCAACGAGCTGCAACGGCAACGCACGCTGCTGGAGCTGCGCGACCAGCAGGCCCTGGTCTCCCAGGCGGCGGCCCTCGCCAGGGTCGGCAGCTGGGACCTGAACTTCGCCACAGGAACCATCGCCTGGTCCGAGGAAATGTACCGGATCCTGCGGATGGACCCGGCCCGCCCGCCCCTGACGCCGGAGGAATTCGCCGACCGCATGGTCGAGCCCGCCGACCGGGAGTGGCTGGCCAACGCCATGCAGAACGCCGTGTCCGAGTCCCGCGCCATCCAGATCGTCGTTGCGGACGGCACGCGGCGCTGGATCAACCTCATCGGCGAGGTGGAGCACGTCGACGGGGTGGCCGTCCGGATGCTGGGCAGCATCCAGGACGTCACCGAGCTGCATGAGGGCCGTGTTCAGATCGAGCGCCTGGCCTATCGTGACAGCCTGACGGGCCTGCCCAACCGCGCCCTGTTCACCAAGCAGTTCCAGCTCGAGATTGAACAGGCCCGGATTCAAGGGACCAAGGTCGGACTGATCCTGCTCGATCTGGATCACTTCAAGGACGTCAACGACACCCTCGGCCACGACGCCGGCGACGTGCTGCTTCAGTCGGTGGCCGAACGGATGACGCGCGCCTATCGCCGCACGGACACGGTCGCCCGCCTGGGCGGCGACGAGTTCGCCATCATCCTTCCCGACATTCGCGGCGCGGAAGACATGACCCGCCCGACCGAGGTGCTGATGGCGCTGCTGCGCCACCCCGTCGAGCACGGCGACAAGGTCTTCACCATCAGCGCCAGCGTCGGCGGCGCGGTCTATCCCTCCGACGACGACAACGCCGCCCAGCTGCTCAAGAGCGCCGACATCGCCCTCTACGAAGCCAAGGCCGCCGGCCGCAACCGCATGGTGACCTACAAGCCGGCCATGCGGGCCATCGTCGAACAGCGCATGGAGATGCTCCGCGAGGTCCGCCTTGGCCTCTCGCGACAGGAGTTCGTCCTCTACTACCAGCCGGTGGTGAACATCGCGCCCGAGGCCGTCACCGGGCTCGAAGCCCTCATGCGCTGGAACCACCCCGCCCGAGGCCTGCTGCCGCCGGACGCCTTCATGGCCGCCTTCGAGCATCAGGACCTGGCGGCCGCCCTCTGCGACGTCACACTCGACGGGGCGCTGTCGCAGATGCGCGCCTGGATCGAGCAGGATGTGCCCTTCGGTCGCGTGGCGATCAATGTCTCCGCCGCCCAGTTCCGCGCGCCCGACCTCGCCGACCTGGTCGAACGTCGGCTCAGGCACTGGGGCGTGCCCGCGAACCGCCTGACCATCGAGGTCACGGAAAACGTTTATATGGGCTGGGGCTCGGACGTGGTCGGCAACACCGTCCGCCGCCTGCATGACAGCGGCGTGCTGATCGCGCTCGACGACTTCGGCACCGGCTACGCCTCGCTGGCCAACCTTAAGCAGTTTCCCATCGACCGGCTGAAGATCGACAAGTCCTTCGTCCAGAACATCGATGACCAGGCCATCGTCCGGGCCGTGATCACGCTCGGCGCCAGCCTGGGCATGAAGGTGGTGGCCGAGGGCGTCGAGGGGCTCGACCAGCTGGCGTTCCTGGAGCGCAGCGGCTGCGACCAGGTCCAGGGCTATCACTTCGCCCGCCCCATGCCCGGCGCCGAGGTCCCGGCCTTCCTGCGGCGCTTCGCTGCCGGCGACGAGATCGCCCGGTCGGCCTGAGGACGATCCGGAGTCCCGTCAGGTCGGCTAGGCGCCCGGAGCGTCGAACTGGATCAGATGGATGGCGACCCGCACCGTGCCGCCGGTGAAGCCTCCGCCGACGCCCGTGAGCAGCACCGGTGTGTCTGAATAGAAGGCCGTCGGGCCGATCACGCCGACATTGGTCGAGCCCGCCGCCGCGCCCAGGGATCCGCCGAACTTGCCTGGCTCACCCGAGAGGCCGCAGTCGTAGGCCGTGGCGCCAGTGATCGCGGTCAGGGTCCGGGTCGCCACGGCGAAGACGACGGCGCGAGCCGGAATGACCATGGTGGTGGCCGTGGACGCGCCGGACGGGGCGACATCTTCTTCCAGAATGGCGAACCGGGTGCGGCCGCCCGACGGCGAGGTCGCGGCGACCAGGTTTTCGAAGTCGAGAAATTCCGACAGTGGTCGCCAGTCAGCGCCGTCGAAGACCAGCGCCACCGATTCATCGGCGAGCCAGACGATATGGCCGACGTGTGGGTCGAGTCTCCGCCAGCCGCCGGCCTCGAAGCGCATCAGGGCGCCTTCCTCTTCGCCGGCCCAGGCCGCGCCCGCCGCGCCGGCCGGAAGGATGTGGAGCGCTCCATCGTCAGGATCGGCGGGCTGGGCCGCGACGGTGCGGCTGACCACGGCGGTCTGGACCAGGCCGTCGAGGCGGGCGAAGGCCTCGTTGACCGTCACATGCTTCTGGGCCTGTCCGGCCGCCACATAGGGCAGACCGAGGCGGGGTGTGGCGTCGTCGGACATGTTGAGGCTCCCTGTCGTTGATCCCGACGAGGATGGCGCGGCCCTCGCCTGCGCGGCGGCGAAGACGAAAACGCCCGCCGATCGGGAGGGATCACCGGGCGCAAGTCGCTGAAAAGGCTCGAAGGAACAGCCGCTACTCGGCGGCGAATGCCAGGTGGACGCCGCTGGTCAGGGCCGTCTTGGCGGCGAGTTCGGCCTTGGCCGCCTCGTATTCCGCCGACAGGCGGGCGACCAGTTCGCCGGCGCTGAGCACCGACTTCACCGCGCCGATGCCCTGGCCGCAGCCCCAGATGTCCTTCCAGGCCTTGGCCTCGGTGTTGCCGCCAGAGCCGAAGTTCATCGCCGACGGATCGCTGACCGGCAGATTGTCCGGGTCCATGCCGGCCCGAATGATCGACGGCCGCAGATAGTTGCCGTGCACCCCGGTGAACAGGTTCGAATAGACGATGTCCTCGCCGGTGCTCTCGACGATCATGTCCTTGTAACCCTGGACGGCGTTGGCTTCCGTCGTCGCGATGAACGCCGAGCCGATGTAGGCCAGGTCCGCGCCCATGGCCTGGGCGGCGAGAATGGCCTTGCCGCTGGCGATGGCGCCCGACAGGGCCACCGGGCCGTCGAACCACTGGCGGATTTCCTGGATCAGCGCGAAGGGCGACAGGGCCCCGGCGTGACCGCCGGCGCCCGCCGCGACGGGGATCAGGCCGTCGGCGCCCTTCTCGATCGCCTTGTGGGCGTGCTTGTCATTGATGATGTCGTGCAGGGTGATGCCGCCCCAGCCGTGCACCGCCTGGTTCAGTTCCTCGCGAGCGCCCAGCGAGGTGATCACGATCGGCACGCGGTATTTGGCGCACAGCTCCATATCCTCTTCGAGGCGGTTGTTGGTCCGGTGCACGATCTGGTTCACCGCGAACGGTGCGGACGGCAGGTCCGGATTGGCCCGGTCCCAAGCGGCCAGCTCGCTGGTGATCCGGTCGAGCCACTCATCCAGCAGGCTGATCGGCCGGGCGTTCAGCGACGGGAACGAGCCGACGATGCCGGCCTTGCACTGGGCGATCACCAGATCCGGGTTGGAGATGATGAACAGCGGCGAGGCGATGACCGGCAGTCGCAGGCGGTCACGCAGGATCGGCGGCAAGGCCATGGTCGGTTGTCTCCGGCTATGAATATACATTGTAAATAGAACAACCGTTCGAGTTCGACAACCCCTCGGCTTGACGCACCTAACGGCAGGGGCGCATCACGCCTGCGAAATTGCTGCATTGCACTGGGGAGACCGAAGGCTTGTCTGGACCGACCCATCCGCTGGCCGATGACTTCGCGCCGCCGTCCCGCGCGGACTGGCTGGCGCTGGTCGAGAAGACGCTCAAGGGCGAGACCTTCGAGGACGCCCTGGTCCGCCACACGGCCGACGGCATCGACATCGCTCCCCTCTATACCAACGCCCCGGCCACCGTCCGCGACCTGGCGCCGCGCGACGCCGCCCGGCCGTGGGACCTGCGGACCGCTGTTCGCCATCCCGATCCCGCGCGGGCCAACCGCGAGATCCTGCAGGACCTGGAGAGCGGCGCCGCCTCGGTGCTGCTCTCGATCGACCCGAGAGGCGAGACCGGCGTCGCGGTAGGCGACGCGGCGAGCCTGTCGCGTTTGCTGGACGGTGTGTTGCTGGACCTGGCCCCGGTGGCGCTGGACGCCGGCTTCCTCGGCCCCAGAGCCGCCGACTGGCTGGCGACGGCGGCCAAGGGTGGGCCCGAGGCTCCCCTCGCCTTCCACATGGACCCCCTGTCGGCCTTCGCCCAGGCCGGCGTCTCGCCCGGTCCGGTGGACAGTCACCTGGTGTCCGCCGCCACGGTCGGCGCGCGACTGGCGGGGGTCTATCCCAAGGCGTCGCTGATGCTGGCGACGGGCCGAACCGCCCTTGAGGCCGGCGGATCGAACACCGAGGAGCTGGCGCTGATGGCCGCCTCCGCCCTGGCCTACGCCAAGGCCCTGGTGCGGGCCGGCCTGTCGATGGAGGAGGCCTTCGGCCGCATCGTTCTGGGCGTCTCGATCGACAGCGAGTATTTCACCGGCGTCGCCAAGGTGCGCGCCGCCCGAGCGCTCTGGTCGCGGATCACCGGCGCCTGCGGCGTCCAGGTCCGGGCGCGGATCGAGGCGCGCTCGTCGGGCCGCATGCTGACCCGGCGCGACCCCTGGACCAACCTGATCCGGCTGACCGCCGCCGGCTTCGCCGCCGCCGTGGGCGGGGCGGACACGGTGCTGCTGGGCGCCTTCACCGACGCCGTCGGCCTGCCCACCGACTTTGCCCGCCGCCAGGCGCGCAACACCCAGCTGGTGCTGATGGAAGAGAGCCACCTGGGCCGCGTCGCCGACGCCGCCGGCGGCGCCTGGTATCTCGACACCCTGACCGACCAGATGGCCGCCGCCGCCTGGGGCGGCATCCAGGCCATCGAAGCGGCCGGCGGCGTCATCAAGGCGCTGGAGACCGGCCTGGTCGCCGACGCCGTAGGCGCCACCCGCGAGGCCCAGATCGCCGCCTTCGCCGACAAGTCGCGCAAGATCCTCGGCGTCACCGCCTTCCCCAACGCTGACGACAAGCCGGCCGAGGTCGAGTCCGCCGATCCCGCCGCCTTCGCCGTGGCCGGCCCCGACTCGAAGCTGCCGGGCCCGGACTCGACCTGCCCGCCCCTGACGCCGATCCGTTTCGCCGCCCCGTTTGAGGAGGCCTGAGCCATGACCAGCTTCCCCAACTTCGCCGAGCTGTCGTTCGCGGAAACCGTCGGAACCGCCGCACCCGCCGACGGCCCGATCTGGGAGACCCCTGAAGGGATCGCCGTCGCCGCCGCCTATGACGCCGACGATGTCGCCGGCCTCGACTTCACCGCTGGCTATCCGGGCCTGGCCCCGTTCGTGCGCGGCCCCTACCCGACCATGTACGCCACCAACCCCTGGACGGTGCGGCAGTACGCCGGATTCTCCACCGCCGAGGATTCCAACGCCTTCTACCGCCGCAACCTGGCGGGGGGTCAGACCGGGGTGTCGGTGGCCTTCGACCTGGCCACCCACCGCGGCTACGACAGTGACCACGAGCGGGTGAAGGGCGACGTCGGCATGGCCGGCGTGGCCATCGACAGCATCCTCGACATGCGCACCCTGTTCGACGGCATCCCGCTCGACAAGATGAGCGTGTCGATGACCATGAATGGCGCGGTGCTGCCGATCCTGGCGCTCTACATCGTGGCGGCCGAGGAACAGGGCGTTCCGCCGGAGAAGCTCTCCGGGACCATCCAGAACGACATCCTCAAGGAGTTCATGGTCCGCAACACCTACATCTATCCGCCCCTGCCTTCGATGCGGATAATTTCGGATATCTTTTCATACACTTCGAGCAAGATGACGAAGTTTAACTCGATCTCGATTTCCGGCTATCACATGCAGGAGGCCGGGGCGACGGCTGACCTGGAGCTGGCCTAAACCCTGGCTGACGGCGTCGAGTATGTCCGCGCCGGCAT
>JACRBD010000263.1 GCA_016234625.1 Caulobacterales bacterium | reverse complement strand
TCGACGGCCGCGCCGTGCGGGCCCTGGTCGGCTCGGGTGGGCTGGACCGGGCGGGTGGCTGGATCGACATGACCCGCGCCCTGCGCTCGCCGGGCTCGGCCTTGAAGCCGTTCATCTACGCCTTCGCCTTCGACGACGGCGTCGCCGCGCCGGACACCCAGATGCAGGACGTGGCCACCCGCTTCAACGACTACCAGCCGGAGGACTTCGACCGCGTGTTCCGGGGCGCGGTCACCGCCCGCGAGGCCCTGTCCCACTCCCTCAACGTGCCGGCCGTGTCGCTGATGGAGCGGATCGGTCCGGCCAGCTTTCTGGCGCGGATGGAGTCGGCCGGAGTGACTCTGCATCTGCCGGCCGCGAAGACACATGCGCCGGGTCTGGCCCTGGCGCTGGGCGGCGAGGGCGTGACCCTGCGCGACATGGCGGTGCTCTATTGCGCTCTTGGCGACGAGGGCATCGCCAAGCCCCTGGCCTTCACCGAAGGCGAGGCTGCCCGCCGCAGGCGTAGCCGTGGCTCGCGGCTGGTGCGGCCCGAAGCGGCGCGGCAGGTGCTGGACATCCTGCGCGAGGCGCCGCCGCCCAAGGGCCGAATTCCAAACGCCCTGACCGTTGGCGGGCCCGGCATGGCCTACAAGACGGGCACCTCCTACGGCTTCCGCGACGCGGTCGCGGCGGGAGTGGTCGGCGGCTATGTGATCATCGTCTGGACTGGCCGGGCGGACGGCGGCGCGCGGGGCGGGTTCACCGGCCGGGAAGCGGCCTTGCCGATGCTGTTCGACGCGGCGGACATTCTCTCGGCCCCCAGGACGGCGCCGCCGCGCATCACCCCCAAGGGCGCGCCGCGGGCCCTGACCCAGCTCGAACGGCCCGACCGGGGCCCCAACCTGATCTTCCCGCCCGACGGGGCGACGGTGCAGGTGGACGCCTTCGGCCCGACTTCACGCGGCCTGGTGCTGTCCGCTGGCGGCGAGGGGCTGAACTGGTATGTGGAAGGGCGGCCGCTGCCGGTCGATCCGGTCAGCGGCCGGCCTGTCTGGCGACCCGCCGCGCCGGGCTTCTACGAGCTGATGGTGGTCGACAGCCAGGGTCGCGAGGCGCGGGCGAAGGTGCGGATCATGGGGTAGGGATCCTGCTTGTCCACAGGACGGATGCGGATACGACCTGAAAGCCTTGATGCAATGGTCCGCTCCGGACGGAGACCTTGGTCAAGGACGACCCCTGCGGGGTCGCCGCTCCGCGGCCGCCGAAGGCGGTCCTTGACGAAGGTCCCGCCGGAGCAGGAATGCTCATCAAGACATCAGGACGATCTCCGCCGTGAGTTCGGCGAGCGTCAGCCTCACCCCAGCCTCAGCTCATCGACCTCGTCCGGATTGGACACCGTCACGCCCAGGTCGTTCACCAGCCCGTTGGACAGGCGATAGCACCAACCGTGCACGGAGATGCTCTGCCCACGGGCCCAGGCGTCCTGGACGAAGACGTCGGAGGCGACATTGGCCACCTGGCGGATGACGTTGAGTTCGCACAGGCGATCCCAGCGTTCCTTTTCGTCCATCGCCTCCAGCTCGGCGCGGTTAGCGGCATAGACCTCGCGGATCGGGTGCAGCCAGTGGTCGACCAGGCCCCGGCGGACGCCGTCCACGGCCGCCCGCACGCCGCCGCATCCGTAGTGGCCCACGACCATCACATGCTTCACCTTGATCACGTCGACGGCGAACTGCAGCACGCTGAGATAGTTGGCGTCCTGAGGCGGGGCGAGGTTGGCGACGTTGCGGTGGACGAACAGCTCGCCCGGGTCGAGGCCGACGATCTCGTTGGCCGGGACGCGGCTGTCCGAGCAGCCGATCCACAGGTATTCCGGGCTCTGCTGGTTCTCCAGCCGTTTGAAGAAGTCGGGATCGACTTCGGTCTTCTTGCGCGACCAGTTGCGGTTGTTGTCCTTGAGATCGTCGAGCACGGCTGTCCCTCAGACTTTGGCGTCAGGCTGGTTGTTCGGATGGGCGGCGGCGATGGCCGGGTGTTCCGCCGCATGGTCGGCTGCCGCGACCAGGGCCGGGAAGCGCGACAGGTCCACCTTGAACCGGCGGGCGTTGTAGATCTGCGGCACGATCAGGCAGTCGGCCATGGTGGGGGTGTCGCCAAAGGGGTAGCCGGCGCCATGTTTGGCCACCATCGGCTCCAGGGCCGTGAAGCCGTCGCTGATCCAGCGCTGGACCCAGTCGTCGATGGCCGGTTGCCCGACCTCCAGCTTCGCCAGCGCCTTGAGGATGCGCAGGTTGTTCACCGGATGGATGTCGCAGGCGACGATGCCGCACATGGCCCGCACCACCTGCCGTTCGAACGGGTCTTTCGGCAGCAGCGGCGGTTCGGGATGGGTCTCCTCCAGCCACTCCAGAATCGACAGTGACTGGGTGAGGACGTGGCCGTCCACCTCCAGGGCCGGGACCAGGTGCTGGGCGTTGACCGCGCCATAGACCTCGCCCCCCTGCTGGCCGGAGACCAGATCCACGGGGGCGTAGTCGTAGGCCAGGCCCTTGAGGTTCAGGCCAATCCGCACCCGGTAGGGCGCCGAGGCCCGCCAGGCGCTGTGCAGCAGCAATCCCATCAGACGACCCTGAACGACAGCGATCCGACGCCGTCCACCGAGCCTTCGACCAGGTCGCCGCGCGCGATCGGACCCACGCCTTCGGGGGTGCCGGTGAACACCAGGTCGCCGGCTTCCAGCTTCCACAGCTTGCCGGCCTCGACGAGAACCTCCTCGACCGACCAGATCATGTCGGCGATCTGGCCCGCCTGCTTCACCGCTCCGTTGACGCTCAGGGCGATGCGGCCGGCCGGGATGGTCGCGCCGGGGACGATGGCCGAGATCGGCGCGCTGGCGTCGAACCCCTTGGCCGCGTCCCACGGCTGGCCCTTGGCCTTGAAGCCATTCTGCAGATCGCGGCGGGTCAGGTCGACGCCAACCGCGAAGCCGAAGATCGAGCCACCCTCGCCGAGGGCGACCACGAGCTCGATCTCGTGATGCAGGTCGGCCGTGGCGGAGGGATAGGGCACATCGGCGCCAGGCGGGACCACGGCGTCAGCCGGCTTGCTGAAGAAGAACGGTGGATCGCGTCCGTCAGCGCCCATCTCCCGCGCATGGGCGGCGTAGTTGCGCCCGACGCAGAGGATGCGGCGCACGGGGAACGGCCGGTCCGAGCCCTGCACGGGCACGGTCGGCTGCGGGCGGATCGGAACGGCGAAGGCGGTCATGGGGCGTTCCTAGCGGAGGGAGGGGCGCATGTCTTGTTTGGCTGCTCGCCGAACGCCCGCCCCCAAAGTAAACTTATCGGAACAATCGGAGTGAACAGCCGTGCGCACGGTCAGCATCCGCAAGGCAAGGGCCGACCTGCCGCGCTTGATCGCGCGGGCAATCGATGGTGAGCCTTTCATCATCACGAAGGCAGGTAAGCCGCTGGTGAAGGTCGCGCGCCTCGACACGCCAGCGGGCAACAATGTCCGCAGGCTTGGATTCATGATGGGCGAGATCGCCGTGCCGGACGATTTCGATCAGATGGGAGCCGACGAGATCGAAAGGCTCTTCGGCGTCTAGCGCCTACAGCTTGAACACCTTCCGCAGGAACAGGGTCTCGGCCTCGCGCTGGGCGTCGATGTTCTGTTTCTTTTTGAACCCGTGGCCCTCGTCTCCGGCCAGCATGTACCAGACGTCCCCGCCGTTGGCCCGGACCCTGGCGACGATCTGCTCGGCCTCGGTCCAGGGCACGCGGGGATCGTTGCGGCCCTGGATGACGAACAGGGGTTTGGTCATCTTGCCGGCCAGGTTCAGCGGCGAGATGCGGTCGAACACCGCCTTCATCTTCGGCGTCCGCTCGTCGCCGTACTCGGCCCGGCGCAGGTCGCGGCGATAACCCTCGGTGTTGGTCAGGAAGGTGGTGAAGTTGGAGATGCCGACGATGTCGATCGCCCCGGCCAAGCGGTCGTTGTAGGCGGCCAGTGAGGCCAGCACCATGAACCCGCCATAGGAGCCGCCGTAGACAACCACCCGGTCCTTGTCGAGGTCGGGTTGGGTCGCGATCCAGTCGAGCAGGGCGCCGATGTCCTTGACGCTGTCCTGTCGCTTTTCGGCGTTGTCGAGGGCCAGGTAGGTCTTGCCGTAGCCATCGGAGCCGCGAACGTTGGGCACAATGACCGTCGCGCCCAGCTCGACGGCCCAGTACTGGATGCGACTGTTGAAGCCCGGGCGGGCCTGGCTTTCCGGGCCGCCATGGATGTCGATGATCACCGGCGCGCGGCCCTTCGACGCTCTTGGCCGGTAGACCCAGGCGGGAACCCCCAGCCCGTCGAAGGAGCGGAACTTGACCACCGCCGGTTCGACCAGGGCGGCGGGATCGAGGCCGCCGCTCTCGCTGGTCGTCCAGCGGGTCAGCCTGGCCTCCTTCAGATCCCAGCTCCAGATGTCCGCAGGGGAGGTGGCGGTGTTGAGGCCAATGGCCAGCGACTTGCCGTCCGGCGAGAACTTCAGCGCGGTCAGGACGCCCACCGGCAGGGTGGGCTGGCGCAGGGTCTTGCGGCCGCGCAGTTCGCGCACGACCACCCGCGACCGGCCGCCCTCGTTGATGCCGTAGGCCAGCAGCTTGCCGTCCTCGGACAGGGCGAAGGTCTCCACGTCCCAGGTCAGGTCCCCTGCGGTGATCGGTGCGATGCGGTTGCTCTGGAGATTGATCTCCACCAGCCGGAGGAACTCGTAGTCCTGGTTGGAGATCACCACGATCGACTGGCCGTCGGCGGTGAAGGCGCCGCCCTGGTAGGCGACAGGCGCGGTCGTCGGGTTGATCTCCTGCAGCGGCACGCCCGGCTCCCAGAGATACAGTTTGCTCTCGGCCGCCGAGATGTAGTGCTGCAAGAGCAGCGCACGGCCATCGGGAGAGAAGGCGACCGGCGAGGTGGCGCCGGTGAGCTTGATGCTCTCGCCGCCGGGCTTCGGGCCCGTCGCGGCGTCGAAATCGGCGATCCGCAGGGTGTAGTTGCCGTCGCCCTTGCCGACCTCGGCCCAGGCGACGCGGCGGCCATCCCGCGAAAAGGTCAGCGACTGGTTGCGCGTGCCGGCTGTGGTGAAGGCCTTCTCCGGACCGGTCAGGCCCGCCAGATAGAACTGATGATACTCGTCCCCGCCGGTGTCCTTGCCGAAGACGAAGCTGGTTTTGGATCGGGGCACGGCCGTCACCGCGCCGATCGGCTCGTCGAAGAAGGTCAGCTGGTGGCGGTCCGCGCCCGGCGCGGTGACCCGGTGCAGCTGGCTGGTCTGGCCGAAACGGGTGGAGATCAGCATCGAGCCGTCGTCCAGCCAGTCATCGAAAAAGGCGCTGCGGGCGTTCTGGTAGCGCCGCAGGCCCTCGCGCAGCTCAAGGGGGGTCTCGGGGACGTTCTCGAGCGTCAGGGTCCCTTGCTGGCGTTTGGCCACCGGCTTCGTGACAACCCGGGCAAGCGCGGGTCCGGCGGCGAGGGTGATCGCGGAACCGAAGAGAAAGGCGCGTCTGATCATGGCGTGCTCCCCAAATCGCATCGGAACCAACGTCAGGCCGGGTCGAACTCGCTGACCAGATGGCCCGGGGCGACCTCTTCGAGCGCCGGACTATAGACCGGTTCGGCGGCCGCGACAGGCCGCTTTGACGGGAGGAAGCGCAGGGCCGCCAGCGGGTCCATCGGTGAGGGCGGCTCGCCGGTCAGACGCACCCGCTCGCGGGTCCGCTCGACCTTCGGATCGGGGATCGGCGCGGCCGACAACAGGGCTTTGGTGTAGGGGTGCCGCGGGTCCTCGTAGATCTGTTCGCGGCTGGCCAGCTCCATCACCCGGCCGAGGTAGAGCACCATCACCCGGTGACTGATCTCGCGAACCACGGCCAGGTCGTGGCTGATGAACATCATCGCCATGCCCAGCTGCTTCTGCAGATCGATCAGCAGATCGATGATCTGGGCCCGGATCGACACGTCCAGGGCGCTGACCGCCTCGTCGCAGATCACCAGCTTCGGCTCCAGGATCATCGCCCGGGCGATGCCGACGCGCTGGTTCTGGCCGCCGCTGAGCTCGTGCGGGTAGCGGTTGACCAGCTCCGGCGCCAGGCCGCAGCGTTCCATCATCGTCGCGGCGGCGGCGCGCCGGTCGTCGCGGCTCAGAGCCGGCCGGAAAACCTGCAGAGGTTCGGCGATCGAGTCGCCGATGGGCATGCGCGGGTCCAGACTGGCCAGCGGGTCCTGGAAGACGATCTGCAGGTCCTGTCGCGCGGCCCGCATGGTCTCGCGGTCAGCGTGGGTGATGTCGCGGCCGAGCACCGTCACCGAGCCGCCCAGGTCTCCACCGCCCGGGGGCAGCAGATTGAGCACCGCCCGGGCGAGGGTCGACTTGCCGCAACCGCTTTCGCCGACCACGCCGAGGGTCTCGCCCTGTCGAATCGCGAAGCTGACGCCGTCCACGGCGCGCAGGGGCCGCGGCTTGGCGAACAGGCCCTCGCGGATCGGGAACCAGACCTTCACGTCCTGGCCCTTGACCACCACCGGGGCATCTGCGGCCACCGCCAGGGGGACAGGCCGGCCGCCGCGATCAAGGCGGTCCAACCGCGGGATCGCCGCCAGCAAGGCGCGGGTGTAGTCCGTCCGCGGACGGTCGAAGACCGACTCCACCGACCCCTCTTCCACATAGGCCCCGTCCTTCATCACGCAGACCCGGTCGGCCAGCCGGGCGATGACGCCCATGTCGTGGGTCACCAGCACCATGCCCGAGCCGGTCTCGCGCATCAGCTCGGCCATCAGGTCGAGAATTTCCGCCTGGACGGTGACGTCAAGCGCCGTGGTCGGTTCGTCGGCGATCAGCAGCCGCGGGCCGCAGGCCATGGCTCCGGCGATCATCACCCGCTGGCGCATGCCGCCGCTGAGTTCGTGCGGATACTGAACCATCCTCCGGGCCGCCTCGGGGATGCGCACCCGCTCCAGCCAGTCCAGGGCGCGCCGGCGGGCGGCGTCGCCCGACAGGCCCAGATGCAGCCGCAGGGGTTCGGCGATCTGCTCGCCGATCTTCACATGCGGCGTCAGGGCGGTCAGCGGGTCCTGGAAGATCATGGTCATCCTCGAGCCGCGGATCCGGTTGAGTTGCACGGGCTTCAGCCCCAGCAGCTCCTGACCCTCGAAGCGGGCTGAACCGGTGGCGACGCCATTGCCGGCCAGCAGGCCCATGACCGTCATGAAGGTCTGGCTCTTGCCCGAGCCGCTTTCGCCGACCACGCCGAGGCACTCGCCGGCGGCCACCGACAGGCTGACCCCGCGAACCGCCTCGATCAGGCCGTCGTGCGTTTGAAAGCTGACCTTCAGGTCATCGACGGCGAGAACGGGCTGGGACAAGGGCTGCTCGGGTTACCAGGACGATGGCCAGGACCTTAGTCCCTGCCGCCTGACACGCAAATGAACGGTCAGCGGGACCGCGCCAGCAGAGCAAGGATGGCCGACAGGGCTTCCGGTTCGTCGAGCATCGGCGCGTGGCCGACACCGGGAACCTCGGCCAGCGCCATGTCCGGCGCCGCGGCGCACATCCGCCCGGCGATGTCGGCGCTGAGAATGTCGGAGGTTCCGCCCCGGATCAGCAGCGCGGGCCGGCCGTTGGCGAGCGCCTTGAAGAACGGCCAGAGGTCGGGCGCGGGCGTGGCGTCTGGATCGGCGGCGCGGATCGACAGGGCGATGGCGGGATCATAGTCGAGCACCGGTCGTCCACCGGTGAGTTTGAAGGTGCGGCGGGCCATCCTGGCCCATTCCTCTTCGCCGTAGCGCGGAAAGACGTGAGCGTTGCCGGCCTTCACATAAGCCGCGGCTCCGGCCCAGTCCGCGACATCGGCCGACACGCCGACATAGCCGCGAATGCGGGCCAGGCCCTCGGCGGCGATCTCCGGACCGACGTCGTTGAGGACGGCCGCGGCCAGGGCCGCCGGCCGGAGAGCGGCCAGGGCCATCATGATCAGCCCGCCCATGCTTGTGCCGATGAAGGCCGCATCGCCGAGGCCCTGAACGTCGAGCAGGGCCAGCATGTCGCCGGCGTAGACGCCAGGATTGTAAGTGGCGGGGTCGGCGGACCGTTCCGAGCCCGCGCGGCCGCGTATGTCCACCGCCAGCACCCGTCGGCCGGTCTCGCGGACAATGGCCGGGGCCAGGTCCTCGAAGTCTCTGGCGTTGCGGGTCAGCCCGTGGATGCAGACCACGGGGGCGGCCGGTGCAGGTCCCGGATAGTCGCGGGCGTGCAGTGTCAGGCCGTCAGCGGAGCGCCAGTGAAGGTCGTTGCAGGTTGTCATGGCGCCATCTGTGCATCGCCGTCCGGCCTGATCAACGGCCGTGACGCATTTCC
>JACRBD010000256.1 GCA_016234625.1 Caulobacterales bacterium | reverse complement strand
GGCAGCGCTACTACTTCAAGGGTGAGTTGCCCGAACAGACCGGAACCGCGCCCAAGGACCACGTCAACAAACGCCGCCTCAAGAGCCCCAAGCTCGGCATCTGAAATCCGCCCGTCAGGCGCTTGCAAAGGGTTTGGCCCTCTGCCATAAGCCGCCTCTCGATTTTCGGGACGCCGATCCAATGCGTCCCTGGAGCGCGGGCGTAGCTCAGTGGTAGAGCACAACCTTGCCAAGGTTGGGGTCGAGAGTTCGAATCTCTTCGCCCGCTCCATTAAATCGCGGACCTGACCAGGACGGCCCCTCTAGGGGCCGTTTTGCGTTTGTGGCCGTCCCGCCTGTCTCGCCGCCGTCTGCAACATTGCTCTCCAGCGCGACGGAGGAGGGCCGCGACCCTGGTCGCGGGTCCGATCCGCCAGCGCCGCCGACGCGCCCCGCGCCCTGCAATTGGTCCCGTTCCCGCTCTCATCCCTTCAGCCGCGCCGGATCCGGGAGTCTAACCCCGCCGCCGGGCCCGTGGCGCCGATTCCGGACGCTTGCCGACTGATTTGGCGCGGGAGTCCACACAATGTCCCGCCTTGTCCCGGGAAGATTGGTATCGGGAGTCTCGTGTCGGTAACCCCCAATCCACCCTTCATCTCATGCCAAGACGATCGCCGGACGGACCTGCAAGAGATCGAAGGCGGGGTCTCTATCTCTGGCGAGAAGGTCGACCGAAGGATTTGACTCTCGCTAACGCCGTATTTATTGGCAATGGACGTGGACGTTGAAATCCTTCGGACAGCGGTCTTCGAGGCTTGGGTGTCGCGGCTTCGCGATGGCCGGGCGCGCGCGATCATCGCCCGGAGGATCGATCGGATCGCTGAAAGCAACCTGGGCGATATCAAGCCTGTCGGCCAGGGTGTCAGTGAGCTTCGGATCAACTTTGGTCCCGGCTACCGGGTTTACCTCACGCGACGCGGCCGGACGATCATTGTGCTATTATGTGGGGGCGACAAGGACAGTCAGGCGCGGGACGTCGCCCGTGCGAAGGCTCTTTCGCAGGAGATTGAAACGTGGAGCTGAAGCCATTCGACCCCGCCGACTACCTCGACTCCGAGGAAGGGATTGAGGCGTATCTGGCGGACGCGCGCCAGGACGGCGCCGCATCTCTGTCTCGCGCCCTTGAGGTCGCGGCGCGGGCTCGCGCCCGCATGGCAAACAGGCGGGATGTCGGCGTGGCCGCCGCCGTTTCGGCCGGCCCGGCGCGGGACAGCCGGAAGCGCTAGCCTGACCTCGTCCATCGGGCCCTCGTCCCGGAGAGGGTCTTTTTCAACAACGCCCCTTTCCCCCGTCCGCCTGATGCGCTTCCCTGTCGGCCAGCCTGGATGGACCGGGATCAGGAGCGAAACATCATGTCGTCTGCAAACCATGGCTCGGGCCTTCAGCTTCGCTCTCTGGTGAAATCGTCCGGCGTGCTGGAGCTGTCGCTGGAGCGGGTGGAGACGCCGGCGCCGGGCGAGGACGAGGTGGTGGTCCAGGTGATGGCCTCGCCGATCAATCCCTCGGATCTCGGCCTGCTGCTCGGCCCGGCCGATGTCGGCACGGCGCGGGTGTCGCAGAACGCCAACGGGCCGATGGTCACCTTCGACATCCCCGAGCGGTTGATGCGGATGGTCGCCGCCCGGGCCGACGAGAGCATGCCGGTGGGCAACGAGGGCGCGGGGCTGGTGGTGGCGGCCGGGCCGTCGCCGGAAGCACAGGCGCTGCTGGGCAAGACCGTCGCCTGTCTGGGTGGGGCGATGTACGGCCAGTACCGCACCCTGCCGGTGGCCAGCTGCTTGGCTCTGCCCGACGGAACGACCCCGGCCGAGGGCGCGTCCTGCTTCGTCAATCCGCTGACCGCCCTGGGCTTTACCGAGACCATGCGGCGCGAGGGCTTTTCCGCCCTGATCCATACGGCGGCGGCCTCGAACCTCGGTCAGATGCTGCAGAAGATCTGCCTCAAGGACGGCATCGGCCTGGTCAACATCGTGCGCAGCGACGAGCAGGAGGCGATCCTGCGCGGCATCGGCGCGACCCATGTGGTCAACTCGACCTCGCCGACCTTCATGGACGACCTGACGGCGGCCATCGTCGAAACCGGCGCCTACCTGGCCTTCGACGCCATCGGCGGCGGCAAGCTGGCGGGCCAGATCCTCACCTGCATGGAGATCGCCGCCAACAAGACCGCCAAGGTCTACAGCCGCTACGGCTCCAGCCAGATGAAGCAGGTCTATGTCTACGGCGGCCTCGACACCGGCCCGACGGAGCTGAACCGCGCCTTCGGCATGATGTGGGGCCTTGGCGGCTGGCTGCTGACGCCGTTCCTGATGAAGGTCGGGCCGGTCGAGACGCAGAAGCTGCGCGACCGGGTCGTCGCCGAGCTGAAGACCACCTTCGCCAGCCACTACACCCGCGAGCTCTCGCTGGCCGAAGTGCTCGATCCCCCCGTCATCGCCGCCTACAACCGCAAGGCAACCGGCGAGAAGTTCCTGATCAACCCCAGCCTGAGGTAGAGACCGCCACCCAAATCCGCTCATCCCGGCGAATGCCGGGAACCAGATGCAGCTACGGTGCGGGAAATCCGGACACAGAGCGGTGCTTTACGATCTGGGCCCCGGCCTTCGCCGGGGTGAGCGGTATAGGGACGCACCCGTCCCGGATTGAAACGCTTTCTTTGCAACTAATCCCGGATACTGCCCTCCATATGATCCTCAGAATGGGGAGTGGGGGCTGTGGACAAGATCATCTCGTGTCTCGTGAACGAGCACGACTACAAGATGGTGCTCGTCGCGGGGGTGGTCTGCCTCTGCGGGTCGCTGACGGCCTTCCGCCTGTTCTCGCGGATGAACGGCGCGCGGGGCCTGGTGCGGGGCGCCTGGCTGCTGCTGACCGCCCTGGTCGCCGGGTCCGGCGTCTGGGCCACCCATTTCCTGGCCATCCTCGCCTACCATCCGGGCGTCAAGACCGGCTATTCGCCGACCGGCACGATGATGTCGCTGATGGTCGCGGTGTTCTTCATGGCCGCCGGCTTCTTCGCCGCCACCGCCCATCGTGACATCGCCAACAAGCTGGCCGGCGGCCTGCTGATCGGCCTCGGCGTCGCGGCCATGCACTACACCGGCATGACCTCCTTCGTGACCCAGGGAACCATCCAGTGGGAGGCCGCCACCATCGGCGCCTCGGTGGTCGTGGGCATCCTGGGCGCCGTGGCGGCCCTGCTGGCCGCCGGCGACGCCCGCGCCTTCCCCCGCCAGGTGATGGCGGGCGTGACCCTGACCGCCGGCGTCTTCGCCCTGCACTTCACCGCCATGGGCGCGATCACCATCATTCCCGACACCAGCGTAGTCGTTCCCGACCAGCTGGGCGGCGTGATGACGCTCGCGGTGGCCACCATCACCGGCCTGATCATCCTCGGTGGCCTGGGCGCGGTGCTGATCGAATCGACCACCAGCCGCTCGGCGCTGGAGCGCATCCGCACCCTGGCCAACGCGGCCTATGAAGGCATCGTGGTGGTCCAGAACGGCATCATCAAGGACGCCAACGCCGCCTTCTGCGAGCTGGCCGGCGTTCAGCTGGAGGATCTGCTGGGCAAGTCCGTCGGCGAAGGCCTGCTGACCTTCGACGACGACCTCGGCGTCCAGATCGACGCCGAGCGCCGCGAAGGCCACATGCATCCGGTCCACGGCGGTCAGTCCGTGCCGGTGGAGATCTTCGCCCGCGTCATGGACGACGGCGCCCGGTCGGAAACCCGCGGCCTGACCGTGCTGGCCATCCGCGACCTGCGCGAGCGCCGTTCGGCCGAGGAGAAGATTCGCTATCTCGCCGAACATGACGGTCTGACCGGCCTGCCTAACCGCAACGCCCTGCAGGCCCGGCTGAGAGCCGCCTTCGACCGCGTCGAGGCGTCCGGCGAAGCCCTGGCGGTGATCTGCGTCGACCTGGACCACTTCAAGGAGGCCAACGACCTGCACGGCCACCATGCGGGGGACGCGGTGCTGGTGGAAGCCGCACGCCGCCTGCACGACAGTGTCGCTTCGCCGTCCTTCGCCGCCCGACTGGGCGGGGACGAGTTCGTGGTCGTCCAGATCACCGACCAGGACCAGCCCAGCGCCGCCGCCGAGCTGGCTGGCGCGCTGCTGGAGACCCTCAAGGAAGGCATGACCCACGATGGCCAGGACCTGGCCATGGCCGCCAGCCTCGGCGTGTCGCTCTATCCCGACGATGGCCGCACCGGCGAAGCCCTGCTGGCCAACGCCGACATGGCCCTCTACCGGGCCAAGGAAAGCGGCCGCGGCGCCTATCGCTTCTTCAAGCGCGAGATGGACGAGACCATCCGCGAGCGGCGCAACCTCGCCCGCGAGCTGCGCCAGGCGATCATCGACGAGGACCTGGTGGTCCACTACCAGCCGCAGGCCCGGGCCTGCGACGGCGAGATTCTCGGCTTCGAGGCGCTGGTCCGCTGGCGTCACCCGGTGCGCGGCATGATCCCGCCGCTGGACTTCATTCCGCTGGCCGAGGAGACCGGCCTGATCCTGCCGCTGGGCGAATGGGTGCTGCGCAAGTCCTGCGCCGAGGCGGCCCAGTGGGACAAGCCGCTGAGCATCGCGGTCAACCTTTCGCCGCTGCAGCTGAACCAGCCCAACCTCGCCCAGCTGGTCCACGAGATCCTCATCGAGACCGGCCTGTCGCCCCTGCGCCTGGAGCTGGAGGTCACCGAAAGCGCCCTGTTCAAGGACTATCAGCGGGCGCTGGACAACCTGCGTCGGCTGAAGGCCCTGGGCGTGCGCATCGCCATGGACGACTTCGGCACCGGCTTCTCCTCGCTGTCGACCCTGCAGTCCTTCCCGTTCGACAAGATCAAGGTCGACAAGAGCTTCGTGGAGAACATCCACCGCGACGAGCGGGCCACCGTAATCGTCAAGGCCGTGCTGGGCCTGGGCCGCAGCCTGGACATCCCGGTGGTCGCCGAGGGCGTCGAGACCGACGAGCAGCTGCAGTTCCTGCGCGGCGAGGACTGCGCCGAGGTGCAGGGCTACGCCATCGGCCGCCCGGCCCCCGCTGATACCCTGGGCGCCTGGACCAACGACCTGCCGGCGGTGCTGATCGCCGCGGCGACGGCCAAGGCGGCGGAGACGGCGCCCACGTTGCGTCGGCGGAAGAAGGCGGCCTGACACCCACTACCAACCGTCATGGCCCGGCTTGTCCGGGCCACCCAGGAACACGGTGACTCTTGGAAGGGCGCGGCTGATCGGTCGCGCCCATTTCAGTTGGCGCGACGTGCTTGGGTGGCCCGGACAAGCCGGGCCATGACGGTGTGAATGGCGAGAGAGTTACCGCCGCCGCAACCCGCCCAGCACGCCCCGCAGCAGTTCGCGGCCGACCTGGCTGGCGATGCTGCGGACCAGGGTCTTGCCGAAGGCCTCGCCCATGCTCTGGCGGTTTGACGCGCGGGCGCGGGGCGCCGGCCTGTCTTCGTAGCGGTCGCGCCGGGCCTGTTCCCGCTCCCATTTCTTGTCTTCGGCGGCGCGGCGCTTGTCCGCCTCGGCCGATGCGGCGGCTTCCTCGGCCTGACGGGCGGCCAGCCCGGCCTTGGCCTTCAGCGCCTCGAAGGCCGACTCCCTGTCGAGCAAGGTGTCATAGAGACCCCGCACCGGGCTGGCCGCCAGGGTCGCCTGGCGCTCGGGCAGGGTGGCCGGGCCGAGCCGTGACGCCGGCGGCCGGATCAGGGTCCGGGCGACCACCGTCGGGGCGCCGCGCTCGTCGAGCACCGAGACCAGCGCCTCGCCCACGCCCAGGGCCTGGATCGCCTCGGCGGTGTCGAAGGCCGGATTGGGGCGGAACGAGGCCGCCGCCGCCCTCAGCCCCTTCTGTTCCGCCGGGGTATAGGCCCTCAGGGCGTGCTGGAACCGGTTGCCAAGCTGCGCCAGCACCGTCTCGGGAACATCAGCCGGGTTCTGGGTGACGAAGAACACCCCCACCCCCTTGGAGCGGATCAGCCGAACCACCTGCTCGACCTTCTCCAGCAGTCCGCGCGGCGCGTCGCGGAACAGCAGGTGGGCCTCGTCGAAGAAGAACACCAGCCGGGGTTTTTCCGGGTCGCCGATCTCCGGCAGGTCCTCGAACAGCTCTGACAGCAGCCACAGCAGGAAGGTGGCGTAGAGCCTGGGGCTCTGGATCAGTCGGTCAGCGGCCAGGATGCTGACCACGCCCCGGCCGGACCCATCGACCCGCATCAGGTCCGACAGGCTGAGCGCCGGCTCGCCGAACAGGTTGGCCGCCCCTTGCGTCTCCAGAGTCAGCAGGCCGCGCTGGATGGTGCCGACGGTGGCGGCCGAAACATTGCCGTACTCGGCATCGATGCTCTTCTCGTTCTCGGCGACGTATTTCAGCGCCGCCTGCAGGTCCTTCAGATCCAGCAGCAGCAGCCCCTCGGCGTCGGCCACCTTGAAAACGATGTTGAGCACGCCCTCCTGGACATCGTTCAGCTCCAGCATCCGCGACAGCAGCAAGGGGCCCATCTCCGAGACCGTGGCCCGCACGGGATGGCCCTTCTCGCCGAACAGGTCCCAGAACACCGTTGGCGGCGCGTCGGGGGTCAGGGTCAGGTTCATGCCGGCCGCCCTGGCGAGCATCTTCTCGTTCGGCGCGCCCGGCTGGCTGATGCCGGACAGGTCGCCCTTCACGTCGGCGGCGAACACCGGCACCCCGGCGTCGGACAGGGCCTGGGCGAGGATCTGCAGGGTGACCGTCTGGCCCGTGCCGGTGGCGCCGGCCACCAGCCCGTGGCGGTTGGCGCGGTCCAGCCGCAAGGTCTCGGGCTTGTCCGAAAAACCGACGAACAGGGTCCCGGGATCGCTGGCGCCGTCCATCCGTCGTCTCCTTGAAGCTGTCGGACCAAGCTACAGGGGCCTCGCCTGCTTCGCCAAGCACGTGCATTGACGGCGGCGGGGCGGACGCTGAGACTCGGCCCGATATTCAGGGATGAACCGATGGCCAAGACGCCCGTGAGGAAGATAGCTCCGGCTGAGCCGGAAGCGGTCGCCGTGCGGCCAGAGGGCATCGGCCGAAACGCCCTGGTGATCCTGACGGTGATCGCCGCCGGCGCCGCCCTTTACTGGATGCGCGGGATTCTGACGCCCCTGGCTCTGGCGATGTTCCTGGCGATCATGATCGACAGCTTCGCCCGCCGGCTGGAGCAACGCTGGCCCAGGCTGCCCGACAGTCTGTCGTTCCTGGCGGCCATCGTGCTGTCCATCCTGATCTTCGTGGTCACGGCCCTGGTGGTGGCCGACAACGCCACGGATTTCGCCGACAAGCTGAAGGCCTACGCCCCGCTGCTCGACGAGCGGATCGCCCATCTCGCGGCCATGGCGGGCCTGCAGGCGCCCCCGTCGCTGGACCAGATGATCAAGAATCTCCACCCAATCCAGTTCCTCGGCCAGGTGGCCACGAACCTCAAGGACCTGCTGGCCGACCTGTTCTTCGTGATGATCTACCTGGGCTTCATCATCGCCGCCCGGCGGGGCTTCAAGCGCAAGATCGTCGCCCTGTTTCCCAACAACCAGCAGCGGGACGAGGCCGTCTCGATCTTCAACCGCATCCGCTTCGGGGTCGAGCGGTACCTGTGGGTCCAGACCGTGACCGGGTTGATGATCGCCACCGCGTCCTGGATCGCCATGAAGGTGGTCGGGCTGGACAACGCCCTGTTCTGGGCCTTCCTGATCTTCCTCGCCTCGTACATTCCGGTCATCGGCGGGATCGTCGGGGTGGCCTTTCCGGCCGCCTTCGCCCTGGTCCAGTTCGAGTCGCCCTGGTGGGCGCTTGGCCTGCTGGCGGCGCTGCAGACGATCCAGTTCGTGGTCGGCAACGTCATCACCCCACGCATGCAAGGCAACAGCCTGAATATCGACCCGGTCGTCGTCCTGCTGGCCCTGGCGCTGTGGGGCGCCCTGTGGGGGGTGGCGGGCATGTTCCTGTCCACGCCATTGGCGGTGATGGCCATGATCATCCTGGCCGAGTTCGAAGGTTCGCGCTGGATCGCCATCCTGATGTCCGAGAACGGCGACCCGCAGGGCCTCGATGAGTCCGGCAATCGCCGTCGCAAGAGGGGCCGCTTCGGCAAGGCGGATGGCGCCCCTTGAAACGCGAAAACGGGCGCCTATCTCAGGCCTGTCCGGTCGCACTCCCCTGCCGCCGGACAGGCAGGTGCCCTTCCTCCCCCCGAAACGGCGCCTCGACCCCCAATCGTCCCGCCCTCCCCCGGCGAGGACGACGAGCGCCGCCGGACCCCCCCCTCCGGCGGCGTATTCGTTTCCGGCTCCCAAACACCATCGCGGAAAGTTCTTGCGCCTCAGGGCCGGGGACGGTTGATCCGCGCCCCAAGCGGACTAGGCTGGCCCCGAACGTGAACGAATTTTTCCGACCGATCAGGCTAAAAGGTCCCGAAATTCACCGCCTCGGAGCGATTTTCGGCCGCCGGACCGCCTTTCCGACGTCGGAAACCGATTCCACAGCCAATTCCTACGGGGAAACTCGATGAAGGGCGCAAGCCTTCACCCGGCCGCGCCGGGTCTCGATTCCGACAGTGTCGCCACCGCCTTCGCCGCGGCTCTGGGCCAGAAG
>JACRBD010000001.1 GCA_016234625.1 Caulobacterales bacterium | reverse complement strand
GTCGCAGGCGTCGGCGGCGGCCTGGACGGTCGCTGGCGGCAGCTTGTCGAGACGCGCTTCCTCCGCCTTGCGGTCCGCCTGGCTGGCCTTGCTGTCGGCCGGGGTCAGGTGGGTGCGGGCGTGATCCTGAGCAGGACGCGCCCCTGTTTCGCGCGCGCAGCGAAGCGGTCAAAAGCCGTGTCCGCGTCGGCCAGATGGTGGACGCTGTCGATCACCGGAAACAGACCGCCGGCCTGATGCAGCGCCACCAGTCGCGCCAGCCTGGCGGCATCGGTGGACAGCATCATCAGCCAACCGGCCCGCCGGGTCGACGCCAGCGCGCGGACAAAGCCCCACGGGTCGGCCAGCGGGTTGGTGCTGATATAGGTTCCGCCGCGACGGAGATGCGGGGCCGCCTCGGCGAACGAGGAACGGGCGGGGCCATCGATCACCAGGTCGAAGCGGTCGTCGGGCCGAAATCGCGGCCCGGTTTCGTACGCCCGGACATGGCGCGCGCCCAGGCCGAGAACCCAGTCCGTGTTACGCGATGAACATATGGCGGTAACCTCGGCCCCCTGCCCCGCCGCCAGCTGGACCGCATAGGCGCCCACCCCGCCTGCCGCGCCGATGACCAGACAGGATCGTCCGCGAGACAGCGGCCGCAGGTGTTCCAGGATCTCGATCGCGGTCAGACCCATGGCGACCAGCGCGGCCGCGTTTTCGTCAGACAGATTGTCAGGAATGGCCAGCAGATCGGCCTCGTCAACACAGGCGTACTCGGCATGAAGGCGGGGCCCCTTCAGGACGTGCGTGTAACCGATGATCCGCTGCCCGGCGCGAATCCGGACCCCGTCACCGCAGGCGACGCCAGCGAATTCGAAGCCTGTCAACACCGGCCCTGCGCGGCGGAACGCCTTCACCTGGGGCTTCCAGCCACCGGCCCTTACCTGGACGTCCATCTCGTTGACGGCCGAGACATGAACACGAACAAGGATCTGGCCCCTGCCTGGTCGGGGGATCGGGGCGGTCACCACCTCACACCGGCCGCGCCCCGGATCGACCGCCAAGGCCCACATCCCGCTCATGCGACCAACTCAATGCGCACGCCGAACGCCCCCAGCCGGTCCAGGGCACCTTGCGGGTCGATCGCCGTTTCTGGAAACACCAGACCGGCAGCGGGCGGTGCGCTTCCATCAAGGCCAAGCAGGCGCTCAACGCCGACCATTACGCCCAGGGCCGTAAGGTGGGCCTGACCCGCCGGGTCGGTCAGGACCGTACGCCGGGAAGCGATTTCGCCCGATGGAAGGCGGCCGGTGATGTCGATATGGAGATCATGCGAAGCGGGGCCTCCTTCGATCGCGCCTCGCGACTGGCCCACGCCGAGGTCGAACCGCACGTCGCGTGCACCGGTCACCGCGGCGAGAGCCGGCGTATCGAGTACGCCCATCGGCATGGCGTCGAACGCAGGCAGGTCTCCGCGCGACACGGCGCGGCTGTTCATCGGGGCGTCGATCATCGCCCAGACGCCAGCCTGGCGGATCAGCGCCTGGCCCACGAACGTCCCGGAGTCGGCGGCGGTCATCGGCCCGATCGGGTCGGCGTAGTCATACAGGGCGGCCAACTCGACCCGGTCGACACTGGCGAACTCCCGGCAGGCGGCGAGCGCCGCCCATGTCAGAACTCCGGCCTGCCAGTGGCCGAGCATCAAGGCCGGGCGACGGGCGAGCGCGCAGGCCGCGATGGCGCTGGACGCCATGGTCCCGGCCGTGCCGACGATTCCGATATGGGCCGCGCCGGCGATCAGGCTGGCGGTCAGGAGATTGTCACCAGGGTCCTGCAGGGTCGCCACCACCAGATCGATCCGCCCCAGTGCGGCCAGGGCGCCGGCGGGATCGGCGACATCCAGCCGCGCGGTTTCGGCGCCGAGCTCCGCCGCCAACCCGGCTCCTGTTTCGGGGTGACGGCCGGCGAGCACCAGATCGATGTCGTGGCCGGCGGTGCGCAGCAGCCGAGCGACCTGGCCGCCGACCAGACCGTAGCCGCCGGCGATGACGACACGGGGCCTCACAGCGTCACCGCCATGCGGTACTCGCCGGGGAAGCCGTGGTCCCGGGACAATAGCGGCGAATGCACTTCGGCGAGGATTTGCAACCCCATCGCCTGATAAAAGTCGACCGCCGGATTGTCCGCCAAGACATCCAGTTGCAGTTCGCGAAAGCCCGCGATCTGGGCCCGGGCAATGGCCGCCCGCAGCAGATCGCGCCCGACACCTCTTCCCCGGTGCTGCTCCGGCGTCGCCAGGGCGTGGAGATAGTAGACGTCGTCGGGAACGTGCGCGTTCAGATAACTGGCCAGTCCGGCGCGTTCGACCAGTCCGACGAAGGCATCGTAGTCGACCTGCCCCCCGGCGATCAGTCCCGGAGCCAGGGCGGCGAGGTTGTTCCTGAAGATGTAGAAGTCCGCGCCCGCAAACCCGATCTCGACCCCCAGCAACTCCCCGCCTTCCAGCGCCAGCGTGGCGCACCCGGCGCTGAAGAGGGTCTTCGGCGCCTTCCAGGACGCGGACACGACATGGGTCAACAGATCACCGGGTCCGAACTGGTAGTCATAGCTGACCGGCCCCGTGGACCGGACAAGCCCGGGGATCAGGTCCGCGACCCGGCCGGCAAGCGGCTCCACCGCCGGGGTAATCTGGATGGTCTTGGCGATCATCGCGTGCTCCGCTAGACAGGCTGATAATTTACGATTTGTAAGTTACGTTTCGTAAGTTATGGATTGTGGTCACTCTGTCAAGCTGAAGCGGCCAACACATCGTGAGGGACCGTCCTGTGTCGGGAAAACGCATGTCGCGCGAACAGCGACGGCTTCAGCTCCTGGAGACGGCAGCGAGCATCGTGCGCGCCGGGGGCACGGACGGCCTGACCCTCGCGCATCTGGCCGAGGAGGCGGGGGTGACCAAGCCCATCGCCTATGGACATTTCGGCACGCGGGCGGGCCTGCTGATCGCCCTCTACCAGCACTTTGACGCAAGGCAGGCCGAGGCCGTGAGGGTCGCCCTCGCGGAACAGGTGCGAACGCTTGAGGACGCCATCGCGATCCTGAGCAGCGCCTATGTGGACTGTGTCCTGCGGGCCGGACCTGAGTTCGGCGCCATAGCCTCGGCCCTGGCGGCCACCGAGGAAATGGACGACTTCCGTCAAGCCCTGCGCGATGGGTATGTGGAGCTCTACCGGGACGCCCTGGCCCGGTTCGTCGCGTTTCCGCCGCAGGGTGCGCATGCCTTGCTGACGGGCGTGATTGGCGCCGCCGATGTGCTCTCGCAGGCGGCGGCCTCCCATCGAATGAGCCGGACCGAGGCCATCGACGCCTTGTCCCGGATTATTCTTGGCGCCCTGGCCTCCTGGCGCCAGGAAGACCTTTAGCCCGCCGCCAGCACCGCGTCGCAGGCGTCGGCGGCGGCCTGGACGGTCGCTGGCGGCAGCTTGTCGAGACGCGCTTCCTCCGCCCTGCGGTCCGCCTGGCTGGCCTTGCTGTCGGCCGGGGTCAGGTCGGTGCGGGTGGCCAGCGCCAGCGACAGCCGCTCCCGGCTGGAGTCCAGCCTGGCGATGCGCTTGCGGACGGACGCCTTCTCGTTGCCGGTGGCGGCGTCGGCGTCGGCTTCCAGCAGGCCGGCCGCGACCTCATAGGCCGCGATACAGCGGGCCTGGGCGTGGAAGTCAGGCTTCGCCTGGGCGGTCGAAACCGCCAGCAGCGAAACGAGCAGGCCGGTGACGGCCATACACATGGTCTTCTCCAATGGGCCGAATGGCCCTTCAGGCGACATATCGTACGCCGCCATGGAAGCTGCAATACGACAGGCCGCCTGACGCCAGGATGAACGGCCTCGCCTGGAGCGCGTAGTGATCTGATGGAATCGGATCGCCGCTCCAGGCTTTTGCTTTGACGCGCGCCTATTCCGAAAACCGGCTCCCACTTTTCGGAACGCGCTTCAGCGCTTGAGCGAGGCGGCGAGGAACTTGCGGATCGCCGGGCCATAGGGCGGGCGCATCTGCAGCAGCGGACCGATATCCTTCTTCAGTTGGGTGTAGATGGCCTTCTTGTGGCTGAACTCCAGGAAGCCGTCGTGGCCGTGATAGCTGCCCATGCCGGAGGGGCCGACGCCGCCGAACGGCAGCTCCTCCTGGGCCACGTGCATGACCACGTCGTTGATCGTCACCCCGCCGCTGGTGGTGTGGTCCAGCACATGGGCCTTTTCCGCCTCGTCCGTACCGAACCAGTAGAGGCCCAGCGGCCGGTCGTGGGCGTTGACGTAGTCCACCGCCTCGCCGGCGGTCCTGTAGGTCTTCACCGCCAGCACCGGGCCGAAGATCTCCTCCTGCATCACCGTCATGTCGTCGGTGGCGTTCAGGATCAGGGTCGGCGGGATCTTGCGGTGCTCCTGCTGGCTGAAGTCCTCATTGGCCGGATTGATCTCGCGAATGTCGGCGCCCTTGGCCCGGGCGTCGTCGATGTGGCCCCTGATGCGATCATAGTGCCGCTGGGCGATCACGGCGGTGTAGTCGGGGTTGTCCTTCAGGGTCGGGAACATCCGGGTCACCGCGCTGGCAGCCTCGGTGACGAACTCCTCGACCCGGCTCTCGGGGGCCAGGACATAGTCAGGCGCCAGGCAGTTCTGCCCGGCGGTGGGGGGCGTGCCGGTCATCACCCGCGGGGCCGTGGGGGC
>JACRBD010000255.1 GCA_016234625.1 Caulobacterales bacterium | reverse complement strand
TCAAGGGTGGGCCTTCGGCCCATCGCTCCGCGACGCGAAGCGCCCTTGAGCAACCTGACCCGCCCGGCGATGATGTCGCCATGAGATGAAGGGCGGGGTGGGGCGCTACCCTCCCGCCCGCTCACTCCAGTCGTCCAGGTCCTCCTCAGCCCCCAGCAGCGCCAGGCCCGTGGCGATCGACACCAGCTCGGCGCCGCTCTCCAGCTTGGCCGCCCCGAACCGCCGCTCGAAGATCGCCCGCACGGCCGGGACGAAGCTCGACCCGCCGGTGAGGAACACCCGGTCCACGCCCGCCTCGGTCAGCCCCGCCCGAGACAGCGCCTGTTCCACCGCGCCTTCGATGGCCGTCAGCTCCGGCTGGATCCAGCGGTCGAAGGACGCCCGCTTCACCGGCCCCTCGATCACCACGCTGCCGCCCGTGAACGAAAACACCGCTTCCTCCGCCCCCGACAGCGCCTCCTTCAGCCGCGAGACCGACTGGTAGAGGCGGTAGCCGTGGTTGTCGTCGAGCACCTCGACCAGCCGCTCCAGCTTTTCCGGCTCGACCGCGTCGCGCACCAGCCGGCGGATCTCCCGCATTTCCCGGCCGGCCCGCAGCAGGGCCAGCTGTTCCCAGCGGGCGAAGGCGGTGAAGTAGCGGTTGGGCAGGGGGATGACGTTGTCGAAGGCGCGGTAGAGGCTGCCCTTGCCCAGTTTCGGCGACACCAGATGGTCGATGATCCGGTAGTCGAAGGCGTCGCCCGCCACGCCCACCCCGGCGTTGGACAGGGCCTGCGACCGCACATGGCCGCCCTGGTGGGTGAACCGCACCAGCGAGAAGTCGCTGGTGCCGCCGCCGAAGTCGCCGACCAGCACCGTGGCGTCACCCTCCAGCCGCTTGGCGAAGAAGAAGGCCGCCGCCACCGGCTCGTAGACATAGCGGATGTCCTCGAAGCCCAGCCGCCGGAACGCCGTCTCGTAGCGGGTCAGGGCCAGCTTCGGGTCCGGCCGCAGCCCGGCGAAGGCCACCGGTCGGCCGACGATCACCCGTTTGGGCAGGTCCGCCAGATCGGCCCCGCCGTGCTCGCGTAGCTTGAGCAGGAAGGCGCTCAGCAGGTCCTCGAAGGTGAACCGTCTACGGAGGATCTCGGTATCGGTGAACAGCGGGCTGGCCGCGTAGCTCTTGAACGACTGGATGAACCGCGTCTCCAGCGGCTCCTCGACATAGGCGTCGATGGCCCAGGGTCCGGCCTCGACCACCCGGCCGGCGGGGTCGTCGATCGGCGCATGGAAGCTCAGCGCCGAACGGAAGGCGTTGAACGGCTGGCCGTCATGGCTGAAGCTAACGAGGCCGGCCTGGCCCCCGCCCTGGTCGAAGGCGACGACGGTGTTGGTCGTGCCGAAATCGACGCCGATCGCGGCGTCGGAAACGCGCGTCATGGGAATGTCCCCTCACGAAAATGGATGGCGGCGGACGCCATCCCTGCGCAAGGGCGACGTCAGGCCGGAACTGAACTCGTCACGGCGCTGATCCTCATGAAGCCATGGCCCTACTCCGCCG
This sequence comes from Caulobacterales bacterium, assembly GCA_016234625.1. GTDB lineage: Bacteria > Pseudomonadota > Alphaproteobacteria > Caulobacterales > Caulobacteraceae > Caulobacter. The sequence continues at coordinate 2,537 of JACRBD010000255.1, read as the reverse complement.
CCGGCTCGAGCGGCTGGTCGTAGGCCGCCATCAGAGCCATGTTGAGGATCTTCGACACCGAGGCCGACAGCGGGCAGATCTGCACCGACTTGTTCAGCCCGAGCAGGATCGGCCCGATCACCGTGGCGGCGCCCAGCGACTGGACCAGCTTGGTCGAAATCGAGGCCGAGTGGATCGCCGGCATGACCAGCACATTGGCCGGCCCGGTCAGGCGCATGAAGGGGAAGTTGCCGCGGCTCTCCGGCTCCAGGGCCAGTTCCGGCGGCATCTCGCCCTCGTACTCGAAGTCGACGCCGTCCATCTCGTCGAGCATGGCCACGGCCTCGCGCACCTTCTCCGACCGCAGCCCCATGGGGTTGCCGAAGGTCGAGTAGCTCATGAAGGCCACGCGCGGAGTGAAGCCCAGCCTGGCCACCGCCCGGGCGGCCTCGCAGGCTATCTCCACCAGCTCCTCGGCCTCGGGCATCTCGGTGACGTTGGTGTCGGCGATGAACAGGGTGTGGCCCTTGGCCATGACGATCGACATGCCGATGACCCGCCCGCCGGGGGCCGGATCGATGACATGCAGCACCTCTTCCAGCACCTGGTCGAAGCTGCGGGTCACGCCGGTGACCATGCCGTCGGCGTCGCCCAGGGCGACCATCGAGGCGGCGAAGCTGTTGCGGTCCTGGTTGATCAGCCGCTGGACGTCGCGCTTGAGGTAACCCTCGCGCTGCAGCCGTTGATACAGGTGATCGACGTAGTCCGGATTGCGGTCCGAGACCCGGGCATTGACGATCTGCAGCCTGATCTCTTCGGGGTCGAGACCGGCCGCCCGCATATTGGCCTTCACCGTGTCTTCGCGACCCACGAGGATGGCGTCGCCCAGGCCCTGGGTCTGGAAGGCGTAGGCGGCGCGGATCACGCTGGGCTCCTCGCCCTCGGCGAAGACGATGCGCTTGCGCGGCCCGTTCATCACCGCGCCCGACAGCTTCTGCAGGAAGGCCGCCGCCGGATCGAGCCGCTGGGCCAGCTGGGCGCGGTAGGCGTCCATGTCGGCGATCGGCCGGCGCGCGACGCCGGTGTCCATGGCCGCCTGGGCGACGAACGGCGGGATGTACCAGATCAGCCGGGGATCGAAGGCCGACGGAATGATGTACTCCGGGCCGAACTTCAGCTGCCGGCCGTGATAGGCGGCGGCGACTTCGTCGGGCACGTCCTCCCGCGCCAGCATGGCCAGGGCGTTGGCGCAGGCGATCTTCATCTCGTGATTGACCCGCCGGGCCCGCACGTCGAGCGCCCCGCGGAAGATGTAGGGGAAGCCCAGGACGTTGTTGACCTGGTTGGGATAGTCGCTGCGGCCGGTGCCCATGATGGCGTCGCCGCGCACGGCGTGGACTTCTTCCGGGGTGATCTCCGGGTCCGGGTTGGCCATGGCGAAGATCACCGGATTGGGTGCCATGCTGGCGATCATCTCCTTGGTGAAGGCCCCCGCCGCCGACAGGCCCAGCAGCACGTCCGCCCCCGCCACGGCATCGGCCAGGGTGCGCTTGTCGGTGTCCACCGCGTGGGCGCTCTTCCACTGGTTCATGCCGTCGGTGCGGCCTTGATAAAGGACGCCCTTGGAATCGCAGGCGATGACGTTCTCGGGCCGCACGCCCATCGCCTTGATCAGCTCCATCGAGGCGATGCCGGCGGCGCCGGGGCCGTTGAGCACGACCTTGACGTCCTCCAGCTTCTTGCCGGTGATGAAACAGGCGTTGATCAGGCCGGCGGCGCAGATGATCGCCGTGCCGTGCTGGTCGTCATGGAACACCGGGATGTCGAGCAGCTCCTGGCAGCGCTGCTCGATGATGAAACACTCGGGACTCTTGATGTCCTCGAGATTGATGCCGCCGAAGGTGGGTTCGAGAGCAGCAACGACTTCGATGAACCTCTTGGGGTCCTTCTCGTTGACCTCGATATCGAACACATCGATGTCTGCGAATCTCTTGAACAGAACCCCTTTGCCCTCCATGACGGGCTTGCCAGCCAGGGCTCCGATGTCCCCAAGTCCAAGGACAGCGGTGCCATTGGAGATGACGGCGACCAGGTTTCCTCTGCAGGTGTAGTCGAAAGCTTTGTTTGGGTCTCGAGCAATCTCCAGGCACGGTTCAGCAACACCAGGGCTGTAGGCCAGGGACAAATCTCGCTGGGTGCTGCAGGGTTTGGTGAGAGCGATCTCAATTTTGCCGGGTCGCCCTTCTGCGTGGTACCGAAGTGCGTCTTCTTTCAAGCTCATGGACGCATGCCTAGCAATGTCCCAGTCAGGGGACAATCGTCACGGGTAAACATGGACGGAACCAATGTATTTGCACGGTTTCTGAGGGGCGGTCTCCTTGCAGCTTTGGCAGTGCTGCTCGTGGGTTGTGCAGGAGACAAGGCGAAGGGAGAGGTGAGTGCGTTCGTGCGCATCATGACGGAGCTCAGGATGGCGCCGAACGAGGTCAAGCGTGTGCCTCTCGAACGTCTTCGAGGCTTGACCTGCAAGGCTGCAGATGTGTGCACTGCTCAGACCG
>JACRBD010000254.1 GCA_016234625.1 Caulobacterales bacterium | reverse complement strand
TATCCTCAAGCGCGATCGGTCATGGTGAAGGTCGCTTTGACCCCCGCGCCCGGCCCCATGGACACTCTTTCCACCCTTGTTGATCGCCGCGCGCCCCTTCCGGCGGGGTCGCTTTGTTCCGACGCCGCGGCCCGGTTCGCCGCCGAACCCGACGCCTGCGTGCTGGCCGTCATCGATGGCGAGCAGCCCGTGGGCCTGGTCGCCCGCGATGTGGTCCTGTCCCAGACTGACGCCGCCCGCCCGGTCGCCGAGGTCATGGATCCCCATCCGGCCATCGCCCAGGCGGGCATGACGCCCTGGGGCTATCGAGAGCATCTGCTGGCCACCCGGCCGGCGGCGCTGTCCCGCGGCTTCATCGTCGTCGAGGGCGGTCGCTACCTGGGCGTCGGCACGCCGACGACCCTGATGACCACCCGCCGGGCTCGCTCGCTCGCGCCGCAGGACCCGTCCTCCGTACTGATCCAGCGCATGAGCGGCGAGGTCCTGCGTCATCTCGACGGCGTGGCCGACTTCGCCCAGCGCCTGTCGCGCCAGAACCTGCCCCCCGACGCCCAGGCCTGTGTCCGCGCCATCAGCGAGACCGGCGACGACCTGACGTCCCTGATGCGCCGCGCGGTCGATCTGCACGAAGCCGACCTTGGCCTCCTGGCCCTCCACACCCACGCCTGCCGCCTGCGCGACCTGATGGACGCCGTCGACGCCCGTTGGAAGAACCGCGCCGCCGCCAGCGGCCTGACCCTGCTGACCGCCTACGACGGCGATCCCGAGGACGCCGCGGACGTGGACGAAGCCCGCCTGCTGCAGGTGTTCGACGCCCTGATCTACCGCGCCCTCGGCGAGACCCGGCGCGGCGCGGTCGAGGCGACCCTGAAGGTGCGACCCACCACCGACGGTCTGATTCTCGAGGGCCGCGTCCGCGACGCCGGCGGCGACATCAGCGCCAGGCGCCTGGCGCGCATCTTCGAGCCGGTCGGTAGCGCCGACGACCAGACCGACGGCCTGGCCGTCAGCCTCGGCATGGCCCTGGCCAGCCGCATCCTCGCGGCCACCGACGGGGTCATCCGCGCCGAGCCCAATCCGGGGGCGGGTGTGACCGTGGTGTTCGAATTCATCGCCCGCCAGGCCAAGGCCGTGGCGGCGGCGGCCGACGCCCAGGACGCGACCCCCTCGCATGCCGCCCACATCCTGATCGTCGATGACAACGCCACCAACCGCATGGTCGCCGAGGCCCTCTGCGAGATGTTCGACTGCACCTCCGAACAGGCCATCGATGGCATGGAGGCCCTGGAGGCCGTCCAGGCCCGCCGCTTCGACCTGATCCTGATGGACATCAAGATGCCCCGCATGGACGGCGTGGCCGCCACCAGGGCCATCCGCGCCCTGGGCGGACCGGTCAGCCAGACGCCGATCATCGCCCTGACCGCCAACGCCGACCCCGAGGACGTCCGCAGCTATATCGAGGCGGGCATGAACGACGTGGTCGAAAAGCCGATCAAGGCCGAACGCATGCTGGTGGCTCTGCAGGCGGCGCTCGACGCGGCCGACGCGCAATCGGCGGCGGCCTGACATCGGCGGCGGCTGGCGACGGCTATTTGATCGGCGGCGTCGCCGGCGTCAGCTGGCCATCGTCGCCCATCACGAAGATCCAGCTCGTCACCGGACAGGTCTGGGGACGGTCGTGGCCTTCGATGACCGGACCACCCTTGTCGCCCCCGCCCCGATCGGGCCCTTCGCCGCCAATGCCGAACAGACCGGCCACCGTGCTGATCAGGCCGGTGGGATCGACGTCGGTTTCCTGATTGAAAGTGGTCAGCAGACCGTTGGAGAAATTGGCGCTGAGGGTGTTCTTCCCCAATCCGCCACGCGGGCGGACGTAGTAGGTCCGGCTCATATCCGGCAATGACAGGACGCTTGCGGTGCGGCTGCAGTCGGCCGCCTGGCTGATCACCAGATAGGGCCGCACATCATGAAACGGCGCGCCGCTTCGTTCGGCGTCGCTGTCGATCTCCAGGGTCGCGCAGCCGGCAAGGGCGCCCGCCGCAACCAGGCAGGACAGCGTCGTCAATGATCGCATCATGTGGCCTCCACCCCCCGTGGCGGCTCACCGTTCCCCGCATCAGCTCCGGGTTCAACGCAGAACAACCAGCGGGGGCCGTCGAGAGGCGACTGTCCTGATCTGTCGGCTCTCGCGCGTTTTCGGATGGTAGCTGGGGGCGGGATCGAACCGCCGACCTGTGGGTTATGAATCCACCGCTCTAACCATCTGAGCTACCCAGCCATAGTGGCCTGGCCCCATCCGCGAGCGCGAGAGGCGGCCTTATACGGGCGCGCGGGTTCCGCTTCAAGAGCACGTCATGCGGCTTGGGAAAGCGACCTTAGGCGGCTAGGGTCGCCCCCGCATGAGCGTGCTCCATTTGCTCGGGTCCGGCGGCGACGGCGGGGCCGAGACCTACTTCGTCGACCTCGTCTCCGCCCTGCATCGTGCCGGGGTCGCGGAAGCCTGCGCCATTCGCCGCCACGCTGCGCGAACCGCGGCCCTGTCGGAGGCCGGCGTCGTCTCCCAGACCTACGGCTTCGGCGGTCCGCTGGACCTGCTCACCCGCCCGCGCATCGCCGCCTGGGGCCGGCGGATGGACGCGAAGGTAATGGTCGCCTGGATGAACCGCGCCGGCCGCCACACCCCTGCCGGCCCGTGGAAGCGCGTCGGCCGGCTGGGCGGCTACTACAGTCTGAAATACTACCGCGGCTTCGACCATCTGGTCGGCAACACCCGCGACATTGTCAGCTGGGTGATCGCCCAGGGCTGGCCCTCCGACCGGGTCAGCTACATCCCCAACTTCGCCGGCGGCCCGGACGAGACCGCGCCTGTGGCCCGGTCCAGCCTGGACACGCCCGAGGGCGCGCCCCTGTTGCTGGGCATGGGCCGGTTGCACGACTCCAAGGCCCATGACGTCAGCCTCAAGGCCCTGACCCGTATCCCCGACGCCCACCTGTGGATCGCCGGGGCCGGCGGGCTGGAGGGCAAGCTGAAGGCCATGGCCATCGCCCTGGGGGTGGACGACCGGGTGCGGTTTCTCGGTTGGCGGCAGGACGCGGCGGCCCTCTACCGCGCCGCCGACGTCTGCGTCTTCCCCTCGCGGTTCGAGCCGCTGGGCAATGTGGTCATCCAGGCCTGGGCCAATGGCCTGCCAGTGGTGGCGGCCGACAGCCAGGGACCGGGCGCTCTGATCCGCGACGGCGAGGACGGGTTCCTCATTCCCATCGACGACGCGGACGCCCTGGCCGACCGGGTCAAGGCCGTTCTGGCCGATCCCATGCTGCGGATCCGCCTGATCCAGAACGGCCACGCCCGGGTCGAGGCGGAGTTCTCCGAGGCCGCCGTCGTTGACGAGTGGCGCCACCTGTTCTCCCGCCTGGGCGAAGCCTGATGTGCGGCATCGCGGGGATTCTAGGCGTCACCGACCCGGCGCAGGCCGAAAAAGACGTGCGGGCGATGATCGAGCGCATCGCCCATCGCGGCCCCAACGGCATCCGGGTCGAAAGCGGCCCCGGCTGGTGCGTGGCCCATGCGCGCCTCTCCATCATCGACCTGGAAGGCGGCTGGCAGCCTCTGCACGGCGCCGGCTCAACGGTGATCGGCAACGGCGAGATCTACAACTACCTGGAGCTGGCCGAGGAGTTCCAGCTTCAGGGGAAACTGGCCACCGGCTCGGACTTCGAACCCCTGCTGCACATCTACGCCCAGGAGGGCGAGAAGGCCTTCGAACGCCTGCGCGGGATGTACGCCTTCTGCTTCATCGGCTGCGACGGGCGGACGTGGCTGGTGCGCGACGGGTTCGGGATCAAGCCGCTGTACTACCTCCATGATGGGCTGAGCGTTGCCTTCGCCTCGGAGCCCCGCGCCTTCGCCCCGGACAAACACGCGCCGAAATTCGCGAGCAGCGAGCTTCTGGCGCTCAACTACATTCTTGATGACGGCGGCGCGACACAGGGCATCGGGGCAAGTCGACTGACCCCGGGGCAGGTTCTGGAGGTCTCTCTCCCATCCGCTCATCCCGGCGAAGGCCGGGACCCAGGCGTTTTTGATGACATCCGCTCACGCCAGCGGAGTTCTGAAAAAACCTGGGTCCCCGATTTCGCGGGGATGAGCGGAGAAGAGGGGCTGCTGGCCCGGCTCGACACCGTCCTGGAAGACAGCGTGAAGGTCCACCAGCGATCGGACGTCCCCTACGGTCTGTTCCTGTCCGGCGGCGTGGATAGCGCCTCCATCGCCACCTTGATGAGCCGACTGAACGAACGGCCGGTCACCGCCTACACCTGCGGATTCGATGCTCCGGAGGCCCGCGACGAGCGTGGTCAGGCGGAGCGGGTGGCGAAGGCGCTGAACCTCGACTGGCGCGAAACGACCTTCGACGAAGACGATTTCTGGCGCATCGCGCCGCAAGTCGCCTGGGCGCTCGATGACCCGACCGCCGACTACGCCACGCTGCCAACATACAAGCTCGCCGAGG
>JACRBD010000253.1 GCA_016234625.1 Caulobacterales bacterium | reverse complement strand
GGAAGGCCTGTTCCTGCGCGCCAGCTTCGGCGGCGTTTTCAACCCCGCCGCCGCGCCCTTCCGCCTGAACGGCGCGCTGGACGACTCCCGCGATCTCGAGTGCCTGACCCAGGCCGTCTATTACGAAGCCCGTGGCGAGACCCCGGCCGGCCAGGCGGCCGTGGCCCAGGTGGTGCTCAACCGCGCCCGTCACCCCGCCTTCCCCAAGACCGTCTGCGGCGTGGTGTTCCAGGGCGCTTCGCGCGGCGGCGTCTGCCAGTTCAGCTTCGCCTGCGACGGCTCGATGCGTCGGGGCCGCGAGGGCGGCGCCTGGACCCGCGCCCAGCGGGTGGCCGCCCGGGCCCTCTCCGGCACGGTGATGACCGCGGTGGGCAACGCCACCCATTTTCACACGATCAACGTCTCCCCCGGCTGGGGTCCGCGCCTGATCCGTGTCGGCCAGGTTGGTCTGCACGTGTTCTACCGCTTCGGCGGCCGCGGCGGCGCGCCCGGCGCCTTCGACCGCGAGCCCTCGCGTTCCGGTCCGGACATCGGTGACCGTCCGATCTATGCCGGCCTCGGCGAGATTCCGGTCGGCCCGATGCCCTACACCACCCTGGCGCCCTCGACGGACGCGGTGTTCATCGCCGCCACGGCCCAGGCGGTCCCGACGGTGGAGACCAGCGCGCCGGCCACGGGCGTCGGCGGACCGGCCGGCAAGCCCGCCGAGCCGGCCTCCGCCGCCAGGACCGAGACTTCGGCCGTCAGCCCTGCAGCGCCATCGCCTTCATCCGCTTCCTGATCGACCCGGGCATGAAGCGGGCGGCGAAGCGCAGCTGCTTGCCGGCCTTGCCGACGATCCAGTGCAGGTCCTTGCCCTGGACCGAGGTCCAGATCACGTCGGCGGCCTCCTCGACGGTATAGACCTCCGATCCGCCCTGGCGGATGGCGTCGGCGATGTTTTCGTTGGAGCCCTGTGAGCCGGCCTGCAGGATCGGGGTGTCGACGAACCACGGCATGATGCATTTCACCGCCACGCCGTGGCGTTCGAACTCGATGTCGAGGGCTTCGGAGAGGCCCTTCACCGCGAACTTGGTGGCGCAGTACATGGCCATCTTGGGCGCGCCGAACAGGCCCGCGCAGGAGGCGACGTTGATCAGGGTCGAGCCCGGCGTCGCCTTGAGCAGCTCCAGCCCCGCCCGGGCGCCGTTGGCCACGCCGCGAACGTTGATGTCCAGCTGGCGGTCGATCTCGTCGTCGGTCTGGTCCTCGAAGTAGCCGTAGTTGGCGATGCCCGCGTTGTTCAGCAGGGCGTCCATCCGCCCACCCGTGGCCTTGCCGAAGGCGGCGATTTCCTTCTTCCAGCCGGCCCGGTCGCGGACGTCGAGCTTGTGGACGCTGCAATTCCCGGCCCCGATCGCGGCCTGGGCCAGCTTCAGGCCCGCCCCGTCGATGTCGGCCAGGCCGACGAACCAGCCCTCGGCCGCGAACCGTTTGGCCGCCGCCAGGCCGATGCCGCTGGCCGCGCCGGTGATGAAGATGCTCTTGCGACCGTCGGCGCCCATGGCCCTGTCTCCCGTTGCTCGCGGCGCAGAAGATGAGGCTGACGCCACGGCGGTCAAGCCAGGAACATGCCCACGCCCGCCGCCGCCATCACGGCCGTCGCGGTCCAGCCGAGGATCTTCAGGGTCCAGCCGATGGTGAAGGGCCCCATGACCGATTTGCGCGAGGCCAGGATCATCGCCACCACCATGATCGGCACCGCCACCAGGCCGTTGAGCACCGCGCTCCAGAACAGGGCCTTGATCGGGTTGATCTGCAGGAAGTTGAGCAGCACCCCGCCAAAGGTCGCCCCGGCGATGATGGCGTAGAAGCCCGGGGCCTGGCCCAGCTTGCGGTCCAGGCCCATTGGCCAGCCGAACGACTCGGCGATGGCGTAGGCCGCCGAGCCGGCCAGCACCGGCACCGCCAGCAGGCCCGTGCCGATGATCCCCAGGCTGAACAGCAGGAAGGCCAGGTCGCCGGCGATCGGCCGCAGCGCCTGGGCCGCCTGGGCGGCGCTTTCGATGTCGGTGACGCCGTTGACGTGCAGGGTCACCGAGGTGGTCAGGACGATGAAGAAGGCGATCACGCTGCAGACCGCCATGCCGAACCAGGTGTCCAGCCGGATGCGGCGCAGCTCGCCGTCGGCCAGTTCGGGGGTGTTGATCAGCGAGCGTCCGGCCGCGTCGGGTCCCAGGTCCTCGACCTCCTGCGAGCTCTGCCAGAAGAACATGTAGGGGCTGATGGTCGTGCCGAAGACCGCCACCACCATGGTCAGGAAGGCGGGGGTGAGGCTGACGACCGGCACGAAGGAGCGCAGCACCACCTCGTCCCAGGGGATCTTCACCGTGAACACCACGCCCACATAGGCCAGCAGCGATAGCGTCAGCCACTTGAGCACCTTCACGTAGCGCTTGTAGCTCATGAACACTTCGAGCAGCACGCAGGCCAGGCCGAAGGCCAGGGCGTAGGCGAACTTGCTGATCCCCGGGAACACCAGGGTGGCGGCCTCGCCCATGGCGGCGATGTCGGCGGCGATATTGATGGTGTTGGCCACCAGCAGCGACAAGACTAGGAGCGCCAGCACCCAGGGCGGGAAGACCCGAAGGATGTTGGCCGCCAGCCCGTGCCCGGTGACCCGGCCGATGCGCGCCACGACCTGCTGGATGCCCGCCAGCAGCGGATAGGCCAGCACCACGGTCCACAGCATGTTGAAGCCGAAGGCGGCTCCGGCCTGGGAGTGGGTCGCCACCCCGCCGGGATCGTCGTCCGCCGCGCCCGTGATCAGGCCGGGGCCAAGGCGTCCAAGCAGGCTGGCTTTGCGCGGGCGGGGCGAAGGGTCGGCCATCGGTCGTCTCGGTCGCGCAGATGATTTCAGAGTTTCAGCAGATAGACGTGTTCGCCGTCCAGAACGAGATCACCCTTCTGGTTGGTCACCGTGGCCTTCATCGTCACCACGCCGGTGGTCCGCTGGCGTTTCAGGTCGCTGATCTCCAGCGCCGGGTACAGGGTGTCGCCGGGATAGGCGCTCTTCAGCACCTTCGCTCGCACCTCGATCATGCCCAGCAGGGCGTCGCCGATCTCGTGCGGGAACAGGCCGGCGCCGGCGGCGGTGAAGCACAGCACCTGCAGCCCGTGCGCCAGGGGCCCGGGATGGCCCAGAGCCTGGCAGTATTCCACGTCGTAGTGGATCGGATGGTTGTCGAGGCTGACCGCCTGGAAGGCGACGAAATTGCCGTCCCCCAGGGTGCGCGACGGCAGGGGATAGCGGTCGCCGACGTTCAGGTCGCCGAAGGTCTTGGCGGGGACGACGCGGTGGGCGGCGTAGATCTCGGGGAGGGGCATGGGCGGCGGGTTCGCTGCTGGGAGTGAGGTGGAAAGGGAGTAGGGCGTAGGGAGTAGGGAGTAGCAAGGGGGGCTTGCGCCCTGTTCGCAGCCCCGCCATCGACCTACTCCCTACTCCCTACTCCCTACTCCCTACTCCCTACTCCCTACTCCCGCGCCTTGACCGCCCTTCGTCCAAACACTAAAGATATTGCTTTACTAATATCCAGCCGAGCCCGCCGCCCATGACCCTCCGCCTGTTCGCTCACCCGCTGTCGTCCTACTGCTGGAAGGTGCTGATTCCGCTCTACGAGGCCGGGACGCCGTTCACCTTCGAGATGATCCAGTTCGGCGCCGGGGACGGGCCGGTGGTCGAGTTCATGCAGCGCTGGCCGATCGGCAAGATGCCGCTGCTGCGCGACGAAGCGCGGAATGAGACCGTCGTCGAGTCCAGCATCATCATCGAATACCTCGACCGCCACTATCCGGGCGCGGGCCTGATCCCCGCTGATCCGGAGGCGGCGCTGAAGGCGCGGTTCATGGACCGGTTCTTCGACAACTATGTCATGACGCCCCAGGGCCGGCTGGTGTTCGAGGTCATCCGCCCCGAGGGCGCCAAGGACCCGTTTGGCGTGGCCGACGCCCGGCGCACGCTGGAGATGGCCTATGGCTATCTGGAAGCGACCCTGTCCGACGGCCGGACCTGGGCGGCGGGCGAGAGCTATTCGATGGCCGACTGCGCCGCCAGCCCGGCCCTGTTCTACGCCCAGCGCTGCCAGCCCTGGGGCGACCGGCCCAGGCTGCAGGCCTACTACGACCGGCTGGAGGCCCGGCCGTCGTTCGCCAGGGCGCTGAAGGAAGCGCAGCCCTACATGCACATGTTCCCAGGCGGGCCGGACTACTAGCGGGGACATGTACCGCCTTCGGTACGTGTCCCCTAATCGAGCGGCCGCGGGTTTAGGGGACACGTACCCAAGCGGGTACATGTCCCCGAGCTGCATCGACACCTTGCCGTCGATCTCTTGCAGGCCAGCGTGCCGGTCTCTCCAGCCTGGTCAAGGGCAGGCCCTGCGGGCCTGTCGCTGCGCGACGCGAAGCGCCCTTGAGCAGGCTGGAAAGACCGGCGATCCTCTCGCCATGAGATCAAAGGCCGGCTTTGGGCCGACGCCCTTGGCGGAGATGGATCACGGATGGCTGGAAGGGTCGGGAGCACGGTCGTCGTCAAAGGCAAGAAAATCCGCCTGTGGGAGGACTACGGGGACGATCCGGCTTCATTCAAAGAGGCATTGAATAAGTTGTCGCTCCAAGTGGATGGGCTTCGAAAGGGGAAAGAAGCGCATGCCAAGTCAGGCCAGAGTGGGTTCCGAAAAACGAAAGCCACTAAGAGCTGATTGCTCGCACCCGCCCATTGCGGTCACGCCGGATGTCCATTCGTCGTCGCGTGACCGGGGCACCCGGCAGCCGCTCCGATCTGACGGGGACACGTACCAAGAGGTACATGTCCCCTTTCTAAGCCGCCCTTGCCCGCCGCAACGCTTGCGGCGGTTGGCCGAAGGCGCGGATAAAGGCCCGGCGCATGCGTTCCTGGTCTCCGAAGCCGGTTTCCAGGGCGACGTCCTCCACCTGCAGCGGCTGGGAATCCAGCAATGCCCGCGCGGCTTCGACCCGCAGGCGTTCGATGGCCTTGGCCGGCGTGAAGCCGGTCTCGCTCGCGAAGGCTCTCGCGAAATTGCGCTCGCTCATGCCGGCGTGGCGGGCCAGCTCGTCGACGGTCAGGGGGTGGCGCAGGTTCTCCCGCGCCCAGGCCAGCAGGCCGTCGAACCGGCCGCGGGCCTCCATCTCCAGCAGGGCCGAGAACTGCGACTGGCCGCCGGGCCGGCGGTGATAGACCACCAGCTGCTGGGCGGTCTTGCGGGCGATGTCCTCGCCCAGGTCCTCGGCGATGAGGGCCAGGGCCAGGTCGATGCCGGCGGTGATCCCGGCGCTGGTCCAGACCGCGCCGTCGCGGACGTAGATCCGGTCCGGCTCCAGCTTCACCTTTGGATAGCGGCGGGCGAAGTCGGCGGTGCGGTTCCAGTGGGTGGTGGCGCGTTTGCCGTCCAGCAGGCCGGCCTGGGCCAGCACGTAGGCGCCGGAACAGACGCTGGTGGTGCGCCGCGCGGTCTTCGCCGCGGACTGGACGAAGGCCAGGGTGGTCTCGCAGATCGACGGCCCCCGCGTGCCCTCGCCGCCGGAGACCAGCAGGGTGTCCAGCCGCCCCGCCTCGGCGAAGGCCAAGGTGTCGAGGGTCACGCCCGCCGAACTGGCCACCGGCCCGCCGTCCAGCGACAGCAAACGGATGTCATAGGTCCTGGGCACATAGCGTCCCGCGATCTCGAACGCGCCGATCGGCCCGGCGGCGTCGAGCAGCTGGAAATCGGGAAAGATCAGGACGCCTATCGCGCGCATGGCGGAAATCGAGGGATCAATGTCATTTAAGCCAGACGCTAGGCGGTGCAGTATGGGCCGTCAACCGGAGTCAGCCCATGTCCGCCAAGCCTTTGCACATTGTCTTCGCCCTCTATCCCGGAGTCACGCACCTCGACTTCACCGGGCCGCATCAATTTCTCTCCCGCCTGCCGGGCGCGCAGACTCTGGTGGCCAGCGTGCAGGGCGGCGAGATGGAGGCCGACGGCCT
>JACRBD010000252.1 GCA_016234625.1 Caulobacterales bacterium | reverse complement strand
CGTCATGGCCCGACTTGTTCGGGCCACCCATGAACACGACGGCGTGGGATGGGGCGCGGGGCCTTAAACGCCCAGTTCTGAGCGCTCACCGCGCATGGGTGTCCCGAACAAGTCGGGCCATGACGGTGGGATCATGCGGCGGTCAGGCCCCCTCGAACGCCAGCGGTTCGCCCCAGAACGAGCCGACCAGGCCGTTCTGCGGGCCGGGGGTCCCGGTGGTCAGGAAACGACGCTGCCCCGTCCCGCCGGCGACATATTCCGGATGCCGCTCCATGTAGCGGCCCAGGGCCTCAGCCGTGGCGCCCGGCTGGTGGATCAGCGGCGTGCCCGGCGGCAGGGCGTCGCGGAACAGGTCGGCGACGATCTCGTAGTGGGTGCAGCCCAGCACCGCCCGGTCCGGATGGCGGCCGATGCGCCGGCGCAGGGCGTCGACATGGCCGGCGATCTCCCCGGCCAGGGCCTCGCGATCGGCGTTCTCCTCGATCATCCGCGCCAGGTTCGGGCAGGGCTCGGAGAACACCGCCAGGTCCTGTTTGCGCTTGTCGATCTCGATCTCGAACACCCGGCTGTTCGCCGTGCCCGGGGTCGAGAAGACGCCGAGGACATCGACCTTGGTCACCTGCTCGTCGCGGCGGTCGGCCTCGTGTTCCCAGGGCATGCCGGTGGCCGCCTCGATGGTCGGGACGATGATCCCCAGCACGTTCAGCGGGCGGCCGGTCTCGCGGCGGTAGCCCGGCAGCCAGGTCTGCTGCAGGCGGCGAAGGGCGATGGCCGAAGCGGTGTTGCAGGCCAGCACGATCAGGCTGGCGCCTTCGTCGAACAGCCGGATGCAGCCGGCCTTTGTGAGGTCGACAATCTCCTCGCCGGGCCGCCCGCCGTAGGGCGCGTTGGCCTGGTCGGCGAGATAAACGAAGTCGGCCTGGGGGAACCGCTCGACGAGCGCGCGGTGGACGGTCAGGCCGCCCACGCCGGAATCGAAGACGCCAATGGACATGGTTTCGCGTTTAGCGTCCCGCCCGCGCATCGTCCATGCGGCGCATTACAGCCCGTTCATGTGACGAGCGGGTGGAAAGGGGGATAGGGTCCCCGCAAACCGGGCTCCTGGAGAATCTCCGTGCATCGTCGAACCTTCCTCGCCACCACCGCGGCCGCCGCGGCCATGACCACCGTCGCCGGCCGCGCCTCGGCCGCTGCCGCCCCCGGCGGCAACCCCCTGGTCCAGACCTGGACCGGCCCCTACGGCGGCGTGCCCGCCTTCGACAAGGTCAAGGTCGGCGACTTCCTGCCGGCCGCCAACGAGGGCATGACCCGCAATCTGGCCGAGATCGACGCCATTGCCGCCAATCCGGCCGCGCCTACCTTCGAGAACACCATCGCCGCCATGGAAGACGCCGGCCGGACGCTGGGCGACTTCTTCACCTACTACGGCATCTGGAGCAGCAACCTCAGCTCGCCGGAGTTTCAGGCAGTGGAGACCGAGCTGGATCCGAAGTTCGCCGCCTTCGGCGACAAGATCACCCAGAACGAGAAGCTCTTCGCCCGTATCGAGGCGGTCTACAACGCGCCGGCCAAGGCGCAGCTGACGCCCGAGCAGCAGCGGCTGACCTGGATCTACTACACCAACTTCGTCCGCTCCGGCGCCAAGCTGAACCCGATCTCCAAGACGCGGGTGGCGGCGATCAACGAGGAGCTGGCCGGGTTGTACACGAAGTTCAGCCAGAATTTGCTGGCCGATGAAGGGACCTACATCGAGCTGACCGAGGCGGACCTCGCCGGCCTGCCCGACGGCCTGAAGGCCAACGCCGCGGCCAGCGCCGCCCAGCGCAAGCTGGAAGGCAAGTTCATCATCGTGAACACCCGCTCCAGCGTCGATCCCTACCTGACCTACTCCCCGGTCCGCGGCACGCGCGAGAAGGTCTGGAAGGCTTTCGTGGGCCGCGGCGACAACGGCGGGGCCACCGACAACAACGCCATCATCGGCAGGATCCTCAAGCTGCGGGTCGAGCGGGCCAACCTGCTGGGCTACGCGACCCACGCCCACTGGCGCCTCGAGAACGCGATGGCCAAGACGCCCGAAAACGCCATGGCCCTGATGGAAGCGGTCTGGCCGGCGGCCATCGCCCAGGTGGGCAAGGACGTGGCCGAGATGCAGGCCATCGTCGACGCCGAGAAGGGCGGCTTCCAGATCCAGCCCTGGGACTACCGCTTCTATGCCGAGAAGGTCCGCAAGGCGAAGTACGACCTCGATATGAACGAGGTGAAGCCCTACCTGCAGCTGGAGAAGCTGCGCGAGGGCATGTTCTGGGCCGCCGGCGAGCTGTACGGCTTCAGGTTCAAACAGGTCGAAGGCCTGCCGGTCTATCACGAGGACATCCGGACCTGGGAAGTGACCCGCGACGGCCAGCTGGTCGGCGTCTGGTACTTCGATCCCTACGCCCGCCAGGGCAAGCGGTCTGGCGCCTGGATGAACGCCTACCGGAACCAGGAGCGGTTCCGCAAGGACGTGAGGACCATCGTCAGCAACAACTCCAACTTCATCAAGGGCAAGCCCGGCGAGCCGGTGCTGATCAGCTGGGATGACGCCGAGACCCTGTTCCATGAGTTCGGCCACGCCCTGCACGGCCTGAACTCCAACGTCACCTATCCGACCGTGTCGGGCACCAGTGTCGCGCGGGACTATGTGGAGTTCCCCAGCCAGCTGAACGAGCGCTGGCTGTCGACGCCGCAAGTGCTCAACCAGTTCGCCCTGCACTACCAGACCGGCGCGCCGATCCCGGCCGCGCTGGTGGCCAAGATCGAGAAGGCTTCCAAATACGGCCAAGGCTTCGGCACCACCGAATACCTCGCCAGCGCCCTGATCGACATGAAGCTCCACCTGGCCGGCAACGTCGACATCGATCCCGACAGGTTCGAGCGGGAGGAGCTGGCCAGGCTGGGCATGCCGCCGCAAATCGTCATGCGTCACCGCACGCCGCAGTTCGGCCACGTCTTCTCCGGTGACGGCTATTCGGCCGGCTACTACAGCTATCTGTGGGCCGACACCCTCACAGCCGACTGCGCCGAGGCGTTCAAGGAAGCGCCCGGCGGCTTCTATGACAAGGTCGTGGCCAAGCGGCTGCACGACGAGATCATGTCGCGCGGCAACAGCAGCGATCCGGCCGACCAGTTCCGGGCTTTCCGGGGCCGCGATCCGAAGATCGGCGCCCTGATGCGCGACCGCGGCTTCCCGGTCCCGCCGGGGGCGTAGGGCTGCGTCCTTCGACACGGCCCTGCGGGCCTGCTCAGGATGACGGGCATTTTCTCCTCGTCATGGTGAGCAGCACCCGCAGGGTGCGTGTCGAACCACGCTAGCTGGCTTCCGCGGCCTTCCGCTTCCAGCCAAGAACGAACGCGATCACCAGACCGGCCACGGTATAGCCGACAACCTGGATGACCATCGCGGCCAGGGTGTAGTCGGCCGGGAAGCCCCACCAGTTCCAGTAGGAGCCGTTGGTGCTGAGCGCGACCGCCACCCCGACCAGGGCCGCGGCTGTGGTGCGGGCGCCCAGGCCCGACACCGCCAGCTTGGTCAGCAGCCAGGCGAGGATCAGCGACTGGACGATCTCCAGCGCCAGCTCCCTGCCCATCAGGGTGTTCATCGGCGGGTTGTAGCCCGGGGCGTGGTAGACGATCAGGCCCGAAGCCCCGGTCTTCATCTTCTCGGTCATCGCCGCCATGGCGGCCTCATCACGGTGCGGATCCCCGGCCACGCCCGGGAACCCGTAGAGGCCCGCCTTGTCGCCCAGTTCCGCCTGCAGGGCGGCGGTCACGGCCGAGTCGGGCCCGACCATCTGCATGCCGGTTTCACCGAGCGGAATGACGGTGTGGGCCAGGGCGGACCAGATGAACATGGCGATTCCGCCGACCAGGCCGGCGATCAAGAGTCTTCCCATCGTCGTATCTCCCCCAGAGATGGAAAACGGTACTGACGCGGACGCTATGCCCGGAATGAGTCGCCGTCGAGACCATCCTTCCTTCTCCCCTTGCGGGAGAAGGTGGCCTGCGAAGCGGGTCGGATGAGGGGTCGAGGGCAGGCGCCGCGCAACACCCGACCGACTCCCAACTTGGCGAAACCCTTCATCCGTCGGCTTCGCCGACACCTTCTCCCGCAAGGGGAGAAGGATTCAGACGGCTTGATTTCCCTCCCTTTTCCGCTCATAAGGCCCGCCTTCCGGCGCAGATGCAGTTCAGCGCCCTCCACCGCCACGACCCCCAACCGGACTTCAGGGTGGGACGAGGGCGGCGAGGCCCCCCGTCGACGTGATCGTCCACGGGGGCGAATTGCGTTTGCCCCTTCGACTTTGGGTTAGCGGTTCAGAACGGCATGTTCGAAGGCCTTACAGAACGTCTCGGCACGGTCTTCGACCGGCTCTCCGGTCGCGGGGTGCTGGGCGAAAAGGACATCGACGAGGCGCTGCGCGAGG
>JACRBD010000021.1 GCA_016234625.1 Caulobacterales bacterium | reverse complement strand
GTGCTGCACCGGCAGAACGTCATCCTCACCGTCCAGACCGCCGACATCCCGCGCGTGCCGCCGGAGGACCGGGTGGAGATCGGGCCGATCAACGAGGACTTCCGCCGGGTGACGCTGCGCTACGGCTTCATGGAGACGCCCAACGTGCCCAAGGCGCTGGGCCTGTGTCGCCAGAAGGGGATGAAGTTCGACATCATGTCGACGTCCTTCTTCCTCGGCCGCCGCTCGGTGATCGCCTCGGCCCACAGCGGCATGCCGCTGTGGCAGGACAAGCTGTTCATCTTCCTGATGCGCAACGCCGCCAACCCGACGGACTTCTTCAGCATCCCGCCCGGTCGCGTGGTCGAGATGGGAACCCAGGTGTCCGTCTAGCCCGTCTTCGCGCGACAGGATCAAGGATCATGGCCGCGCTCGGCGCCGTCACCGACTGCATCGCCCGCCTTGATCGGCTGTTCGCCAGGGCGGAGGCCGGCGCGGACGTGTCGCTGGCGTTGGAGGCCCTGGCGCGGGACATCCGTGACCAGGCCCGCCAGCGTGGCGACCTGGCCGCCATCGTCGCCGGGGTCGAGCTGGCGGCGGCCCTGTCGACGCCGCTGGACCATCCCGAGACCCCCGCCGAGCGCTTCCTCAACCGGGCGGCCGAGCTGCTGCGCGGAATTCAAACTGTCACCGAATTCTACCCGGCCAGGAAGCGGTAGCCGACCCCCGGTTCGGTGACGAAATGGCGGGGCGCGGCGGGGTCGGCCTCCAGCTTCTGGCGCAGCTGGCCGACGAACACCCGCAGATACTGCACGTCCTGGGCATGGGCGGGGCCCCAGACGGCGGTCAGCAGCTGGCGATGGGTGACCACCCGGCCGCCGGCCTCGACCAGGCCGCGCAGCAGCTCGAACTCCTTGGGCGACAGCCGCACCGGTGTCCCGCCCCGGCGCACCAGGTGCATGGCCAGGTCGATCTCCAGGTCGCCGGCGACCACCGTCCGGGGCGCCGCCTCCACATGCGGGCCGCGCCGCAGCACCGCTCGCAGCCTCGCCAGCAGCTCGCCGACGCTGAACGGCTTTTCGACATAGTCGTCGGCGCCCAGATCGAAGGCGTCGATCTTCTCCATCTCGCGATGGCGGGCCGACAGGATCAGGACCGGTCCCTCGTAGAACCGCCGGGCCCGCTCCAGCGCCTCCTTGCCGTCCATGTCCGGCAGACCCAGATCCAGCACCACCGCGTCCGGCGCCCGCCGGGCCAGCTCCCGCAAGCCTGCCTCGCCGGAGTCGGCGCGGATCGGCTCGTAGCCGGCCGCTTCCAGCGCCGGGGTCAGGAAGCGGTGGATCTGCGGCTCGTCGTCGATGACCAGGATGCGCGGGCGATGGACGGTCACAGCAGCCCCTTCGGCGTGCGGGTGGACTTGGGCAGGGAGATCAGGAACCGCGTGCCCCGTCCATCGGCCACCGGGCTGGTCGCGGCGATGCGCCCGCCCATGGCCTCGATGAAGCCTCGGGCGATCGACAGGCCGAGCCCGAGGCCCTCGCCCCGGTCGCTGGCCCGCTCCAGCCGCCGGAACCGGTCGAAGACGACCTTCAGCGCCTCAGGCGCGATTCCCGGCCCCTCGTCCTCGATGGCGATCACCACCCGGCCGGCGTCCTCATGGGCCGCCACCTCGATGCGCGACCCGTCCGGCCCGTAGGCGACGGCGTTTTCCAGCACATTGAGGATCGCCTGCTCCAGCAGGGTGCGATCCAGCTTCACCCGCGACAGGTCGGGGGCGAAGTCGCGCACGATCCGCCGGCTTCCGGTCCGTTCGCCGATCCGCGCCAGGGCCGCGGCGATCACCGCGCGCACGTCGGCCCACTCCCGTTTCGGCCTCAGGGCGCCGGCCTCCAGCCGGGCCATGTCCAGCAGGTCGCCTACGTAGCGGTTCAGCCGTTGCGCCTCCTCGCGGATGCTGTCGAGCAGGTCCCGTCGCACCGCGGGCTTCAGCTTGTCGCCGTAGTCCTGCAGGGTGGTCACCGAGCCCAGCACCGTCGACAGCGGCGTGCGAAAATCGTGGCTGATCGAGTTGAGCAGGGCCGAGCGCAGGTCGTCGGCGCGGCGCAGGGCCTGGTTCTCGACGGTGGCGGCCGCCAGCTCCGCCCGCTCCAGCGCGACCGCGCCCTGCCGCAGCAGGCCGGAGATCAACGCCTCGGCGGCCGCATCGGTGGCGAGAGCCGGCGCGCGCAGGCCGACCGCCGCGACCGGTCCGCCGGCGCCGTCGAGCGGCCGGAAGCGATACCCCGTCGCGGCGTCGTCGGTACCCGCCGCCTGCCCGGTCTCCAGCACCGCCCGGGCGGCCTCGGCGGCGGCGGGGCCCAGCCGGTCCAGCCCGGCCGGGCCGCCGGCGATGCGCGGTCCGGCGGCCGAGGGCAGAACCACCACCGCCGCGCCGGCGCCAACCGACATCAGCTGGTCGGCCAGGGCCTGGGCCACCTCGTCCGGGGTGGTGGCCGCCGCCAGAGCCCGGCTGGCCGCCAGCAGCGTTCCGACCGTGGCGGCGTGACGACGGGCCGTCTGCGCCTGGTCCCGCTCCCGACCGGCCAGCCAGCCGGTGGCCACCGCCACGGCGAAGAACATGCTGAAGGTCAGCAGATCCGCCGGATGGCCGATCCAGAAGGTGAACCGGGGCTCGATGAACAGGAAGTTGAAGCTCACGGCGGCGGCCAGGGCCGCCAGCAGGGCCGGACCCAGGCCGAACCCGACCGCGCTGATCAGCACCGGCGCCAGAAACAGCATCGCCAGGTTGGCGCCGGCCAGCCGGGGCCCCGCGACCCAGGCGACGCCAATCGCCGCCGCCACCAGACCGAGCGCGGCGGCGTAGCCGGGCGCGGTCCTGGCCCAGTCCGCTATCGGATTCCGGCCTGCCGCCGTCATGAGGCCGTCCCCATCGCGCCCGCCGCCCCATGCGGCCGGCAGCCCGCAATATGCGCTCCCACGCCCGGCGCCACGAAGATTCTGCGGGCGGGCGCCGGAGCGCACGGGCGTCCAGACCTCAGGGTGTGTGGGTGAGGATCGCCAAGACGCGGGTGATGGCGGATGCTGCGGCTCTCACCGGAACGCCCTGCATGCTCACCCGCCGCCTGATCCTCGCCGCTGCGTTGCTCGCCACGACACCCGCGATCGCCGCCGCGCCGATCTATGTGCCTGACAACGGTCCCGGCCTTTCCGCTCGCGCCCAGGGCATGGTCCGGACGCTGAAGGCCGCGATCAAGGCCAGGCAGGCCGAGCTGGACGCCCTGCCGGCGGCGTCGCCGGGGGAGCGGCTCGTGCGGATGGCCGAGCTGGAACAGGCGGCGCGGGAGACGCTGTACGGGCTCGACTTCGACAGCCTCGACATGGACGAGCGGCGCGCGGCCCTGAACGCCGCCTGGTCTCTGGTGGAGGCCATCGACCGGAAGAACCAGGCGGGGCTGAAGGCGCTGCTGCGCGACGAACTGCCGGCTGGCGGCTGGTTCGGCCGGACCGCCTGGGGCGAGGATGCGGCGCGGTCGGCCTGGCTGATCGCGGTGCATGCTGTGACCGACCGGCGGCTGATGCGCGAGGCGGCGACGCGGATGGCGTCCCTGGTGGCTGACGGCGAGGTGTTGCCCGCCTGGTACGCCGCCCTGGTCGACCGGCTGGCGGTGCTGGAAGGCCGGCCGCAACGGTTCGGCACGCAGCCGGTGTGCCGGGCCGGCGCCTGGGTTGTGGGCGAGGTGGAGGACCCGGCGGGTCTCGACGCGCGCCGGGCGGAGCTGGGGCTGCAGGGCATGGAAGTCAGGGATTTCCGGCCGCCGCCGGGGTGTTAAGGCGTGAGCGGCGATCGTGATTCGTGACTCGTGACTCGTGAATTGTGGGTAGCTGACGGACGCGTGTGGCTCGGCGGCCAAGGCCGCCTAATCACGATTCACGAATCACGACCCATCCCTCACGACCCACGCCCTACTGACAGGCCAAACACTCGTCGTAGTCGGTCTTTTCGGCGACTTCGAGGTTGTAGGTCTGTTCGGTTTCACTGCCGGCGTGGCTGGCGCGTTGCACGGACTTGGAACGCAGGTAGTAGAGGCTCTTCATGCCCCGCTCCCAGGCCTGCCAGTGCAGCATGTGCAGGTCCCATTTATCCACGTCGCCGGGGATGAACAGGTTGACCGACTGGCTCTGGCAGATGTCCGGGGTGCGGTCGGCGGCCAGTTCGACGATCCAGCGCTGGTCGAGCTCGAAGGCCGTCTTGTAGACGTCCTTGTCGTCCTGGCTGAGGAAGTCGAGATGCTGCACCGAGCCCTCGTTGGCCAGGATGCTGTCCCAGACCGCGGGGGTGTTCTGGCCCTTCTCGTCGAGCAGGCGCTCGAGGTAGGGGTTCTTGACCGCGAAGGTGCCCGACAGGGTCTTGTGGCTGTAGATGTTGGCCGGGATCGGCTCGATGCCTGCGCTGGTGCCGCCGCAGATGATGCTGATCGAGGCGGTCGGGGCAATGGCCAGCTTGTGTGAGAAACGCTCCATCACGCCGCGGTCGGCGGCGTCGGGGCAGGGGCCCTTTTCCTCGGCCAGCTTGACGCTGGCCTTGTCGGCCTCGCGGCGCAGGTGCTTGAACAGCCGCATGTTCCACGACTTGGCCAGCGCACTCTCGAAGGGCACGTTCTGGGCCTGCAGGAAGCTGTGGAAGCCCATCAGGCCAAGGCCCACCGAGCGTTCGCGTTTGGCCGCGTAGACGGCGTGCCTGGCGTCGACCGGCGCGCGCTGGATGAAGTCCTCCAGCACGTTGTCGAGGAAACGCATGACGTCCTCGATGAACAGCGGCTCGTCGCGCCATTCCATGAACGACTCGGCGTTGACGCTGGAGAGGCAGCAGACGGCGGTGCGCTCCTCGCCCAGGTGGTCCTTGCCGGTGTGCAGCATGATCTCGCTGCACAGGTTGGACTGGCGGACCTTCAGGCCCAGCTCGCGCTGGTGGGCCGGCATGGCCTTGTTCACGTGGTCGGCGAAGATCAGGTAGGGCTCGCCGGTCTGCAGGCGCAGCTCCAGCACCTTCTGCCACAGGGCGCGGGCGTCGACCTCGCGCAGGACCTCGCCGGTCTTGGGCGAGCGCAGGCCGAACTTGGTCCCGTCGCGGACGGCGAACATGAACTCGTCGGTGATCGAGATGCCGTGGTGCAGGTTCAGCGACTTGCGGTTGAAGTCCCCCGACGGCTTGCGGATCTCGAGGAACTCGTCGATCTCGGGATGGTGGATGTCGAGATAAACCGCCGCCGACCCTCGGCGCAGGCTGCCCTGGCTGATGGCGAGCGTGAGGGAGTCCATCACGCGGATGAAGGGGATGATGCCGCTGGTCTGACCGGCGCCCTTGACCTTCTCGCCGATCGACCGGACGCCGCCCCAGTAGGTGCCGATGCCGCCGCCGTTGGCGGCCAGCCAGACGTTTTCGTTCCAGGTGCCGACGATGCCGTCGAGGCTGTCGCCGACCGCGTTGAGGAAGCAGCTGATCGGCAGGCCGCGGTCGGCGCCGCCATTCGACAGCACCGGCGTCGAGGGCATGAACCACAGCTTGCTCATGTAGTCGTAGACGCGCTGGGCGTGGTCCGCGTCATCGGCGAAGGCGGTCGCGACCCGGGCGAACATGTCCTGGTAGGACTCGCCGGCCAGCAAATAGCGGTCCTCGAGCGTGGTGCGCCCGAAATCGGTCAGCAGGGCGTCGCGGCTGCGGTCGACCTCGACCTTCTTGACCAACGCCAGCTGAGGCTTCTCGCCGCCCGCCCAGGCCGTATCACCCGCCGCTTCGCCGAGAGGAATCTGCCTTGCCGCTTCGCCCATCATGACCCTAAAACCCGTAATCAAACAGCGGCTTCCCGAACGGACGCACCGTCGTTGGACGCTACATCTTGTGGGCGACGCGCCCCCTGAACCCACTATATGGGGCCACGAGGCCTAATGACTCGTCAACGGGGAGAAACGCCCCAGGGGCGACTTTTTCGTTAACAACATGTTGAGAAGCCCTCCGTGGACCGCGTTTCCGCAAGGGTTCGACAACCTTTTCAGACACCTGCCGCGACCCCTCGTCGCGGACCCGACCGCATGGCAAGGTCTACACAATGACGTGGCAGGACATTTACGCCCAAAGGCGCTTGTCGGCGACCGAAGCCGCCGCCCGGATCGAGTCCGGGCAGCGCGTCTGCATGGGCATGGCGCTCGCCGAGCCGCCCGCGATCCTGGCCGCTATCGCCGGCCGGGCCGAGGCGGGCGAGATCGACGAGATCAAGCTCTACTATTTTCACTCCACCCCGCACGCGGGGATCACGGTGCTGCGCTACGAGCTGATGGACCGCATCCGGCCGCATTGCTTCTTCCTCGGGCCGATCGAGCGGATGCTGCTGGAACGCGGCGAGGCGGAGGGCGCACGGCCGATCGCCTTCGTCCCCGGCGCCTTCAGCCAGGCTCCCCGGCTGATGACCGATCCCGCGCCGATCGACGCCTTCATCACCACCGTCTCGCCGATGGACCTGCACGGCTTCTTCAGCCTGGGGACCAGCAACGACTATGGCTCGGCGGTCGCCCGTTCGGCCAGGCAGGTGATCGTCGAGGTCAACAGGCACATGCCCCGCGTCCGGGGCGGGATGATCCACGTCAGCGAAGTCGATGGCATCGTCGAGAACGACGTGCCGTTGCTTGAATATCCCAACCGGCCGCCGGCCCCGGAGGACGCCGCCATTGGGCGCATCGTCGCCGGGCTGGTGGACGACGGCGCCTGCCTGCAGATGGGCATCGGCGCGCTGCCGGACGAGATCTGCGCGGCGCTGAGCCATCACCGTGACCTGGGTGTCCACACCGAGCTGCTGACGCCCGGCATCGTCGATCTGATGAGGTCCGGCGCGGTGACCAACAGCCGCAAGACCACCGACCCCGGCCTGACCATCTTCACCTTCGCCCTGGGCGACAAGGCGCTCTACGACTTCATCGACGACAACGCCGCGGTCGAGAGCCGGCCGGTGGCCTACGTCAATGATCCGGCGGTGATCGCCCGCAATGACCGCGTCGTGTCGGTCAACGCCACCCTGCAGATCGACCTGTCCGGGGCCTGCAACTCCGAACACCTCGCCGGCCGCCAGTTCAGCGCCGCCGGCGGCCAGCTGGATTTCGTGCGCGGCGCCTACGCCTCGAAAGGCGGCCGCTCGATCATCGCCTGCCATTCGACGGCGAAGGAAGGGACCGTTTCGCGCATCACCCCCCGACTTGACGGCCCGGTGACCACCCCGCGCAACGACACCCACATCGTCGTCACCGAATTTGGCCACGCCGACCTCAAGGGGATGTCGACCGAGGAACGCGCGAAGGCGCTGATCGGCCTGGCCCATCCGAAGTTCCGCGACGAACTGACCGCCGCGGCGAAGGCCAAAGGCAGCCTCTAGACTTGCCATTCCGGGCCGGGCGATCTATCCGCCTTCCCGTCGCTGGGGAGTAGCCGGCTGCGAATCCAGCAGCGGATGCGTCAACAAACTTGGAGCCGAGGCTCCATGGCGCATTCAGCCTGAAGAGGCTTGGCGAGACCTTTGGCTTTCGCGCGCGGTCGAGCGGGACCGGGGGCGCGGAACGCCATTGGTCTGTCTTACCGGTCCCGCCAGGACAAGTTCATGGAAGCCTTCCTCGTCTCCGCCGGCCTCGTGGCCATCGCCGAAATCGGCGACAAGACCATGCTGCTGGCCATCGTGCTGGCGGCGCGGTTCCGCAAACCCTGGCCGATCCTGGCCGGCATCCTGGTTGCCACCCTGGTCAATCACGGTCTGGCGGCGACAGTCGGCTCGGTGGCTGGCCACAGCCTGCGCGGGCCGTGGGTCGTCTGGGTGCTCGGGCTGCTGTTCATCGCCTTCGGCGTCTGGGCCCTTATCCCCGACAAGTTCGAAGACTCCGAGGCGCCAACCGCGATCAGGGCGGGATCGGTGTTCCTCACGACGGCCGTCGCCTTCTTCTTCGTCGAGATGGGCGACAAGACCCAGGTGGCGACGGTGGCGCTTGCCGCCCGCTTCAACAGTATTCTGCTGGTGGCGGCGGGCACCACGCTGGGCATGATGCTGGCCAACGGCCCGGCGGTCTGGCTGGGCGAGGCCGCGGCCACGCGCCTGCCGATGAAATACATCCGCTGGACCGCCGCCGCCGCCTTCGTCGCCATCGGCCTGTGGATTCTGATCGCTGGCTAGGCGGGGTCAGCCCAGCCGCGCGCGATAGGCGTCGCGTGCGGCCTTGAACCGCTCGAACGGGAACCTGATCGGCACGCCTTCCAGCGCAGCGGCCAGCATTTCCAGGTGCGCCTCCCAGCCGGCGGCGGCTCGGCCGGCGTCCTCGTCCGACGGGGTGATCAGGGTCAGGGTCAGACGACAGGCGTCCGGCCCCTCGACCTCCAGCGACCAGCGAACCGGCCGCCTCGGCTCGCCCGGACCGCTCCAGCTGTATTCCAGCAGGGCCTCCGGCTCGTACGCGGTCACCTCGCTGTCGATGACCGTCCCCGAGTCGACGAAGTCCAGGCGCGCCCGTCCGCCAGGGCGAAGCTCGATCTCGCCGGGTGCCAGCCATTGCGGCAGCCGGGCGGGGTCGGTGAGCAAGGCCCAGACCTTCGCGGCGGCGTGATCGAGATGACGGATCAGGGTCACCTCGATCGTCGAACTGTGGCGGGTGATCTGGCCCAGGTCGTCGGGAACCGCGATGACGCTCATGATCGTGAACTCCTGCCTTGCTGTCGGGCAGTCAAATCCTGAGCGGCCGACCGCGCCCTGACCTGAATCAAGTTCACCGCATCGCCATCGCAGTCGCTGATCGTTAGAGGTTGGCCAACCGTCCCACCCGGAGATTCCCCGTGACCGACGCCGCCAAGCCTGCCTATGTGATCCTCGTCCGCGACCGGATGATCGACGCCGAGGAATTCGCCGCCTACGGGGCCAAGGCGCGGGAAGCGCGCGGCGGTCACGCCGTCACCCCGCTGGCCTTCTATGGCCGCCAGGAGGTCCTGGAGGGGCCGCAGGTCGAGGGGGCGGTGATCCTGTCGTTTCCCAGCTTCGCCGAGGCCCAGGCCTGGTACCGCAGCCCGGCCTATCAGGCGGCCCTGCAGCACCGCCTCAAGGGCGCCGAGTACCGGGTGATGATCGTCGAGGGGGTCTGAGCCGCCGGGCCGACATCGGGCGGGCGATGGGTCGGGCAGGGGCGAGCCATCGACGCCTTGGCGCCTGGCTCACGGTGGGTAAAGCTCCCAGGCGAAGGTGATCCAATGCCGATCCGTCGGCCGGCGAATGAAGAGGGCTCATGAACTCCGCGGACGTCATGGAACTGTTGACCCGCGGCGGCGCGGTCGGGGCCTTCCTGGGCGTCGCCCTAGTGATCGGGCTTGGCGGCCGGACGCCGGCGCGGGTCGCCGGGGTCCTGTTCAGCCTGGCGGCGGCGGCGCACACCCTGACCCAGGCACCGCAGATCGACGAGGGGTTTGGCTGGGCCTGGCCGGCGATCTGGGCGTTCTCGGCCATGGGGGCCGGCCTGTTCTGGGCTTTCGCGACCGAGCTGTTCGAGGACCGGCCGCGACTGGATCCCAGGCGCTTCCTGCCGGCCCTGCTGCTGCTGGGAATCGCGATCGCCGGCAACCGGGCGCAGGCCCCGGTGGGCCGTGGACTGTGGCTGGCGCACAACCTGGTCGGCGCCGGCCTGATGATCCACGTGCTGGTGGTCATCGCCGCCGGCTGGCGCGGCGACCTGGTGGAGCCGCGACGGCGGCTGCGTGGGCCAATTCTCGGCGCGGCGGCGCTCTATGTGCTGTCCGTCACCGCCGTGCAGTCGGGAGAGCTGTTCCTCGGCTCGGCCCAGGCCCTGTCGCCGGTCGCGGCGGGCGTCCTGGCCCTGCTCGGCCTTCTGTCGCTGCTGGTGTTCACCAGGGCCGATCCGGCGCTGTTCGGGTCGCCGGCCCCGGCGACGGTGGAAGCGGGCGGGGCAGGCGGCCCGCCGGCGCTCGATCCCGGGAACGCCGCCATGGCCGCCAGGCTCGACAAGCTCATGCGCGAGGAACGCCTCTATCGGCTGGAGACCCTCTCGATCGCCGCGCTGGCTCTGCGGCTTGGGCTTCCCGAATACCGGCTGCGGCGGCTGATCAACCAGCGGCTCGGCCATCGCAACTTCGCCGCCTTCCTCAACCAGTGGCGGATCGGCGAAGCCAAGGCCGCCCTGCTCGACCCATCGCAACGCGAGGTGCCAATCTCGACCATCGCGCTGGACGCCGGCTTCCAGTCGCTGGGCCCCTTCAACCGGGCCTTCCGGGCGGAAACCGGACTCACGCCCACCGAATTCCGAACGAATGGCCTCGCCGCCGAGGCGACCGCCATCCGGATAACATCCTGAAATAAAAGAAAGAGTTCAGATGCGGCCAGCGCGTTTCAGCGTCGGCTAGCCGCGTTTCGATCACGGCGAGCCCGGGTGACGAAAGCCGGGCATGTGTCTCGCCGCCGGAAAATGTCCGGTCATTTCCGGAGACACGACATGAGCTCGCTCGAGAGCCTCTGGCGGGAGTTCGCCGCCGTCTTCCCGACCATCTTCGCCGTCGAGGCCGGCCGCTATGTCATTGCCGCCGGCCTCGCCAGCCTGCTCGTCTGGGCCTTCTGGACCGCCGGGCTCAAGCTGCGGAAGATCCAGCCGCGCACGGCCCTGGCGGCGGACCTGCGGCGCGAGATCGCCACGTCCCTGCGCACGACGCTGGTCTTCGCCATCGTCGGCTTCTGCATGCATCTCGCCGCCAGGGCCGGCTGGCTGTCGATCTATCAGGACTTCGCCGTCCGGGGCCCGGCCTACTTCGCGGCGACTCTGGTCCTGATGATCGTCGCCCACGATGCCTGGTACTACTGGACGCACCGGGCGATGCACCATCCGCGCCTGTTCCGGACGTTCCACTGGACGCACCACAGGTCGAAGACGCCGACACCCTGGACGTCCTATGCGTTCGACGTTCCCGAGGCCCTGGTGATGGTCGCCTTCGTGCCGCTCTGGGCCGCCGTCGTGCCGATGCATGACCTGGCCATCTTCACCTTCATGATCTGGCAGCTGCTCCGCAACGTCGCCGGCCACACCGGAGTCGAGCTGTCGCCAGTCTCCGGCAAGCCCTCGCGGCTGTTCGGCTGGCTCAACACCAGCACCCACCACGACCTGCATCACCAGGCCCCCGGCAGCAACTTCGGCCTCTATTTCAGCTGGTGGGACCGGATGATGGGCACCGAGCATCCGGAGTACCAGGCGCGGGTCGCCGAGATCGCCGAGCGGTCGCGCGCCGGGCGCAAGCGCGCTCCCGAAGCGGCCAAGGTCGCGACCGTCCTTTTGCTCGCCGTCGCCGGCGCCGGCCTGGCCTCTGGTCGGGCGCAAGCGGCCACGGGCGACATCGCGGGACGCTGGGCGACCGAGGGCTTCGGTTCGATCGTCGAGTTCCGCCCCTGCGCCGGCGCGGCGAACACCATGTGCGGCCGCATCCTGTGGCTCTGGAAGGGCGACGATCCTGGCGGGCGGCGGCGCACCGATGCGCGCAATTCCGACGCGGCTCTGCGCGCTCGACCCCTGGTCGGCGTGGAGATCGTCCGCGGCCTGCGTGAGACCGCGCCGGGCGTCTGGAGCGGAGGTTCCGTCTATAACCCTGACGACGGCCGCACCTACACCGGCACGGTCCGGCTTCGCGGCGGGGCGCTGGAGCTCAAGGGCTGCGCGCTCAACGTCCTGTGCCAGACCCAGACCTGGCGCAGGCCCGAAGAGATCATCGCCGCCGTGCGGGGGCTGTGACCATGCGCAGACCCCACATCATCGCCGAGCAGGCTCGGCACGCCAAAGGCCTGCTCGGCTGGATCATCGCCTCCATCATGGCGCGCGAGACCTGGGCCGCGAACCGCCGCGCGATCGAGGCGCTGGGCGTCGGCGAACAGGATCATGTTCTCGATGTCGGCTGCGGCCATGGGCGAAGCCTTGCCGCGCTGGCGGCCCGCGCGCCGAAAGGGCGGGTTGTCGGCATCGATCCCTCCGACCTGATGGTCGACATCGCCCGCAAGCGAAGCCGCCGCCAGGTGAAGGCGGGGCGGGTCAAGGTCGTCGTCGGCGGCGCCGACAGGCTGCCCTTCGCGGACGGCGCCTTCGACAGGGCGCTCTGTGTCCATGTGGTCTACTTCTGGCCGGACCTGGGCGGACCCCTGAAGGAGATCGCGCGCGTCCTGAAGCCGGGCGGTCGCCTGGCCCTGCTGTTCCGGACCAGCGCCGACGAAGCGGCGGTCCAGGCGTTTCCTCTCGACGTCTACCGGTTCCCGGCGCTCAAGGACATGACCGCCGCGCTGGCGGCCGCGGGGTTCTCGGTCGATGCCGAAGCCACGATCGGCGATCCCCGCGCCGGGCCGGTGCTGCTCGTCGCCCAGCGGCTCGGCGCGCCTGGCTAGCCGCCGCGTGCCGCGGCCGACCTGACCGGGATGGTCATCACCTCAGGCCGCCGTCTCGCGCGCGACCGCGGGGCTGGCGGCGTTGAGGGCGGTCAGCCTGCCGATCGCCGCGTGGGTCTCGGCCATCAGCCGGCGGACGATGTCGCCGGCCGGCATGACGTCGTGGATGCCGCCCGCGCTCTGGCCCATGGCGAAGCAGGACTTGTCCGGATCAAGGTTGTCGATCTGGCCGCCGATGCCGCCCATGGCGTTGTTCTGCATGCTGATCCCGGCCTGGATCGGGAAGCCCTGGATGTCGCCCGGACGGCTCTCCCAGTCGGCCACATAGGGGTTTTTCTGAACCCGCATGGGCTTGCCGCTGTAGCAGCGGGTGCGGACGGTATCCTCGTCGGAGGCGTTGAGGATGGTCTCACGGTAAAGGTCGCCGGCATGGGCTTCGGCGCTGGCGATGAAGCGGGTGCCCATCCAGACCGCCTGGGCGCCCAGCGCCAGCGACGCGGCGATGGTCCGGCCGTCATACAGGCCGCCGGCCGCGGCGACAGGGATTTTCACCGCCTCCACCGCCTGGGCGACCAGGGGCAGGGTGCCGACCAGGCCGGTGTGCCCGCCGCCTTCGCCGCCCTGGCAGATGACCGCGTCGCAACCGGCCTGCTCGGCCTTCACGGCGTGCTTCACCGCGCCGCAGACCACCATCACCTTCAGGCCGGCCTTCTTGAGCTTCTCCATGATCGGCATGGGCACGCCCAGGCCGGCGATGAAGGCGCTGGCGCCCTCCGCGATGATGAGCTCGACGGCGGCGGTCAGGCTCTCGGGGCTGGCGGCCAGCAGGACGACGCCGAACGGCCGGTCGGTCAGCGACCGGACCTTGCGCATCTCAGTGCGGATGAAGTCGGGACTGCGGCCGGCCATGCCGAGCACGCCATAGCCGCCGGCGTTGCTGACCGCGGCGGCCAGCTCGGCGTAGGACACGCCGCCCATGCCGGCCAGCAGGATGGGATGCTCGATATCGAGCATGTCGCAGAGGGGAGTGCGGAGGGACATCGGGGTAATCCTCAGAAGATCGCGTAGCCGCCGTCGATCATGAAGGTATCGCCGGTGTGGAAACTGGAGGCGTCGGACGCCAGGTAGACGGCCAGGCCGCCGAAGTCGCTGGGTTCGCCCCAGCGGCGCATGGGCACCCGGCTGATGACGTTGGAGGTGAACTTCTCGTTGCCCTGGGCGCCGGCGGTCATGTCGGTGGCGATCCAGCCCGGCAGGATCGAGTTGGCCCGCACGCCGTAGCGGGCGTGCTCGACGGCGATCGACTTCATCATCGAGATCACCGCGCCCTTGGTCGCGGCATAGGCCTCGTTGCGCGCGGCGCCCTCGACGGCGGCCAACGAGGCGATACCCATCAGCGAGCCGCCCGGATCACCGGCCCTGGCCCGCTCGACCATGTGTTTGGCGGCTTCCCGCAGGGTCCAGAACACCCCGTCGAGATTGAGGGCCATGTTGTAGTTCCAGGTCTCGGTGGTCATTTCCGAGAAGGAGGCGGCGCCCCGGCCGCGTCCGGCGTTGGCGATCACCGTGTCGATCCGGCCCATGGCCGTGACGGCTTCCGCCATGCCGGCGACCACCTGGGCTTCGTCGGCGCAGTCGACGACCTGGGCCTTCACCCGCACGCCGTAGCCGGTCAGCTTGCCTTCGGCGGCCAGGGTCTTTTCGGGGTTGGAGCCCCAGATGACGATGTCCGAACCGGACTGGGCCATGGCCTCGGCCATGCCAAAACCGATGCCGCCGTTGCCGCCGGTGACGAGGGCGACCTTTCCGGTCAGGTCGAAGGGCTTGTAGGCCATGGTGCGTCACTCCCCGTGAACATCTGTTTGACATCACAAAACGCGGGTGACGCGGGGGCGGTCAAGCGCCGAAACGGTCGAAGGCGTCCTGGATGACCCGGCGGGTCACATCCCATTCGACGATGGCCAGGGCCTCGTCCAGATCAAAGAAGCGGGCGTCGACAGCGTCGTCGCCGGCGACCGGCTCGCCGGACAGCCAACGGGCGGCGTAGTCGACCATGATGTAGTGGCGGGTGACCGCGCCAGTCTCGCGAGAGGTCATGATCCCGTCGACCACGTCAATCAGGCCCAGCAGTTCGGCGGCGACGCCGGTCTCCTCGACCAGTTCGCGCAGGGCCGCGGTCTCGCTGGTCTCGCCCCATTCGATGCGGCCGCCGGGCAGGCTCCACTGGCCCTGCCGGGGCGGGTTGCCGCGCTTGATCAGCAGAATCTCGCGGCCGCGCAGACAGACAACGCCGGCGGTGGGGCGGGGATAGCCGGTCACCGGGGTCAGGCCGCGGTCCAGCCGCCGTCCACGGACAGGGCGGTCCCGTTCACCGAGGCGCCGAGGTCCGAGCAGAGGTAGAGCAGCAACCCCGACAGCTGTTCGACGGTGACGAACTTCTTGGTCGGCTGGGCGGCGAGGATGACGTCGCGCATGACCTCGTCCTCGCTGATGCCGCGCGCCTTCGCCTGGTCGGTGATCTGGGCCTCGACCAGCGGCGTCTTCACATAGCCCGGGCAGATGGCGTTCACGGTGATCCCGTCCTGGGCCACTTCCAGGGCCACCGTGCGGGTCAGTCCAAGCACGCCGTGCTTGGCGGCGACATAGGCGCTCTTGAACGGCGAGGCGACCAGGGCGTGGGCCGAGGCGATGTTGACGATCCGCCCGCGCCCGGCGGCCTTCATCAGGGGCACCGCCGCCCGCGTGCAGTGGAAGGCCGAAGTCAGGTTGATGGCGATGATCCGGTCCCACCACTCGACGGGGAAGTCCTCCACCGGCGCGACGTGCTGCACACCGGCGTTGTTGACCAGGATGTCTAGGCGACCGAATGCGGCGGCGGTGGAAGCGACCATGTCGGCGATCTCCGCCGGCCGCGTCATGTCGGCGCCGTGGTAGCGGACCTCGACGCCGTGCTTCGCGGCCAGGCCGGCGCGGGTCGCCTCGATGGCGGCGGCGTCGCCCAGTCCGTTCAGGACCACGGTCCCGCCGGCGGCGGCCAGGGCCTCGGCGAGGCCCAGCCCGATCCCGCTGGTCGATCCGGTGACAATAGCGACCTGTCCCTCGAGCCGATGGGTCATCTGGTGCGCGTTTCCCCTGTTATGCTGCAATGCAACATAAACGACCGCGCCGAGGATCGCGAGCGCGTTAAATTCATCGTTTGAAGAATTACCTCATGCGCGCCGCCGAAGGAACACCCAGTCGGATTCGGTCGAAAGATCCTTCCGGAAGGCGTAGCCCTCGACGGCGAAGTCTTTCAGCCCTTCGATCCGGTCGATGCGGCCGTCGATGGCGTAGCGGGCCATCAGGCCGCGGGCCTTCTTGGCCATGAAGCTGATCTGTTTGGTCACGTCCCCGCGATCCTCGAAGAACCTGCAGGTGACCACGGGGATCGACAGGGCCTTCAGGTCCACGGCGCCGAAATATTCCTGGCTGGCCAGGTTCACCAGGGTCTTGTCCTTGTGGCCCTCGACCGCCTCGTTGAGCATCCGCGAGATCCGGTCGCCCCAGAACTGGTAGAGGCTTTTGCCGCGCCGGGTCTTCAGCTGGACGCCCATCTCCAGCCGGTAGGGCTGGATGGCGTCGGCCGGCCGCAGCAGGCCGTAGAGGCCCGACAGGATGCGCAGATGATCCTGGGCCCAGGCGAAGGCCTTCGCGTCCAGCGTCCGGGCGGCGAGGCCCATGTAGACGTCGCCGTTGAAGGCCACCGCCGCCTGCAGCCCCTCCTCGACCGACGGGTCGAAGGCCTGGAACCGCTGGTGGTTCAGGTCGGCCAGTTTTTCGGAGATGTCCATCAGCTTGCGCAGGTCGCGCGGGCGCAGTTTGCGGGTGACCGTATCAAGCTCGGCGATGTCGTCTTTCAGGGCCGGGGTGGTCAGCGGCAGGACACGGTCCGGCGCCGCGAAGTTCATGGCCTTGGCCGGCGAGATCACCATCAGCATGGGCGCCGAGATAGGCCGGGCCGGGAGCGAAGGCGAGTCGTTCGTGGCGGGTCGGCGGTTGCCTGGCGTATCCGGGGGGTGATCATCTTCGCCGGGCGAACCGATCATGAGGGACAAGGGCCATGCGACGGACGTTTCTGGCGGCGGCGATCGCTCTTGTGGCCCTGGCGGCCTGCAGCCTTCCGACGGTGGACAACGCCGCCGACGCCAAGGCGCGCGGTCTCTATGAGCAGATCCGCACCGGCGCCGACCTGAGCCAGAGCCCCGACCTCGCGCCGGATCTCAAGACACCGGCGGCCTTGGCCCAGCTGGCGGCGGTCAAGGCCATGCTGCCGCCAGGCGCGCCGACGGCGGCGACCAACCGCAGCTGGTCGATCAACGCCGGGACGGGCGGGACGACCGCGACCCTGGTGCATGCGTACAGCTATCCGACCCAGACCGTGCTGGCCCAGACGGTGTTGGCCAAAGGCAGGGACAAGACCTGGAAGATCACCGGCCTCCACGTCACCTTCGAGGAGCGCTCCACCTCGCCGGAGCCCGCCGACGCCGTGACGGTGACCAAGCGGCCGCAGACGACCTGACGGGACGGCCCTAGAACAGCACTCGCGGGTTCATGATCCGCTTCGGGTCCAGCACGCCCCGGATCGCCCTCAGCGCCTCGACCTCGACGCACGACTTGTAGCGCAGCGCGTCGGCGGTCTTCATCGCGCCCAGGCCATGCTCGGCGCTGATCGAGCCGTCCATGGAAGCGACGATGTCATGGACGATCAGCGAGCCGGCGTCGCGGCCCTGGTTGTGCGCTTCGTCCGAGCCGCCGGCGGGTCGCAGGACGTCGTAATGGACGTTGCCGTCGCCGACATGACCAAAGGCCACCACGCGAACGGCGGGGTCGTGTTTCAGCACCGCCGCCGTCGCCTGTTCGATGAAGTCGGCGAGGCGCGAGACCGGCACGGAGACGTCGTGCTTCCAGGCCGCGCCCTCGGGCTTCTGGGCGCCGGACTGGTTTTCGCGCACGGCCCAGAAGGCCTTCGCCTGGGCCTGGGTCTGGGCGATGGCGGCGTCGGTGATCAGGCCGTCCTCAAGGGCGCGGCCCAGCAGCCGCTCCATGGCCCCTTCGGCGGCGCCCGGCTCGCCACTGGCGGTCTCGATCAGCACATACCAGGGATGAGCGGCGTCGAGCGGCTCGCGGATGCCCGGAATGTGGTCGACGGCGAACCGAACCCCCATCCGGCCCATCAGCTCGAACGCCTCGACCGCCCCGCCGGTCTCCTCCTTGGCCCGAGCCAGCAGGCGGATGGCGTCGGCGGGGGAGGCCAGCCCGACCACGGCGGTGGCGCGGGAGTTGAGCACCGGGAACAGCTTCAGGCTGGCGGCCGTGATCACGCCCAGCGTGCCCTCGGCCCCGATCAGCAGCTGCTTCAGGTCATAGCCGGTGTTGTCCTTGCGCAGGCGCTTGAGGCCGTTCCAGATCTCGCCATTGGGCAGCACGGCCTCGAGGCCGAGCACCAGATTGCGGGTTGTTCCATAGCGCAGCACCTGGGTGCCGCCGGCGTTGGTCGAGATCACCCCGCCGACCGTGGCCGAGCCCTCCGACGCCAGCCCCAGCGGGAACCGCCGCGATAGCTTGGCCGCCGCCTCATGCACCGCCGCCAGGGTCACCCCGGCCTCGGCCACGATGACGTCGTCGAAGCCGTCGATGTCGCGGATGCGGTTGAGCCGCTCGGTCGACAGCAGGATCTCGCCCTGCGGAATCTGGCCGGACACCAGGCCGGTGTTGCCGCCCTGGGGCGTGATCGCCGTGCCGGACTCGGCGCAGAGGCCGATGACGGCGGCCACTTCTTCGGTGGTCTTCGGCAGGACCAGCAGCGGGGTCGTCCCCTCCCAGCGGCCGCGCCATTCGACCAGCTTGGGGGCGATGCGGGCCGAGTCCTGGCTCCAGCCGCCCTCGCCGAGGACGGCCTTGAGGCGGGAGATGACGTCTGCGGGCACGGAGATGGTCATGGCGTCGACCTTACGCTTTTCGCGACGACGTGACGAGTATATACTCCAGTATATACCGAGAGGCGGCCATGGGCATCTTGATCAGGAACCCCGAGACGGAACGCAAGGCGCGCGAGCTGGCGAAGCTGCGCGGCCTGACGCTGACGGCTGCGATCGAGGGAGCCCTCGACCATGCCCTCGCCGCGGAAACCCCGCCGATCAGGAAGGCGCGAACGATCGAAGAGATGCGCGCGGCCACCGACGAGTTCCGGCGTCAGGTCGGGCTGGACAACATGAAGCTCAATGTCACGCGCGAGGACTTCGACGCGCTCAATGAGATTCCGGGGCTCGATCCCAGTTGATCGCGGTGGATTCGTCCGCCCTTGTCGCGGTCGGCGCGGGAGAGCCGGACGGCGACAACTATCTCTCCCGGCTGCTCGCCGCTTCCCAGGCGCGCATCGCCAACATCAACT
Source organism: Caulobacterales bacterium (assembly GCA_016234625.1). GTDB lineage: Bacteria > Pseudomonadota > Alphaproteobacteria > Caulobacterales > Caulobacteraceae > Caulobacter. The sequence goes on along the minus strand of JACRBD010000021.1, from coordinate 4,794 downwards.
ACGTCGAGACCGGCATCATCCTCATCGCAAGGGGCCATCTCGAAGATCAGTCAGCGCTGGACAGATGGCTGGCCAGACTCGGAGTCACGGTGGCGGATGACGTCAGGATCGCTTCGACGGCATTGGAGGCATATCTGAGGTTCGGGAAGGGCATTCATCCGGCACGCCTGAACCTCGCCGACTCCTTCGCCTACGCCCTCGCCAAGCAGCTCGATGCGCCGCTGCTCTACAAGGGCGACGACTTCGCGCTTACCGACATCCGCTCGGCGCTTCAGCCCACATAGCCGGCCGCGCGGCGGAGCCGGTCGTTGATCGCCTCGCCCAGGCCTTCGGCGGGGATCGGGGCGACGGCGATGGCGGTCGGCCCGGTCCGGTCGGCGGCGCGCAGCATGGCGAACAGATTGGCGGCCGCCTCGACCAGGTCGCCCGTGGGACTGAGATTGAACGGGCTATCCGGTGGACCGAACGCGAGGAAGGCTTCGCCGGCCCGGGGGGCCACCGCGTTGATCCGCACCGGCGCGTCCGGGGCGTAGTGCAGGGCCATCCGCCCCGGAGACCGTCTGGCGTCAGCCTCCGCCTCGGCCAGCGGGCCGATGACCGCCTCGATCTGCGCCCGGGTCACCGCGCCCGGCCGCAGCAGCCGCGCCGGGGCGCCGGGCAGCAGGGCGATCACGGTCGACTCCAGGCCCACCGCGCAAGGCCCGCCGTCGAGCGCCTCGGCGGCCGAGGGGCCGGTCTCTTCGACTGCGTCGACGAAGGTGGTCGGGCTGGGCCGCCCCGACCGGTTGGCCGAGGGCGCCACCAGGGGACCGCCGAAAGCCGTCAGCAGGGCGCGGGAGAGCGGGTGGCCCGGAACCCGCACCGCCACGGTGTCGAGTCCCGCCCGGGCCAGGTCGCAGACGGCCGCCTCGTCCCGCACCGGCGCGACGATGGTCAGCGGCCCCGGCCAGAAAGCCGTCGCCAGCCGCTCGGCCCGGTCGTCGAGCACAGCCACCCGGCGGGTCGCCTCGAGGTCGGCCACATGGGCGATCAGGGGGTTGAAGCTCGGTCGACCCTTGGCGGCGTAGACAGCGGCCACGGCGCGCGGATCGGCGGCGTCAGCGGCCAGGCCATAGACCGTCTCGGTAGGCAGAATGACCAGCCGGCCGGCGCGCAGGGCCGCGACCGCGCGGTCTAGCCCGCGCGTCTGGCCGTCAGGCTGATGTTGACCGTCACCGTCGCCGGCACGACCTCGGTCGTCTTCCACTCGCCCTGTCCCACGCCGAAGGCCAGGCGGTTCAATCCGACGCTGGCGTTCATCTTCGCTACGCCGCCGGTGATGACGAGGGTGAAGGGCAGGGTCAACGGCTTCGTGACGCCGCGGATCGTCAGGGTCCCGACCGCCTGGTAGCGATCGCCGCCAAGGGCCCTGAAGGATTTGGCCGTGAAGATCGCTTTCGGGTACCTGCCGGCGGCGAACCACTCGTCCTGCGGCAAGGCCTCGTCGCGGCTGGAATCACCCGTGGCCGCCGAGGTCATGTCGAAGGTCGCCGTCACCGACGAGCCCGCCAGATTGGCCGGATCGAAGCGGATGGCCGCGTCCCAACGGCGGAAGGAGCCGGTGAGGCGCCGCCGTCGAAGCTGGAGCTGAAGCCTGCCCTGGAAGCGGCCTTGTCCACCGTCCAGGCCGGGGGGGCCGCGGCCCAGGCCTGGCCCGCCCCAGCCTGGCTGACCAGGACGGCGGCAACGGCCAGGATGGGGAAGACGGGTCTCACGCGGCGCTGTCCTTGCGGGCCAGGAACGGGATCATCTTGGCCAGCTCGTTGTCCTTGTCGAGGAACTGGTGCTTCAGCGCCCCCAGGATGTGCAGCGGGATCAGGCCGTAGATCACCACCTTGGCCAGCAGCTTGTGCGCCGCTTCAAACTGCTCGTGCCGGGTGTGGCGCAACTCGGCGGGCAGGTCGAAGAGCGGCTGGATCACCGGCCAGTCGAACAGGCCGAACATGTCGATCGGGAACCTGGTGATCAGGGCGCTGGCCGAAACCGTGGCCCAGCCAAGCAACGGGATCAGCAACAGCAGCAGGTAGAACAGGCCATAAACCGATTTGGCGAGGATCACTTCCCAGCGTTTCAGATGCTCGCCCATGGGCGGTGCGGGGAGCACGAAGCGCAGGCCGATCCGCGCCAGGGTCAGCAGCAGGATGGTGATGCCGATGGGCTTGTGCAGCTGAAGGGGAACCATCTTGGCCATGCCCTTCAGGTCTTCGGCGGACCAGGCCAGCAGGACTGCCCAGACCAACAGGGCCGCGATGGTCCAGTGCAACAGGATGGCGACGGTCGAATAGCGGGTACGAGTCATGGGCGCTCCGGGGCTTTGCCTGACCCTACTGCTTCACGAATTCCACTTCGAGGATCAATTCGACATCGTCGCCAACCATCGCCAGCGGCGGATTGAGCAGGAAGGTCGAACCGAAATCGGAGCGCTTGATGGTCCCGCGCGCCGAGAAGCCCGAACGCTGACCGGTGATGCCGGAAGTGTAGCCGTCAAAGGTCACGTCCAGCGTCACTGGTTTGGTCACGCCTCTGAACGTCAGGTCGCCGGTGATCGTGCCGGTGTTGCCCGCGCCCGGCGTGATGGCGGTGGAGACGAACCTGATCGTCGGGTTGGCGCCGGCGTCGAGGAATTTGTCGGCGAACTCGGCGTTGTATTTGTCGGTCCCGGTGTCGAGTGTTGCGGCCTGGATGGTCGCTTCAACCTTCGACGCGGCCGGCGCCTTGGGATCGTAGCTGTAGGTGGCGTCAAAGCCGGTGAACCGCACGGTGTAGGCGGAAAGGCCCACGTGCCGCACCCGGGCGATCAGGCTCGAATGACCCTTGTCGATCACATAGGTCCCGGCGGGCATGTCGGCCGGGTTGGTCGATGGCGCGGCCGAAGCCAGCGGCGCGGTCAGGAGCAGGAGCATCAGGGCGGCGGCGAGGGGGCGGAACATGGCGGTCTCGTCTGTGACTGTTTCTGTTGCGGATCAAGATAGGCCGTCCCCACGGCTTCGCAAAGGCCAAGGCTTCACGAAACGGCGACCGGCAGCCTAAAACCCTCTCGAGAGGGAGACGTTCCATGACCTACAACCCGCCGCTCCGGGACATGACCGCCGCGCTGAAGGCCGCCGGCTTCGACCGGTTGGAAGCGGCCTTTCCGGAGGCCGACGCCGAAACCGCTTGGGCGGTTCTGGAGGCCGCGGGCGAGTTCGCCGCCGGCGTCATCGCGCCGCTGAACCGCGCCGGCGACCTGACCGGCGCCCGCTACGAGAACGGCAGGGTCACCGCCGCGCCAGGCTTCGCCGACGCCTATCGCCAGTTCGCCCAGGGCGGCTGGAACAGCCTGTCGGCCGACCATGAGCATGGTGGCCAGGGCCTGCCCAAGACCCTGGAGATCGCCGTCTTCGAGATGATCCAGGCGGCCAGCCTGGCCTTCGGCCTGTGCCCGATGCTGACCCAGGGCGCCATCGAGGCCCTGGCCACCCACGGCACCGAGCGCCAGAAGCGGCTGCTGCTGCCGAAACTGGTCAGCGGCGAATGGACCGGCACCATGAACCTGACCGAGCCCCAGGCGGGCTCGGACCTGGCGGCCCTGACCACCCGCGCCGAGCCGGACGGCGAGGGCGGCTACCGCCTGACCGGCCAGAAGATCTTCATCACCTGGGGTGACCACGACGCGGCGGACAACATCGTCCATCTGGTGCTGGCCCGCCTGCCGGGCGCGCCGGAGGGCAGTCGCGGCATCTCCCTGTTCGCCTGTCCCAAGCGGATGGTCGGTGAGGACGGTACGGCCGGCGGATTGAATGACGTGCGGCCGGTGGGCATCGAGCACAAGCTCGGGATCCACGGCTCGCCCACCTGCGTCATGGCCTTCGAGGGCGCTGCGGCCGAACTGGTCGGAGTCGAGCATCAGGGCCTGGCGGCCATGTTCACCATGATGAACGCCGCGCGGTTGCAGGTCGGCGCCCAGGGCGTCGGCATCGCCGAGCGGGCCTACCAGCAGGCCCTTGCCTTCGCCCTGGAGCGCCGGCAGGGCCGCTCGGCCTGGACCGGCGAGAACAACGCGCCGATCCACGACCACCCCGACGTGCGGCGCATGTTGATGCTGATGCGGGCCAAGATCCTCGCCGCACGGGCCATCTGCCTGTCGACGGCGGTGTCGGCGGATCTGTCGCGGCATGGCGCCACGGAAGAAGCCCGAACGGCGGCCAAGCTGCGCGAGGAGCTGCTGACGCCGATCGCCAAGGCCTGGTCCACCGACCTTGGCGTCGAGGCGGCCAGCCTGGGTGTGCAGATCCACGGCGGCATGGGCTTCATCGAGGAGACCGGCGCGGCGCTGGCGTCGCTGCTGGCCGAGATCCGCGACACGGCGATCAGCGAGCCCCGGCTCATGGAGGCGGCGGCCGCGCTGGGGGAGGCCGCCGACTGGCTGGCGGCTCGGCGCAACACGCCCGACGCCCTGGCCGGGGCGACGGCCTTCCTGAAGCTGGCGGGGGATGTGGTCGGCGGATGGATGCTGGCCAAAATCGCCCACGCCGACGCGGCCTACGCCAACGTCTGGCGGTTCTACGCCGAACAGGTGCTGGCGACCGCGCCCGGCCAGGTGGCCGGGGTGGTGCAGGGCGCGGCGGTGCTGGAAACCGACTGACCTCTCCCGCGAGGGAGAGGGGGACCATGCGGAGCATGGTGGAGAGGGAGGCGCCGGCGTCTCCCGATCCCACTCGTTTTCGATGAAGGCCTGCGCCCGGGGCCGCGACCAGCGGCGCCGGCCACGCCCCC
>JACRBD010000249.1 GCA_016234625.1 Caulobacterales bacterium | reverse complement strand
GCCGCCGGCGGGGCCAGGGCCATCGAGGAGGCCGCCGCCATGGGCGCCGACTGGGTCATGTCGGCCATCGTCGGCGCGGCGGGCCTGGCGCCGACCCAGGCCGCCGCGCGCAAGGGCTCGGTGATCGCCCTGGCCAACAAGGAAAGCCTGGTCTGCGCGGGTCCGGCCCTGCTGGAGGCCTCGCGCAAGGCCGGCGGCAAGGTGATCCCGGTCGATTCCGAGCACTCGGCGATCTTCCAGGTGCTGCAACCCGACTGCATCGACCGGGTCGCCCGGCTGATCCTGACCGCGTCCGGCGGCCCGTTCCGCACCTGGACCCGCGAGCAGATGGCCCGGGCCACGCCGGAACAGGCCGTGGCCCACCCCAACTGGAGCATGGGCGCCAAGATTTCGATCGATTCCGCCACCATGATGAACAAGGGCCTCGAGATGATCGAGGCGTCCTATCTGTTCTCAACCCCTGGCGAGCGCATCGAGGTGCTCATCCATCCGCAGTCGGTGATCCACAGCATGGTCGAGTATTCCGACGGATCGACGCTGGCCCAGCTGGGTCCGCCGGACATGCGCAGCCCCATCGCCTGCGCCTTCGCCTGGCCGGACCGTCTGCCCTGGCCCGCGCCGCGTCTGGACCTGGCGGCGATGGGTCAGCTGACCTTCGAGGCGCCGGACCTGACGCGCTTTCCGGCCATCGCCCTGGCCCGCGCCGCGCTGGACGCCGGCGGCGGCGCGCCGGCAGCGATGAACGCGGCCAACGAGATCGCCGTGGCGGCTTTCCTTGACCGCAAGATCGGCTTTCTGGATATTGCCCCGTTGGTGTCCGATACCCTCGACCGCATGAACGGTGTGGGGGATCTGGACTCCGGTGTGGGGGACGGCGCCCTTGAGGGCGCGATGATGGTCGATGCGAGCGCGCGCCGCGTTGCGGCGGAAGCGGTTTTGCGACGTCCAGTCTTCCACTGACAGTAAAAGGAGTAACCGGCCGTTGCCCGACGTTGTGTCCTGGATTCTGCCGTTTCTGTTCGTGCTGACCCTCGTGGTCACAATCCACGAACTGGGACACTACTGGGCCGCCCGCGCCCTGGGCACGGTCATCGACAGCTTCTCCGTGGGCTTTGGCCGGGCGATCTTCAAATGGCGTGACAGGCAGGGCGTCGAGTGGCGCATCGGCTGGATTCCTCTGGGCGGCTATGTCCGCTTCGCCGGCGATGACAACGCCGCCAGCGTGCCGGACCATGACGACCTGGCCGAGATGAAGGCCAAGATCCTCGCCCACAACGACCCTGCGGCCCTCCAGCGGTTCTTCCATTTCAAGCCGGTCTGGCAACGGACGCTGATCACCATCGCCGGTCCTGCGGCCAACTTCGTCCTGGCGATCGTGCTGTTCGCGCTGTTGTTGGGCATTTTCGGGGAGAACCGCGCGGCCCCGAAGATCATGCGCGTCACGGACGACAGCCCGGCCGCCGCCGCCGGCTTCCAGGTTGGCGACGTGGTGCGGGCGGCCGATGGCCGCGGCATCACCGATCTGGCCGGCCTGAACCAGTACGTTGTGGTCCGGGCCAATGTGCCGATCCGCTTCACCGTCCAGCGCGCCGGCCGCTCGCTGGAGCTGGTCGCCACGCCGGCCATGACCCAGGTGGTTGATCCCACCGGCGCGCGCCAGAAGATCGGCCAGCTGGGCATCGAGGATCTGCCGACCCGGGTCACGGCTGTCGATCCGGGCAGCCCGGCCGCCGCCGCCGGCTTCCAGGCCGGAGACATCGTCCAGAAGGCCGACGGGGCCATCATCAGGGACTTTCCTCAACTGGCGGCCTATGTGACCACCCGCGTCGGCACGCCGATCACCTTCACCGTCGATCGCGGCGGCCGTACCGTCGAACTGGTCGGAGCGCCGATCCTGCGGGAAGTCACCGACAGCGCGGGGACTCATCGCCGCGTCTCCATGGGCCTGTCCAACGGCGCGTCGCCGTCCGAGGTGGTTCACATCCGCTATGGACCCGTCGAGGCGGTCGCCGGGGGCGCGCGCAAGACCTGGGAAGTGCTGTCCACCACCCTCTACTATCTGGGCCGTCTGGTGCGGGGCCAGGTGCCCGCCGATCAGCTCGGCGGCTTCATCGGCATCGCCAAGGCGTCAGACGCGGTGGCCAAGATGGGCGCCGAGGGCGCGCCGAATCCTGCCATGGGCGTGTTCGGCTCTTTCGTCGCCCTTTTGCAACTGTCAGCGATTCTCTCGGTAAGCGTCGGCTTCCTGAATCTGCTGCCAATCCCTGTCCTGGATGGCGGACACCTGATTTTCTATGCCTACGAGGCCGTTGCCCGTCGGCCACTGGCGGCAAATGTACAGGCGGTCGGATATCGCCTTGGTCTTGCCTTGCTGCTGGGATTCATGCTGTTCGCGGTCTGGAACGACCTGCAGCGCTACAATGTGTTCAACTTCCTCGGTGGTCTGTTCTCATGAGCACCCGCCGACCGCCGATGGCAGACCTTATGAAGAATGCTCGTGCGCACCGCGCAGCGATTGTTACCCTTGCTGCGCTCCTTCTGGGGTCGACGGCGCTAACCGTTCCAAGGGCGGCCTATGCCCAGGCCCAGTCCGGGGTGGTTCAGCGCGTCCTGATCCAGGGCAACGAGCGGATCGAGGCGGGCACGATCCTGTCCTACCTGCCGATCCAGGCCGGCGACACGGTCGATCCGTCACGTATCGACGTGGCGCTGAAAACCCTGTTCCGCACCGACCTCTTCGCCGACGTGAAGATCGACCTGCAGCAGAACGGCGACCTCGTCGTCCGCGTGGTCGAAAATCCGATCATCAACCGCGTGATCTTCGAGGGGAACTCGGCCCTCAAGGAAGACAAGCTGCGCGATGAAGTGACCATCCGTCCGCGCGGCATCTTCACCCGCGCCAAGGTGCAGTCCGACGTCCAGCGCCTGATCGAGCTCTACCGCAAGTCCGGCCGCATCGGCGTGACCGTGACGCCCAAGGTGGTCGAGCTGCCGCAGAAGCGCATCGACCTGATCTTCGAGATCAACGAAGGCCCCAAGAGCGGCGTCCTGGACATCAATATCCTCGGCAACGAGGCCTTCTCGGACGGCGACCTGGCCGACGTGATCGTCACCGAGGAGTCCCACTGGTACAAATTCCTGTCGACCAACGACAACTACGATCCGGACCGGATCGAGTACGACAAGGAACAGCTGCGGAAGTTCTACCGCAACAAGGGCTATTACGACTTCCGCATCATCTCGGCGGTGGCCGAGCTGTCGCCCGAGCGCAACGGCTTCGTGGTCACCTACACGATCGAGGAAGGCCAGCGGTACAAGTTCGGCAAGCTGACCGTCGAGACGGAGCTGCAGAAGCTGGATGGCGCCGTCCTGCAGCAGCTGCTGCCGATCCGCACCGGCCAGATCTACCAGGACGAGTCGATCGAGCAGGCCACCGACGCCCTGACCTTCGCCGCCGGCGCCGCCGGGTTCGCATTCGTCGATGTCCGCCCGCGCTACATCCCCAACCGCGAAACCCGCACCGTCGACGTGGTGTTCGCCGTGAAGGAAGGCCCGCGCGTCTACATCGACCGCATCGACATCATCGGCAACACCCGCACCCTCGACTACGTCATCCGCCGCGAGATGAACGTCAACGAGGGCGACGCCTACAACCGCGTGCTGGTGGACCGCTCGAGGCAGCAGATCCGCGCCCTTGGCTTCTTCAAGGACGTGAACATTGAGGAAGTACCCAGCGCGACCCCGGATCGGACGGCCCTGCGGGTCACCGTCGAGGAGCAGCCCACCGGGGAACTGTCGTTCAGCGCCGGCTACAGCTCGGTCGATCAGCTGATTCTCGACCTGGGCATCAGCGAGCGGAACTTCCGCGGCCGCGGCCAGAACGTCCGGGCCCGCGTCTCGGTCGGATCGCTGCGCCAGCAGATCGATTTCTCCTTCACCGAGCCGCGCTTCATGGGCCGCGACCTGCGCGCCGGCATCGATCTCTATTCCTACCGTTACGACTTCAGTCAGCAGACAGCCTTCGACACCAAGTCGACGGGTCTGGGGTTGCGTTTGGGCTTCCCGTTGACCGCCAACGCCTCGGCCGGGCTGCGCTACACCCTGCGCAACGACGAGGTGGTGGTCTCCGACTCCTACTGCATCCCGGGCCAGGAGCTGGTCTCGCCGACCCTCTGCGCCCAGCGCGGCGCGAATGTCACCTCCCTGTTCGGCTACACCGTCCGGCTCGACCGGCGGAATGACTCCCTGCGGCCGACGCGCGGCTTTTTCGTCGAGCTGAACCAGGATCTCGCCGGCATCGGCGGCGACGTGAACTACCTGCGGACCGAAACGACCGGCGGCTGGTATTACGGGTTCAACAAGGACTTTGTCCTCAGCGCCACGGCGGCGGCCGGCTTCATTGACGGCTGGCACGGCGACGTCGTCCGTATCAACGACCGCTTCTACAAGGGCGGCAATACCTTCCGCGGCTTTGAAGTCGCCGGCATCGGCCCGCGCGACACCACCGCTGGCCGTGATGACGCCCTCGGCGGCAAACTCTACGCCATCGGCTCTCTCGAGCTGACCGTCCCGACGTTCCTGCCCGAGCAGTACGGCATCAAGGCCTCGTTGTTCACCGACTTCGGCACCGTCGGCATGCTCGACGACGCTGATCTGCGCGACCGCTTCGGCCAGATCATCGACTGCGACAGCAGCGCCACGACGATCACGCCCTGCATCAAGGATGACCTGGGTCTGCGCGCCTCGGCCGGTCTTTCGATCCACTGGCGTTCGCCGATGGGGCCGATCCGCTTCGACTTCAGCCAGATCCTGGCCAGGGAAGACTACGACAAGACCGAAACCTTCCGCTTCTCGACCTCCACAAGGTTCTAGGCGGCGGGACACGCCAGATTCCGCCGCACGGCAGGCGTCTGGCGTGATGATGGTAAATTAGCGTCCCTGGCGGTGTGTTGCGGGTCTGGCGTTCGCCATCAGGGCGCAACGGCTATGCCTGAAGACAAATTCTGGACAAAGAAGACGACGACAAGACCGAAACGTTCCGTTTCCCACTTCCACAAGGTTCTAGACTCCATGCGCTTCAACAAGACCCTCGCGGTCGCGGCCGGCGCGGCCGCAGTCCTCGCCTTCGCCTCGGTCGTCGCGGCCCAGACGCCGCCCGCCGCGCCGCGTCCGGCCGCCCCTGCCGCCGCGCGTCCCGCCGCGCCGGCCGCCGCGCTCCCGCAAGTGAGGCATGGTCCGGCCATCCCGGGGCTCTGCACCTATGACGCCGGCAAGGCGATGAAGACCTCTGAAGTGGGCAAGTACGTGATCGGTCGGCTGAACCAGATCGCCGCCGAGGCCAATGCCGAGCTGCAGGCCGAAGACACCGCCATCAAGAATGAGGCCCGGGCCATCGACGCCGCCGGGCCCACCCTGACCGCCGACGCCCGCGAGAAGCGCGGCGCCGACCTTCAGGTCCGCTACAATGCCAACCAGCGCAAGAAGCAGCTGCGTCAGGCCGAGGTTCAACAGACCGAGAACAAGGCCTTCATGCGCATTGCCCAGGAGCTCGACCCGATCGCGGTCGGCGTTTACCAGGCTCGCAACTGCTCGATCCTGCTGGGCGAGGGCGTGATGCTCTCCAATCCGGCCATGGATATCACCGACCAGGTGATCGTCGGGCTGAACGCCAAGATCAAGTCGTTCACCTTCAACCGTGAACGTCTCGACACGCCGGCCGCCGCGCCCGCCGCTCCGCCGCGCACGAACTAGGCGACTCGCGCTATCGCGGGTCTGTGCGAGGATAAGATGCCGGACCCGCGATTTTTCGACTCCAGAGGCCCCCTGTCGTTGGGCGACCTCGCCCGCTTGACCGGGGCGACCCCTGGTGGGCCGGGTTCATCCGCTGCCGCGATCCTCGGCGTGGCGCCGCTCGACAGCGCGGGGCCGGCCGACGTCGCATTTCTGGGTGACCGAAAGCATGTCGCGGCCCTGCGCGCCACGAAGGCGGGCGCCTGCTTCGTCCATGAGTCGCAACTGGCGGACGTTCCCGAGGGCTGCGTCGCCCTGGTCACCGGCAAGCCGCAGTTTGCCTGGGTCCAGGCGGCCAACGCCCTGCACAGCGCCAGGATCTACCAACCCTGCGCCAGCCTGGTCCATCCCGATGCCGAGCTGGAGGAGGGGGTCAGTCTGGCCCCCAATGTCACCGTTTCCGCCGGGGTCAAGATCGGCCGTGGCACGCGGATCGCGCCAGGCGCGGTAATCGGCCCGGGCGTGGCCATCGGACGGGACTGTGAAATCGGCGCGAACGCCTCGATTGGATTCGCCCTGCTCGGCGATCGGGTGAAGATTTACGCCGGGGCGCGCATCGGCGAGGCGGGCTTTGGCGCCACCGCCGGGGCCGAAGGCGTGGTCGACGTGCCCCAGCTGGGCCGGGCGATCCTGCAGGACGGCGTGACCATCGGCGCCAACAGCTGCGTCGATCGCGGCGCCTGGGACGATACGGTGATCGGCGAGAACACCAAACTCGACAACCAGGTGCACATCGCCCACAACGTGCGGGTCGGTCGCAACTGCGTCATGGCGGCCTATTCCGGCATTTCGGGCAGCGTGACGATCGGCGACGGCTGCGCCTTCGGCGGGCGAACGGGCATCGCCGATCACGTGACCATCGGCGACGGTGTCCAGATCGCGGCCGGCGCCGGCGTCTTCCGCGACGTTCCGTCCGGCGAGACCTGGGGCGGAATACCCGCCCAGCCGATCAGGAACTGG
>JACRBD010000248.1 GCA_016234625.1 Caulobacterales bacterium | reverse complement strand
GCGGGCCTGCCGCACCAGGGCCACGTGGTTCACGTAGGCGCTGCCGTCGGCCCACTGGTAGGCGCGCGGCAGGGGCGAGGCGGCGTCATGCTCGTGGAAGCGGTCGCGCGGCAGGGCGCCGTGGTTGAGGCTCTCGGCCAGGCCGCGCAGCAGCGGTTCGCATCGTCCCCAGTCATCGAGCGCCGCCTGGAGGGTGGGCGCTACGGCCTCCGCGGATGTGGACCAGGCCAGATCATCGGAGACGACGACGAGGCGGCCGTCACGGCCGCCCTTGAGGGACGCTAGCTTCATTTGTTTTTGGTTTCTTCCAGCAGGGCGATGATGGCCGGGTCCGGCTTCTTGGGAATGGTCAGGGCTTCCTGGGCCGCCTTCAACTCGGCGATCCGCGCGTGCTTGTCGCTCCACCAGGCTTCGAACTCGCGCACCGCCTTGCGGCAGGCGGCCAGTTGTTCGTCGAGGGTCAGGGGCTTGTCCTCGTCCTCATGGTCGTCGCCGTGATGACCGCCTTCGCCGCCGACATTCACGGTGATGCTGTGGCCCTGGACGGTGTGGGCGGCCACGCCGGGCGCGCCGGCATGGGCATGCTCGGGCGCAGCGCCGTGGCCGCCGGCGTGCGCAGCGTGGGCGCCGTGAGCGCCGTGGCCGCCATGGGCGTCCTTGCCATGGCCGCCCTTGCCGTGCGCGTCCTTCTCGTCCTTCTCGCCCATGGCCGTGGCGAGGGCCTTGACCTGTTTGCCGATCGGGCCGCCGCCCATGAGCAGACCGCCGAGGTAGTAGCTGATGGTCCGGCGCAGGATCTTGCCGCCCTGCAGGATGCCGTATTCGTCCTGCTTCAGCGCGTAGCGGGCGGCCGCCAGGATGACCTTGTGCATGTCCTGCAGGTGCGTTTCGCTGGCCTTCGACCCGAAGCCCGATCCAAGCCGCAGCAGCAGCGCCAGCAGCAGCGCCGAGGCGACCGCCCAGCCGACGACGCCCAGCGGCGTCAGCAGGCCGGGCTCGTACTGGGGCCCCCAGGGAAACTCCGTATGGTCATTCATCATCGCACCCCCTCGATGACCCCCAAGCCGCCGTTCAGGCGGTCTTGTGGATCAGGCGGCTGACCTTGGCTCCCGAGTCGTAGCGCGAGGGGCCGCCGAACACCGCAATCTCGACCAGAATGTCCCCTCCCGGCTCGCTCGCCCACAGATAGTTTCGTTCCACCTCGACATTTCTCCCGTCAGGCGAAATTCCCTCGAAGGTGTCGCCCCACGGGGTGATCTTGGCCAGGTCGCGGTAGCGGATGGTCACGGCGCGCTTGAGCTCGTCCTCGGCCATGGCGAGGAAGTGGGGGTCGGCGGCGTCGGTCATACCGTCACCCCTTGAGGCGCGGTGAAGTCCGAGACCTCGGCGTCGCCGGTGTTCACCATCTCGGACGGATCGAAGAGGATCACCTCGGCCTCCTCGTCGGCCGCCGTCCTGTGCTCGACGCCGCGCGGCACGACCAGGAACTGGCCGGACGTAAGGGTCTCGACCCGGTCGCGGAACTCCACGCGGAAAACGCCCTTCCAGACCAGGAACATCTCCTCGACCTCGGCGTGACTGTGCCAGGGGAAGACGCCCTGAACCTTGACCAGCCGCACGTCCTGGCCGTTCAGCCGCGCGGCGACCTTGGGCCGCCAGTGCTCGCTGAAAGCGGCGAACTTTTCAGCCAGATCGATAGTGGAACCGTGGCTCATCGTCAGGTGCTCAGGTGTCGGTGGCCACGTTGTCCCATTCGTCGCCTCCGTAGCATGTTAGCCAGTTCAGCGCCTTGTGGCGCTCCATAACAACGCCCGGATGCAGCCCATCGGGCGCGGGCTTGTCGTTGATCTGAGCGTCCCGGATCTTCCAGTGAGCGTCATGCACGTCGCTCAGAACATGCTCAATATCGGCAGCCGATCGAAGGCGGCCCGCTTGCAATGCAGCGCCGTCTTCAGCCAGGGCCATCATCAGCAGTGGTTCGGCGTCGCCTTGATCATTCGGCGCGGGCATTTCGTTCAATCCCAGCGCCCAGCCGAGAGCGAGCGCCGCCTCGCATCCCCAGCTGAACTGCACGCGGGCCTGATCCGATGGGTCTGGATCGTCGAGGAAGACAAGCTCGGAGGGAGAAAAGACGACTTCGTCCGCCATCTGCTCGCGGGCGACTGGAATGTCGTCCGGGAAGTCGCCGAACGCCTTGTAGGCGGTAAGCATCAAGGCGCGGATGCGCGCAACCACCTCTTCGCTCGACCGCAACCCGCTCTGCAGAGGAACCCTGTCGCTCACCCCTGGGTCTTCCAGCTGTCGACATAGGCGGGGTTCTCGACGCTCGCTGCGCCCTCGCCGACGTCCAGCGGGTCGCGGGTGTCGATCATCACGGCATACTCGTCCGTCGCGGGCTTGGGCTGGGTCAGCATGTTCTTCAGCGCCTTGGGGTGCGGCCCGTGGGTGAAGCCGCTCGGGTGAAAAGTAAGCATCCCGGCCTCGATGTGGTCGCGGCTGAAGAAGTCGCCGGCGTGGTAGAACAGCACCTCGTCGTAGTCGTCGTTGTTGTGGAAGAACGGGATCTTGATCGCCCCGGGATCGGTTTCGAACGGCCGCGGAGCAAAGGTGCAGACCACGAACCGGTCGGCCAGGAAGGTCGTGTGGACGCTGGGCGGAAGGTGGTAGCGGTGGCTGTTCAGCGGCCGGAAATCGCGCACGTTGATCTTCACCGGCGCCAGCTCGCCGTGCCAGCCGACGGCGTCCAGCGGGTTGTAGCCGTAGGTCGCCACCGAGACCTGGCCGCGCTTCTTGATGTGGACCGGGAAGGCGCCCTCTTCCGCCTGATGGGCGACGAAGGCCTCGTCCATCGCGGGCGTCGCCAGCAGGGCCGGATCGAACAGGGCGTGGTTCCCTAGCAGGCCCTTGTCCGGCAGGGTGAAGTGGCCGTTGGTCGCCTGGATCATCAGCACGGCCGTCGGCGCGGCGGGCTTAAGCCGCCACATGGTCCCGCGCGGCAGGTAGAGATAGTCCCCCGCGGCATAGGCGATGCGACCATAGTCGCAGAACAGGTCGCCCGAGCCCTGATGGACAAACAGAAGCTGGTCGCCGTCGGCGTTGCGGGCCAGGCCGGGCATGGCCGCCGACAGCTTCCAGAAACGCATCTCGCAGGCGGCGTTGTGCAGCACGACCGGGGCGTCCCAGGGCGAGGGCGCGGCCTCGTTCAGCCCGTTCAGATCATAGGCGCGCGGCCGCAGCGGCCCCTCGAAGCTGGTCCAGCCGGTGGGCGGTTTGCGGTGATAGAGAAACGCCGCCGGGCCGAAGAAGCCCTCCTTGGACATCTCCCGCTCATAGGTCCCCTCGGGCAGGTCGGCGTGCGCCTGCCTGCTGTGCAGCCCCTCGGCGCCGCGGACGGGAATCCAGTTACGATTGGCCATGGCTAGGGCTCGTCCTTGTAGATCGAGATGACGCTCGCCTGCCCCTCGGCGGCGCGGGCGCGGTACATGCCGCTGGTGTTGTAGCTCCAGGCGATCTGGCCGTCAGGGGCCAGGGCGACGATGCCGCCGTCGCCGCCCAGCGCGGTCAGCCGGGTCTGGATACCCTCGTCGGCGGCGGCCTGCAGGCTCATGCCCCGGTACTGC
>JACRBD010000251.1 GCA_016234625.1 Caulobacterales bacterium | reverse complement strand
GAGCCAGGTCAGGTAGGGCGACAGCTTCTCCATCACCGAGACGAAGTCACTCAGCTTCATCGTTCGGCCCGAGATCACCCGCGGCAGCCACAACGTGCGGCGGCCGACCATCAGCTGGGCGGTGATGAACAGCAGCGGGGCGCCGAGAATGGCCGAAAAACCCGGCGGCATCGGCAGGGCGGCCGGGGCGGCGAAGACGAACATCAGCGCCCCGAAGGCCCGGTCGCCGAACGCCTCGAGCACGTCCTGCACGGACACGGTCTTGCGCCTGGAACTGGCGAGGCCGTCCAGGATTTCTGAAATTCTCGGGGCGCGTTCGGAGTCGGACATCCAGCGTCGGACTTAGCGCGTTCCCGGATTCGGGTCACGCCCACGAAAACGGGGGTTTCAGACGCGGCCGGACACCGGCAGCAGGGCGCCGGTCACGCCGCTGGCCGCGTCGGACGCCAGCCACAGGATCGCCTGCGCCACCTCGCCCGGCGTGACCCAGGCAGCGAAATCGGCGTCCGGCATGTCGGCGCGGTTAGTCGGGGTGTCGATGATCGAGGGCAGCACGGCGTTGACCGTCACCTTGCCCTTCAGTTCCTCGGCCAGGCTCTCGGTCAGGCGATGAACACCGGCCTTGGACGCGGCATAGGCGCCCATGCCGGCCGCCGCCTTGACCGCCCCGCCGGCCCCGACGTTGACGATGCGGCCGGCCCCGGCGGCCAGCAGGTGCGGCAGGGCCGCCTTGCAGGCCGTGGCGCAGGTCAGGGTGTTCAGCGTGAACATCCGGCTCCATGCGGCCAGGTCGCCGCCCTCCAGCGTCTGCCAGACGAACCCGCCGGCGACATTGACCAGCACATCGAGGCAGCCAAACGCCTGGGCGACCTTCGCCATGGCCCCCTCGGCCTGGGTCTGGTCCGACAGGTCAACGCCGCCGATCGCCAGGACGCCCTCCGGCAGGCCCCGCCCCTCCGCCGCGAAGTCGATCAGCGCAACCCTGGCCCCGCCGGCCAGCGCCGCGCGGGCGACCGCCTGGCCGAGAATGCCGAAACCGCCGGTGATGGTGAAAACCCTGTCGGTCATGAGGTGATCCTAGGTTGGGCGGGTGTCGAGTTCAGGATGGCCGAGCAACTGGTCCGCCCGGGCGCAGCTCGGCGGCGGTCCGGGCGGAACCGGGGCGCCGTCCACCGACATCCAGACGCCGAGCCAGTCGTGGCGTTTGGCCGGGCTCTTCGGCGCCGGCCATTGCATCTGGCGGATCGAGTCCGGCAGGGCCGCATCGAGCACCGGATTGCCGGAGGGCACGACGATGACCACGTCCTCCACATGATCCGGCGACGCGCCCCAGCGAAGGCAGACGCCGACCGTGGCCCGCACCTGCGCTGCCGCCGGCGTGGCGACGCCAAGGGCCAGAAGCGCAACGAAGACTGGGAACGACCGAAACATGGCTCTTGGTTCCCGCCTTTCACGGCAAAGATCAACCAGCTGGAGGTGACAACGCCGCGCGGGCGCGGGAAGCTCCCGGCATGACCCTGATCCCCCTCCCCGCCCAGCCGGCCGGAACCCCCTGGCCTACCGCGGACTGGCCGACGGGCGAGCCGCTCGCCAGGCCCGCCGCCGCCCATCTCGACGCGGCCTTCGCGCCCGAAGCCATGGAAGCCCTGGGCCGCACCGACGCGGTGCTGGTCGTGCGCGAGGGGCGGATCATCTACGAGCGCTACGGGACCAACCTGACGGCGGAGCACACCTTCCCCAGCTGGTCCAAGGCCAAGAGCATGACCCATGCCCTGGCCGGCCTGCTGGTCGGCGACGGGCTGCTCGACATCCACGCCCCGGCCGATGTGCCCGAGTGGAAGGCGCCCGGCGATCCGCGCGGGGCGATCACGCTGGACCAGCTGCTGCGCATGTCCAGCGGGCTGAAGTTCACCGAGGAATACAGCGCCGACATGCCATCGGACGTCATCGCCATGCTGTTCGGCGAGGGCCAGGCCGATGTCGCCGCCTTCGCCGCCAACTTCCCGCTGGCCCATGCGCCGGACACGGTGATGGCCTATTCCAGCGGCACGACCAACATCATCAGCCGGGCCCTGGCGCGGACGCTAGGCAAACACGGGCCGGATTTCGAGGCCTTCATGCGGGCGCGGCTGTTCGAGCCGTTGGGCATGACCAGCCCGGTCCCCAAGTTCGACGACGCCGGCACCTTCATCGGCTCGTCGTTCTGCTTCTGCACCGCCCGCGACTTCGCCCGCTTCGGCCTGCTCTATCTGCGCGACGGAGTGTGGGAGGATCGCCGCCTTCTGCCGGAAGGCTGGGTCGACCATGCCCGCACCCGCACCCCGGCGATCCATGACGACGCCGAGCCCTATGGCGCACAATGGTGGTTGGGCCTGGGGGGGCCGGGCAGCTTTTCGGCCGTCGGCTATGACGGCCAGTACACCCTGCTGATCCCCGACCTCGACGTGGTGATGGTCCGCCACGGCGCCACACCCGCGGCCCTGAAGGACAACCTGCGGGCCTGGATGGGCGAGGCGGCGCGGAGCCTGCGATGATCACCGCCGACCAGGTCCGCGCCATCGCCATGGCCCTGCCCGAGGCGGAAGACCGCTCCAGCGAGACGCGGCTGGCCTTCGAGGTGCGCGGCAAGGGCTTCGCCTGGAGCTGGCTGGAGCGGTCGACGCCGAAGGGGCCGCGCACCCCCCGGCTCGATGTGCTGGCCGTCCGCTGCCGGGCCGAGGAGAAGGACCTGATCCTGGAGTCCGATCCGGCGGTCTATTTCACGGAAGCCCACTACAACGGCTTTCCCGCCGTGCTGGTCCGGCTCGACGCCATCGCCGAAGCCGACCTCGCCGCTCTGCTGGCCGCGGCCTGGCGCTGCCAGGCCCCCAAGGCGTTGCTCAAGGCTATCGACGCCGGAGCCTGACAGTTTTTCGGGGCTTGGCTTCGGGCGGGGGAGCCGACTAGGAGATGAGAGACCCCGCTCGCCCGCGCACGGCGACCTCCTTCATCGAACCGGCATCCGAACACCATGCAAACCAAACGTCTCGGCCGCAGCGCCATCTATGTCTCCAAAATCTGCATGGGGACCATGACTTTCGGCGGCCAGGCCGACGAGAAGATGGCCCACCGGGTTCTCGACCAGTCGCTCGAGGCCGGGATCAACTTCTTCGACACCGCCGAGAACTATCCGGTGCCGCCGAAGGAGGAGTGGGCCGGCACCTGCGAGGAGATCGTCGGCCGCTGGATGAAGACCAAGCGCCGCGACGAGCTGCTGATCGCCACCAAGGTCTGCGGCCCCAGCCACGGCTGGATCAAGGGCAGCCAGCGGGCCGGCATGACCGCCCTGGACCGCCACAACATCGTCCGGGCCGTCGAGGACAGCCTGAGGCGCCTGCAGACCGACTACATCGACCTCTACCAGACCCACTGGCCCGACCACGGCGGCCCTTACGAGCCGGTCATGCGCGCCCTCGACGATCTGGTGGAAGCCGGCAAGGTGCGGGTGCTGGGCTGCAGCAACGAGACGGCCTGGGGCCTGATGCACAGCCTGTCGATCTCGGCGCGCGAGGGCCTGGCTCGCTACGAGACGATCCAGAACAATTTCTCGATGAACAACCGCCGCTTCGAGGACGCCCTGGCCCAGGTCTGCCTGCAGGAAGGCGTCAGCCTGATCCCCTACTCGCCGCTCGGCGGCGGGGTGCTGTCGGGCAAGTACCTCAACGACGGCCGGCCGGAGGGTGCGCGCTTTTCCGCCTATCTGAACCTGGGCGGCCGGCACACCGCGATGGCCAAGCGGTTCGTCAACGAGAAGACCCTGGCCTCGACTGAGCGCTTCATGGCCATCGCCGCCGAGGCCGGCATGGCGCCGGTGACGCTGGCCACCGCCTGGAGCAAGCAGCACGACTTCGTCGCCTCGACCATCGTCGGCGTGACCCACGAGGATCAGCTGCCCGACATCCTCGCCGCCGCCGACCTGACCCTCAGCGACGAGGTGATGAAGGCGGTCGACGCGGTGACCAGGGACATCCTCTACCCCATGGGGTGAGCGCCATGACCAGCCCGACCCGCCTTTCCGGACCCACGTCCCACAGCTTCATGTCCCAGCGGCTGAAGCTGCATTACGCCGCCTGGGGCGATCCGGAGGCCCCGCCCCTTCTGCTGCTGCACGGCGGGCGGGACCATTGCCGCAGCTGGGACTGGGTGGCGCAGCGGCTGGCCGATCGCTACCGCGTCATCTGTCCCGACCTGCGCGGCCACGGCGACAGCGCCTGGTCGCCGGACGGCGACTATTCGATGGCGTCGTATCTCTATGACCTGGCGCAGCTGATCCATCAGCTGAACGTCGCGCCGCTGCCGCTGATCGCCCATTCGCTCGGCGGCAACATCGCCCTGCGCTACACCGGCCTCTATCCGCAGAACGTCACCCGGCTGGTGGCCATCGAGGGCCTGGGGCCGTCGCCGCGGATGATCGCCGAGCGGGAGAAGGTCCCCGTCGCCGACCGCCTGCGCGGCTGGATCGACGAGAAACGCCAGGCCGCCGGCCGCCTGCCCAAGCGCTATCCGACCTTCGAGGAGGCGCTCGAGCGGATGAAGTCCGAGAACGCCTATCTCACCGACGACCAGGCCCGGCACCTGACCGCCCACGGCGTCAGCCAGAACGAGGACGGCACCTTCAGCTGGAAGTTCGACAACTACCTGCGGGTCTGGTCGGCGCCCGACCTGAGCCACCAGCAGGTCGCGGACCTCTGGGAGGCCATCAGCTGCCCGACCCTGCTCTGCTACGGCGAAAAGAGCTGGGCTTCGAACCCGGAAAAGGACGGCCGGGCCAGGCACTTCGCCAATGCCCGGACGGTCAGCTTCCCCGATGCGGGGCACTGGCTGCACCACGACCGGTTCGAGATGTTCATGGAACAGGTCGAGTTGTTTCTGAGCTAGCATCCTGCGGCGAGCAGGCCGCCCGCCTCGGGGCCGGCCGGCCGCGCTCGGCGGCGGCCAGGGCGGACAGCAGCCGGGCGTCCCAGCCGTAGGGATCGGGCCGGAAGACGGCCCGGCCATCGGCATCGACCGAGGCGGTGTAGTAGGCCACGAACAGCGGCAGGGTCCGGTCCAGAGCGATCCGGCGCGTAGCGCCGGCGTCGATGACGCGGTCGATATCGGCTCGGGTCCAGCCCTGCGGCGCCAGCAGGTCCTCGGCCAGCTCCCGCGGCTTCTCCAGCCGCATGCAGCCGTGGCTCAAGGCGCGGGCTCGCTGGGCGAACCTGGACCGGGCGGGTGTGTCGTGCAGATAGACCCCGAAGGGGCTGGGCAGGTCGAACTTGACGAAGCCCAGGGCGTTGCCCGGCCCCGGACGCTGCTGCAGGCCTCCTGGCGTGCGGATGTAGCCGTTGCGGGCAAGGTATCCCGGGTCACGCGACGCCTTTGGCAGGATCTCGTTGAGGGCGATGGACGTCGGCACGTTCCACGGCGGATTGAGGACCACGGCCTCGAGATAGGAGACGAACATCGGCGTCCTGTGCCTCGGCGAGCCGACGATGACGCGCATGGTCAGGACCGGCGTTCCGGCCGTGTACCGGACCGCCTCGGCGGCGGCGATGTCGAGGTCAAGCCGGTCGGCGGGCAGGACACGGGGCAGCCAGCGCCAGCGTTCCAGATTGGCGTCCAGCTGGGCCAGTCTGTCCGTCGCCGGAACGTCGAGCGCGCGCCGGGTGTCGGCGCCAACGGTCCCGTCCTCGTCAAGGTCGTGGCGTCGCTGGAAGACGCGCAGCGCCGCAGCGAGATCGGCGTCGAATAGCGTCGGCGTTGTGGACGGGGCGAGGACGTAGCCCTCGGCCTGCAGCCGGGCGCGCAGGGCTTCGACCGGAACACCTTCATCGCCCTCCTTAAGGGACAACCAGCCAGGCATTTTCGCCCAGCCGCCGGCCTCGACGATCGTGCGGTAGCGGGCCCGCTCCGCTCTCAGGGCCTGGTAGCCGGCATGGACCGGCGCGAGCGCCGCCAGCCAACCCGCCAGACGCCCGTCCCGCCGCGCCGCCGCCAGCTCGGCGACCAGATCGCGGGGGAGCGGTTCGAGGGTCCAGGTCCGGTCGATCCGTGACGGCCGAACCCGCAGGCCCAGCTGCGTGGCGGCGTGCCATTCCAGCGCCGCCATCAAGGCGGAGTCGTCCATGGCGGCCACGCCGGGCGGCGGATCGTCGGCGGCGAGCAGCGTCGCCTCGATCAGCTGCCGCTCCTCGGCCGTGAAGGCGATGGGCGGACAGTCGGCGGTCGCGACAGCCGGCGTCTCGGCCGCGCGACCGGCGGCCGGGCCGGTCATCACGCCCATCGCCAGGAGCACTGCCGCCAGGGCCGTCCGGCCGAGCGAACGCGCCGCCAGGTTGGGCCGGTCCCGTCGCACGGTCAGTGGGACAGGAGCAGGGGCGCGGGCGGCGCGCCGAGCATCTCGCGGGTGACGCCGCCCAGCACCAGCTCCTGCAGGCGCGGCCGGCCATAGAGGCCCATCACCACCAGATCGGCGCCAAGGCTCGCCACCTGCCGACGCAGGATGTCTCCGGCGGAGGCGTCATGGCTGCGGTCGACGATCAGGTTGGGCTTGCAGCCGTGCTGCTCGAAATGGCGCTGCAGCAGGCCTTCGGGACCACCCTCGCCCTCCGGCGCGACGACCAGCACATGGATTTCCTTGGCGGCGGCGATCAGCGGCCAGGCGTCGTGCAGGGCCCGGGCGGATTCCCGCGTGCCCTTCCAGGCGACCAGCACCCGCTCCCCCACCGTCGGCGCGGTCTCGGCGTCCGGCAGGACCAGGATCGGGCCGCCGCTGGCGAGGCCGATGTCCGCGGCCATGATCCGCCGCCATCCCAGGCTGGCGGTCATCTCCGGCGGGACCACGGTGAGGTCGAACCGCCGGGCGGCGGCGGCCAGGGCCTCGCCGTCGTCGCCGTCCAGGGTCAGCCATCGCGAACCGACGCCGGCGTCGCCCGCCGTGCTTTCGAACAGCTCGCGAGCCTCCTCGCAGGCCAGGGCGACGGAGGCGAGGTGATCCTTGACCAGGCGGTCGAGCACGTCGGTCGCCGTATAGACGATGGCCTCGCCGGCCATGTAGTTGCGCAGGAATTCGGACTTGAGAAAGACTCCGGTGAGCTGCGCCCCGGAGCGGTCGGCCAGGGCCGCCGCCGCGGTGACCCGGGCGCGGGAGGCCGGGGAGGTGTCGACCTGGATCAGGACATCGCGATAGGTCATGGGACGAGGCTCCGTTCGACCAATACGCTAGCGGCTTTGAAGGCCGCCGCTTTGATCATGGTCAACCACCCGGTTCGCGCCGGGGCGGGACCGAACCGGGTCAGGGATCGTCGAGACTGTCGATGTAGGCCGCGAGATCCCTGACTTCGTTCCGTTCCAGACGCATCGGCGGCATCTCGTGGTGGCCAGGGGAAGTCAGGTCGGCCATCCGCCGTTCGAACGAAATGGCGTTGTACCGGAGGCCCAGGTCGCGGAACGGCGGCGCCATGGTCTGGGCGCTCTGGCCGGTCAGTCCCACCGCATGGCAGCCGCTGCAGCGCCGCTCGGCCAACGCCTGGCCCCGCTCGATGGCGGTGAACGGCGCGGGTTGGGTCGCCGGGGATTGCGCCGTTGTCGCGCAGCCCGCGATCGCCGCGATCATGGCCAGAAGGATCAGGCGCGAGGTCATGTGGAGCTCCCTTCTGCTACTGAGGGGACGCCCTGCCCGGCGCCGGCGCCTTGACCTGCATCAGGCAGGGGTCCGCCGAGGTCCTTGCGGAGGCGGGCGATCAGGGCCTCTCGGGCGGCGTCGTCCGGCGCGTTTTCCAGCACCTCGTTCAGAGCCATGAGCAACCGGGTCCGGGCGTTGTGCCAGTCCAGGGCCGCCGCCGCGTCCGGCGGGATGCGCGGCGCGGCGCCCTCGGTCGCCAGCGCGCGACCCTTGCCGAGACTGAAGGTTTCGTCGAGCCTCGGCGCGACGAGCTGGTCAGCCGGGAAGCCCGCCGCGACCAGCCGCTCGCGCAGACCCTCCACCGCATGGGGCTCGCCATGCGCCATGAACACCGAGCCCGCGATCGGCCGCCTGGCCAGAGCCCAGGCCTCCAGCCCCCTGGCGTCGGCGTGCCCGGAATAGACGTCGAGCATCTTGATGCTGGCGCGGACCCGGATTTCCTCGCCCTCGATGGTCACCCGGTTCGCGCCGTCGGCCAGCAGGCGGCCCAAGGTGCCGACGGCCTGGAAGCCGGACAGCAGGACGGTGGTCTCCTTGCGCCAGAGCAGCCGTTTAAGGTGCTTTCGGATACGGCCAGCGTCGCACATGCCGCTGGCGGCCAGGATGACATGCCAGCCCTTCAGGCGGTCCAGGCCGTCGCTGTCCCAGGGCTTGTCGAGGAAGCGCAGGCGATCAGACGGCCGCACGTCCTCGAACGGATTGCGGCCGGCGGCCGGGTTCCAGCCCCGCTGCAGGAACACCTCGGTGGCCTCGATGGCCAGGGGCGAGTCGAGGAAGATGTCGCCGCTCGGCGCGTCGCCGCTGTCCATCACCGCCAGCAGGTCGGCCAGCAGCTCCTGGGTGCGTTCGACGGCGAAGGCCGGGATCAGCAGCGGCCCGCCGGCCTCGTGCGCCTCGCGAAGCGCCGCCGCCAGCATGCGCCGCCGGGACGCGGCGTCGGCGACGATCCGCTCACGGTCGCCGTAGGTCGACTCGATGATCAGGTGGTCGATGCCGGCCGGTCCCTGGGGGTCGGCGACGAACTCGCTGCCGCCCGGCCCCAGATCACCCGAAAAGAACAGGCGCAGCGGGCCATCCTCGCCCGGCAGGTTCACCTCGATCGAGGCCGCGCCGAGGATGTGGCCAGCCTCCCAGTAGACCGCGCTGACGCCCGGAGCGACCTCGACGGTCTCACCCAGCTTGACCCGCTCGAACTGGTCCATGATCCGACGGGCGTCCCGTTCGGTGTAGATCGGTTCGATGGTCGGCCGGCCGCGCCGCTGATTGCGGCGGTTGAGGTGTCTGACCTCGCTCTCCTGGATGCCGCCCGCGTCGGCCAGCATCACCGCGCACAGGTCGCGCGTGGCGGCGGTGCAGTAGATCGGACCCTTGAAACCGGCCAGCATGAGCTTGGGCAGCAAGCCGGAGTGGTCGATGTGCGCATGGGTCAGCAGCACCGCGTCGATGCTCGCCGCGTCGAAGGGAAAGTCCTCGTAGTTGAGGCTCTTGAGGGTTTTCGAGCCCTGGAACATGCCGCAGTCGACGAGAATCCTCGCCCCCTCGACGCGCAGCTCGGCGCAGAAGCCGGTGACGCAGCCAGCCGCGCCGTGGAAGGTGATCGAAGGGGTCATGCCGTGGTCTCCGCGCGAAGGGCGGCGGCGAGGACCTCGGCCAGCTCCATCGCGTTGGTGGGATGGGGTACGGATTCGCTGGAGAGGATCCGGCGGGCGCCGGCCGCGCGCAGCCGGGCTTCGACATCTGCTTCGAACAGGGCGTGCGCCACCGCGATGTCGATCGACCTGGCGCCCGCCTGGCGCAGGAGGGCGATGGCGCGTTCCAGGGTTCCGCCGCTTGAGCAGACATCGTCCAGGATGAGGACGGCGCGGCCCGCGACCCTGTCCGGCGACGGCAGCATCAGCCGCACCTGACGATCGCCCAGCCTTGTCTTGTCGAAGGTGATCCAGTCGGTTCCCAGCCGCCTCGCCGCCTGTTCGACCAGGGGTCGGGACTCGATGTCCGGTCCCACGACCAGTGGCCGGTCGTCTTCCGCGGCCAGGGCAGCGAGGTCGGCGGAGATGGAAAGGCTTTCGGCCGGGACGCCGAAGACGTCGGAGAGGTCGGTCGTGCGGTGGAGGTGCGCCTGCACCGTCACCACCCGATCGAACGCCGCGCCGAGCCAGCGGCCGACCAGGTCGCGGCTGAGGGGCTGACCGGGCTGGAACACGGCGTCCTGCCGCAGGTAGCAGAGGTAGGGCGCGACCAGCACGAGCCGTGTCACACCGGACCGGCGACAGGCGTCGGCGGCGAGCAGCAGCGACACCAGTCTCTGGTTGGCGTCATGCAGCGACCGATAGAGGATCACCGTCGCGGCGCCGGTCAGTGGTACGGTCGGCAGCACCTCCCCGTCCGGAAACCGGTGCAGGTCGATCAGGCCGGGCGGGACCGCCAGCCGGCCGGCCAGCCGCTCGACCGCGGCGGCGTCTTCGGCGAAACCATGGACCTGGAGGCGGCTCACGACGCGATCCTGAATCCGCCGTCGATCCCGGCGGCCTCGACGGCGAAGGCGAAGTCGGACGAGTCGGAGCCATGGATCCGGTAGAGCGGGTCGCCGCGCCGGACCACATCGCCGATGCGGTGGAGGATCTCCACCCCGGCCCCGGCATCGGTCGGCGCACCGGCCAGCCGGGCGATGTTGGCGATCCGCAGGCAATCGACCGCCGTCACCGGTCCGGGCCGCTCCGCCAGGACCTCATGTTCCAGGGCGCCGAGGACCGCGGTCAGCGGAGAGGCCCCCTGGGCTTCAATGATGGCGTCCATCGACCGGCGCGCGGCGCCTGAGTCCAGCAGCTCCCGCGCGCGGGCCTCGGCGCGGCCGCCGGGCAGGTCAGGATCGGCGTCCAGCACCCTGGCGGCCAGGCGGATGGCTTTCTCCCGCAAGTCAGCCGGCGCGGCGGGATGGTTGGCGAGGACCGCCATGACATCCCGCGCCTCCAGCACCGGCCCGACGCCGCGACCGATCGGCTGGGCGCCGTCGGTGAAGATCACCTCGATCTCGAGACCCAGGTTGGTCGCGACGAACTCGAACAGCTTCCTGAGCCGCAGGGCCGCGCGGCTGTCGCGCAGCTTGGCCGAGGGTCCGATCGGCAGGTCCAGCACCAGCCGCCCGACCCCGGCGGCGATCTTCTTCGACAGGATCGAGGCGACCATCTGCTCGGGTGTGTCGATGGACAGGGGCCGCTCCACCGAGATCAGCACATCGTCCGCCGGGGACAGATTCACCCGTCCGCCCCAGACGATGCAGGCGCCACAGGTCTCGACGACCCGCCGCATTTCCTCTTCGGAGAGATCGACCCGCGCCAGCACTTCCATCGTGTCGGCGGTGCCGGCCGGCGAGGTAATGGCCCGCGAGGAGGTCTTGGGCATCAACAGGCCGTGGGCGGCGACGATCGGCGCGACGATCAGCGAGGTCCGGTTGCCGGGAATTCCGCCGATACAGTGCTTGTCGACCACCAGGCGACCATCCCAGCGAAGCCTGGACCCGGCCGCGATCATCCCCCGGGTCAGGCCGAGAGTCTCCTCCGGCGACATGAAGCGGGCGCAGGCGACGAGGAAGGCGGTCACCTCCATGTCGCTCCAGCGGTGATCGGCCAGGTCGCGGGCGACCGCGGCGAGGGTCGTGTCGTCCAGCGCCAGCCCATCGACCTTGGCGCGGATGGCCGCGAGGCTGGCGGGCGGGCGGGCGGGCGCGAGCTGGACCGGGTCGCCCGCCTGCACTCCGAGCCGGCGGAACAGCGGCTGGGGCAAGCCGATCTCGTCCGGCTCCAGGAGCGCGCCGTCGGCGATCATCGTGGTGGCCAGCAGGGTCCGGCCCATGGCGGTCAGTTCGACCCGGCGCGAGCCGCGCAGGCGTTCGGGGCGCAGCACATGGCTGCAGCGGGAGAGCAGGACGACGTTCTCGCGAAAACTGTCCAGGCCCAGGGGGCGAACCTTCAGGACACCGACCGCGCCCGAGGGAACGGATGCCGCCGTCAGTCCATCGTCCTTGCCGGTCAAGGCGCTCATCCCGCGTTCCCCATGGCGGCAGCATCGCTTTCCGGCGCGCCGCCGCCTTGAGGCAGGTCAAGGCGGGTCCCTCGCGTTGGGACCACCGTGACGTTCGTGAGCATCGCTCCCCGAGACGGCGTCAAGGTTGGAACGACATGAACAGACTTTCGGGCAAGGTCGCCATCGTCACCGGAGCCGCCCTCGGACTGGGCCGCGCGGCCGCGATCCGCATGGCCGGGGAAGGCGCCGCCGTGGCGGTGCTGGACATGATGGACAAGGAAGGCGGCGACCTGACCCGCGACATCCGCGCCAGCGGCGGCGAGGCCCAGTTCTGGCATTGCGACGTGTCCAGCGAAGCCGAGGTGGCCGGCGCCATCGACGCGGTCGCCGCCCGTTACGGCCGCATCGACGTGCTGGTCAACAACGCCGGCGTGTCGGGGACCAACAAGCCGACCCATGAAGTCACCGAGGCCGAGTGGGACTACGTCCAGGGGATCAACGTCAAGGGCGTGTTCTTCTGCACCAAGCACGCCATCCCGCACCTGAAGCGCGCTGGCAGCGGCAGCATCATCAACCTGTCGTCGATCTACGGCCTGGTCGGCGGCGCGGACGTACCGCCCTACCATGCCTCCAAGGGGGCCGTGCGCCTGATGTCAAAGACCGATGCGCTGATCTATGCGCCAGACCGGATCCGGGTGAACTCGATCCACCCGGGCTTCATCTGGACGCCGATGGTGCAGCACCACCTGGAGCGTCAGGGCGAGGTCGAGGAGGGCCGAAAGGCCGCGGACGCGCTCCATCCACTCGGCCACATCGGCGAACCCGACGACATCGCCTGGGGCGTGGTCTACCTTGCCTCGGACGAGGCGAAGTTCGTCACCGGCGCCGAGCTGGTGATCGACGGCGGCTATACGGCGCGGTGACATCATGGCTTCCGGCAAACGCATACTGGTGATCAACGGCCATCCTGATCCGGCGGCGACGCACCTTTGCGCGGCCCTGGCGGAGGCCTATGTCCAGGGGGCCAGAGCGGCTGGCTTCGAGGTTGACCGCCTGGATATCGGCTCGCTCGATTTTCCGCTGATCCGGTCGCTGGAGGACTACAAGTCCGGCGCTGTGACCGAGGACATGGCCCGCGCCCAGGAAGCGGTGAAACACGCCCAGCATCTGGTGTTCGTGTTTCCCATCTGGTTCGGCTCGCCCCCCGCCCTGCTGAAAGGATTCTTCGAGCAGCTGCTGCGCTATGGTTTCTCCTGGAGCTCCCCGCAGGCGGCCATGTCGAGCGTGCTGACCGGCAAGTCGGCCCGGCTGATCGTGACCATGGGCATGCCAACGCCGGTGTTCAGCTTCGTGCTCGGCGGCCATGGTCTCGCCGGGCTGGAGAAGGGGCTGTTCCTGGTGACCGGCGTCACCCCGGTGCGCCACACCCTGCTCGGCGGCGCCCAGGCCGACGCGCCGCAAACCAAGGCCAGATGGCTGGCCCTGGCGGAGGATCTGGGTCGGCGCGGCGCCTGACCGCGCGCGTTCACCCTGGCCGGCTCGCGACCGGTCTGATCGTCCAGAGTCGCCCCGTCGGGAACCAGACATGAAACACGCCATCATCCTCGCCCACCCCAAGTCGAAGAGCTTCTGCGCGTCCATCGCCAGAACCTGCGCGGCCACCCTGCGCGCGCTGGGCCACAAAGTGATCGTGCGGGACCTCTACAAGATGGACTTCGACCCGCGGCTCCAGTCCGGGGAAATTCCCGTCCATACAGGCTTCGCACCCGCGCCTGACGTCGTGGCCGAGCGGAAACGCCTGGCCGACGTGGACAGCCTCATCTTCGTCTACCCCTTCTGGTTCAACGCCCCGCCGGCCGTTCTCAAGGGCTATGTCGATCGCGTCTTCGGCATGGGCTTTGGCTATCGCCCCGGCTCCGGCGGCACGGAAGGTCTGCTGGGTGGCAAGACCCTGATGACCATTTCAACCTCTGGCGCGCCGGAGGAGTGGGTGGAGAGCACCGGCGCGCTTCAGGCGCTGATGACCGGCTTCGACCGTCATCTGGCGGCGGTGACCGGCCTTGAGGTGTCGGGCCATGTCCATCTCGGGAGCGTCCTTTCGACCCTGACCCGCGAGGCGGCGAAGGAGATGCTCGTTCGGGTGGACGACTCCCTGCGCAAGACGTTCGCCGGCCAAAGGGCGGGCTGATCCGGCGCTATCCCGCGCGACTCCGGCGCGCTCTGCCGCGGGGAGCCTTGGGCGAAGCACCGCCCCGGCCCTCAACGTTTTCAATCGTGGTTTCGAGATCCCGCAGCAGGCCGTCCTGGATGGAATAGATCCAGCCGTGAATCGACAGGGGTTGGCCCCGGTCCCAGGCGTCACGGACGAAGGGGTTGTCGGCGAGGCTCGCCACCTGGGCGAGGACATTGCGTTCGCAGACCAGGTTCACCCGGGCGTCGAAATCGAGAATGCCGCGCAGCTCGGCCGCATCACGGCGGCAGAGGCAGGACACCGGCTGCAGCCAGTGGTCAATAAGGCCGTGACGCTCGCCGGACACCGCCGCCCGCACGCCGCCGCAGCCGTAGTGGCCGCAGACGATGATGTGGCGAACCTTGAGGATCTCGACCGCGAACTGCAGCACCGACAGGAAGTTGGCGTCCTGCGGCGGGGCGAGGTTGGCGACATTGCGGTGGACGAACAGCTCGCCCGGGTCGAGGCCGACGATCTCGTTGGCCGGGACGCGGCTGTCCGAGCAGCCGATCCACAGATACTCCGGCCCCTGCTGGCTCGCCAGCCGGCGAAAATACTCCGGATCGACCCGCGCGCGGCCCGCGGCCCAGCGCAGGTTGCGGTCGAACAGTTCGGCGATCACCCGCCCGTCTCCCCCGGCGCCATGCCCCGTCGCGCGGCCAGTCGGCGGGCGAGACCGGTCAGGTCCTCCGGGGTCAGGCGCTGGCGCGCGATCGGCAGGACCACGGCGTTCTCCAGCGCCAGGTGGCGGCGCTCCTGGGCGGCGAAGGCGGCCAAATCCCGCCGCCCGTCCATATTGGCGCCGGGCGCGGCGCGGGTGTCGAGGCAATGCTCAAGATAGTCTCGCACGCCCCGACCCAGAATGGCGTCGGTCTTGTGTTCGGCCGACAGCACGCCGAGCACGCCCTCGACATCGTCTTCGGGGAGACAGCGGCGACGCAGGAGCGGGAAGAGGTCCTCCTCCTCGTCGATGATGTGGATCGGCGCCTCGAACCTCAGAAAGTCGACCACCTCGGCGATCGGCCCGGGGTCGAAGAAGGTCGTCGTGCTCAGCCGGTCGATCAGCGCGCAAAGCTGCCGGTGGCGGAAGTGTTCAGCGAAGAAGAAGTCGAGAGGGGTCGCCATCAGCTCCGGCGAGATCGGCTCGATCCCGTCGTGGGCCTCGTGCAGACCAACCTCTCCGACCCGGGTCACAGCTTCAGCTCAAGGGTGACCCAAACCTTGGTGCGGTCGGCGAAGGCGGGCGTGTCGCCGTTGAACCGGGCGGCCTTCATCTCGAACGACAGCTTCGGCGTCAGCGGCAGGGTGGCCGAGGCGTCGATCTCGCTGCCGTAGTCGAGGCCGCCGTCCGCGTCGGAGAAATCGTGGATCGCCGCCGCCAGCTTGAGCTTGCGCGCGCCCACCGGGACCGTGGTCCCGGCCTTCAGGTTGAGGTCGGTCAGTCCGTTGGCCGGGGTGGCCAGGAACAGGTCGGCCCAGCCGTTGAAGGCGTGCAGGGTCGCCAGCGGCGTGCCGAACCCGCGCACGCCGTTGCCGTCCAGGCGCTCCAGCCCCACGGAGACATAGCGGGCGTCCTTCTTCAGCCCGGCCGACAGGGCCAGATAGTCGAGGTCGAAATCGGCCGGGTTGGACCCGTAGTCGCCCTGGCGGGCGTACTCGACCTCCCAGGTGACCGACGGTCCCGAGGCCAGCGGCCGCGAGCCGGTCAACCGGGCGCCCCAGGTGGCGCTGGACTGCAGCGGGGCGGTCTCGAAATCGAGCAGATAGCCATAGGCGGTCAGCTGGCCGGCCGGGGTCTTGGTCTCCATCTGGACCAGATGGGAGTCGCTGTCCCATTCACCCTGCGGACTGTCGTCGCCGAGGATGCGCCGGACCCGGTCGACATAGATCCAGCTGACGCTCGTGGTCGGGTTGACCTTGAACGTGGCCTTCACCGCATCGAAGGTCTGCTCGTTCTGGCGGAAGCCGACATTGCCGACGAAGCGGGCGTTGCCCAGCACGATGCGCTGGCGGCCGACGACGACATTGGCTCGCGCGCCCGTCCAGGAGACCTGGGCGCGGTTGAGCTCGGTGGTCTCCGGATCGAGCACGGTCGGATAGGTCGTCTGACCGTTGGTGGTGCTGTTGTAGCGGTCCGACAGGGCGGTGACGTTCTCCCCCTCCACCAGCGCCTTGAAGCCGTTCCAGGCCGGGGTTTCGTAGCCCAGCCGCGTGCGCAGGGTCAGGGCGTCGGCCTCGTTGGCGAAGCCCGCCTGGTCAACGAACTCGTAGCGCAGGCGCGCATCGACGATCCAGTCGCCTTGCCCCTCGGCGGCATGGGCGAGGCCGGGCGCCGACAGGGCGGCGATGGCGAGGGGCAGCAGGGCAGCGGGGTGACGGCGCATGGCGGTCAACGTCTCCGGATGAGGGTGAAGGTGGATTTGGCGGGAACCAGCCGCGACTTGAGGATCGCGCCGAGGGCCGAGAGGGCCGGATCGTCGGCCCCCTGGGCCGCGGAGATAACGCGGGTCCAGGCTTCGTCGTCGCCGCCCTGGACGAAGTCGGCGACGGCGGTCCGGACCCAGTCGGCCGGCGCCGCGCCGTCGCCGGCGGCGGCGGTTTCGATTCGTTCGAGCAGGCCGGCGTCTGTCGCGGAGAGCCAGGACAACAGGCGGGGCGCGGCGGCTTCGTCGGCGATCATGTCGCCCAGGGTCGCGCCCTCGGACAGGTCGCCGTCGGCGGAGATCACCAGGCCCACGCCGCGTGAGCGCGCGCGGGCGGTCAGGTCGGAGACGTACTGCACCGCTGCGGCGACCCAGGCGCGGCTTTCCAGGTGCATGCGGATGCGGCCGGCGACCTGTTCGAACGGCAACTGGCGCCCCTCGATACGTCGGTCGAGGCGCAGGATGTGCCAGCCGAAACGGGACCGCACAGGGGTCGACGAAATCTGCGCCGGCAGCAGCGCGGCGAAAGCCCGCTCGACCTCCGGCACCAGGTCGCCCGGACCCAGCTGGCCGAGCGAACCGCCAACCGTGCCGGACGGACAGGCCGAATGCTCCCGCGCGAGACTGGCGAACCGCGCCGGCGTCTCCCGCAGCACCTGTCCGACGGTCTCGGCCGCCAGCCGGGCGGCCTCCACGGCGGTGTCGCCCTCGCCCTCGATGGCGAAGAGGATGTGCGAGGCCTCATAGAGGACCGGCGTGCGGAAGCGACCGGGCGTAGCGTCATAGACCCGCCGGCACTCCGCCTCGGTCGGGGTTTCGGGATCGACTTCCTCGGCCAGAACCGCCCGGACGAGCGCCTCTTCAGGAGTTTCCTCCCGACCGCGCTCATCCAGCTCCGGCTCGGCGATCAGGCCCAGCTCGGCGGCGCCCTCGAGCAGCAGGGCCCTGACCGCCAATGCGTGGGCGGCCGCGGCGCGGACCTCCTCGGGCGACTCGCCCGGGTGGTTCTGGGCTTCCTGGGCGATCAGGCTCTCGGGGATCTGGACTCCGTCGGTGACCACATAGCGGAGGGCGGCGCTCATGACGGGCCTCCCGGACGGCGGGCGGCGGCGCGGGGTGGCGGCATAGCGCCCCGGGTGCGGACCAGCTGCCAGCCCCGGCGGTTCAGGTACCAGACGGGCGCCGACAGCATGTGGACCAGCCGGGTGAACGGAAACACCAGCAGGATCGTCAGACCCAGCACGATGTGGATCTTGAACACCCAGTGCACCTCGGTCAGCAGATCGGCGGCGCCGGGGCGCAGGGTGAAGACGCCCTGGGCCCAGCCCATGAACTTGACCATCTCATGCCCGTCCATGTGTTTGAGGGACTGGGGAATGGTCGACAGGCCCAGCAGCAGCTGGCCCATCAGCATGATCAGGATGCCGGTGTCGCCGAAGGTGGTGGTGGCGCGGATGCGTGAGTCGAACAGCCGTCGGTGCAGCAGCATGAGCCCGCCGACCAGGCACATGGCCCCAGCCCCGCCGCCGGCGACGATGGCCAGCATCTGCTTGGCCGAGTGCGGCACGCCCAGGGCGTCCCACACCGCGATCGGGGTCAGCAGGCCGACGAAGTGGCCGGCGAAGATCGCCAGCACGCCGACATGGAACAGCACCGATCCCAGCACCAGCTGACGCCGCCGGAGCAGCTGCGAGGATCCGGTGCGCCAGGTGTACTGCTCGCGGTCGAAGCGCAGCACCGAGCCGATGACCAGCACCGACAGGGCGATGTAGGGATAGATGCCGAACAGGATGTAGTTGAGGCTCATCGTCCGTTCCTCAGGCCGCGCCGACGCGCCGGGGCGCGGGCGCGGGATTGGCGTTCATCGCGCGGACAAGGTCTTCGGCCTTGGGGCAGCCGACGTCCGACGGACCGAAGGTGACGGCCGTCTCGGCCCACAGCCGGTCGAGGGTTTCGAAGTCACCCGGGTCGTCGTCCGGCTCCTGCATCAGTGAGGCCAGCGCCTCGGCGTCGGCCTTGGCGCCGGCCAGCGCCGTCAGGGCGCCGAACACCGCGCGATAGGGGCTCTGGCGCTTGTGCAGGCGCTCGCCCATGGCGGCCAGGACGTGCGCCGCCTCGCCCAGCAGCGAGGCCGCTTCGGCTTCGGGCAACAGGGACAGGAATTCGAGGAACACCGGCAGGTTGTCGGGCAGCTCGTTGGCCGACAGCTCCACGCCCTTGCTGCGGTACAGCTCCAGCAGGGCGACCATGGCCTGGCCGCGATCGCGGCTCTCGCCGTGGACGTGCTCGTAGAGGTTCAGCGACAGGGACCGGGTGCGGTCGAACTGCCAGACATAGCGTTCCTGCAGCTCGAACATGTCGCCATCCACCAGCTCCTCGGCCAACCGGGCGAGCGAGCGCCGGACCTGCACCGGGACCATGCCCTCGTCCTCGATCGCCTGGATGGCGGCCGGGGCGAGGGCCTGGGTGTCGGCGGTCGGATAGGCCAGCAGGACGGCCAGGGCCTTGTAGGTCAGGGCCATCTCAGACCTCCATGACGGGCTTGGCGCGCGAGCGCGGGTCGGAACCGAACAGGCCAACTTCGGTGCGGCCGCCGGAACAGCCGTTGCCGAACGAAAAGCCGCAGTCGCCGCGCAGGTCGTAGGCGTCCTCGGCGGTCTCGCGGTGGGTGGTGGGGATGACGAACCGGTCCTCGTAGTTGGCGATCGCCATGTACCGGTACATCTCCTCGATCTGGGCGGCGGTCAGACCGACCCGGGCGGCCAGGGCATGGTCGGTGACCCCCTCCACGGTGCGGGCCCGCATGAAGCCGCGCATGGCCAGCATCCGCTCCAGCGCCGTAACCACCGGCGGTTCGTTGCCGGCGGTGAGCAGGTTGGCGAGATAGCGGACCGGGATGCGCAGGCTGGCGACGTCCGGCATCTGGCCGTCGTTCTCCAGCGCGCCCGAGGCGGCCG
>JACRBD010000250.1 GCA_016234625.1 Caulobacterales bacterium | reverse complement strand
TGGGCGGTGCGGCCGGGGCCCTTGGACGCGTTGGGATCGATCGGACCCGGCGCGGGGCCGGTGCCGGGCCGGCCCATTCCGGGTCGGCCGGGACCACCGGGACGGGGACCCATTCCGGGTCGGCCAGGGCCACCGGGACGCGGACCCATTCCGGGCCGGCCGGGACCGCCGGGACGCGCGCCAGGGCCGCCGGGCCGGCTGGAACTGCCCGGACCCGGACGCTGCTGCGGAAGCTGGATGTACCTGGGGGGCTGCTGCGGGCGGGCGGTCGGCGTCGGTGCGTCCGCCATCTTGATGCGGGAGAAGCCCTGGTCCGGACGAAGGTCGGCGATGGAAGGCAGGTTGGACAGCCGCTTGGACGTGACCGGCGGCAGCGCCTCGTGCTTCATCACCTCGCCCTTGCCGGTATTGGTCGCCATGGGAAGCACGGTCTTCTCGGGCTGCGGCATCCCGGAGCGCTGAACCTGGGACGACTGGCCGGGGCGCTGGACCATGGGCTTGGCTCCCGGCTCCGGCTTGACCTTGGCGGGCGCCTGGGGCGGCAGTTGGATGTAGCGGGCGGGTTCCTGGGGCTTCGGCGCCGGGGCGGCGGTTTCACTGATGCGGAGCCTGGAAAAGGCGGGGGCCGCGGTGGTTTCTGCGGGCGGTTCGGCGGACACTTCCACCGGACTGGGAGCAGCCGGTTCGGGAACGACGGCCTGGACCGCCGCGGGAGCCGCGGCTGGCGTCGGTTCTTCGACGACCGGCGCCGGGCTGGGCGGCGGGGCCTCCACCGGAGCGGGCGGGGCCGACGGCGCCGCCTGGACGGGTTCGGCCGGCCGGTGCTCGGCCTTCTTGAGCAGGATGGGCGCGGACTTCGGCGGGGCCGGCGGTTCGGGGGCGGGTTCCGGAGGCTTCGCCGCCGTCTTCACCACCTTGACGGTGGCGGTCGGCTTGTGGCGGGCGAGCGGGGCGCCGTCTTCCTCGCCCCGGCCGCGGCCATCGAGGGCGCGCTTGAGCTGCTGGGCCTGCTCCTCGCTCAGGTTGGAGCTGTGGCTTTTTCCGGTGACGCCCAGGCGTTTCTCGAGGAGATCGATGATCTCCTGATTGGGGACGCCCATTTCTTTGGCGAACTGGTTGATGCGGAGCATGTGTGGGTCTACCTCGGAGGCCGGAATGGCCGTGCGGGCTTCAGCCGTCGAAGCGCGCATGCACGCTGTCGATCAGACGAAATGCGATGTCCTGGGTGATGCCTTCCAGGGCCATGAGCTGCTCGACAGTCACAGTGTAAAGGGATTTCGCGTCCAGATAACCGGCCTCGGCGAGCTTTTCTGCCAGGGCGTCGTCCAGCCCCTCCAGCGGGCCGAGTTCCTGGAGCAGCGTCGATGTCGCGACCGCGGGGACAAATGCAGAGGCGGCTTCGGGTTCCACCACGGGAAGGGCGATGCCCATCGCCACCTCGGCTTCGCGGCGCTTCTCGAGCTCGCTGCGGACGTCGATGTTCCAGCCGGTGAGCTTGGCCGCCAGCCGAACGTTCTGGCCGCGCTTGCCGATGGCCACGCTCAGCTGCTCGTCGTCCACGATCACCTCGACCCTGCGGCTTTCGGGATCGGAGATGTTGACCCGGATCGCCTTGGCCGGATTCAGCGCGTTGGCGATGAAGTGGGAGATGTCCTCGTCGTAGCGGACGATGTCGATCTTCTCGTTCTTCAGTTCGCGGATGATGGCCTGCACGCGGCTGCCCTTCAGGCCCACGCAGGCGCCGACCGGATCGACATCCGGATCGAGGCTGTGGACGGCCACCTTGGCCCGGTCGCCCGCTTCGCGCACGCAGCTCTTGATGACCACAGTGCCGTCGTGGATTTCGGGGACTTCGTTCTCAAACAGCTTGATGAGCAGCCGCGGGTCGGTGCGGCTCACCTGGACCTGGGGGTCCTTGGCGCTCTTGTCCACGGCCACGATGACCACCCGGATGCGCTGGCCCTTGTCGAAGCGGTCGCCCCGCAGGGCCTCGCTGCGCTTGAGCATGGCCTCGACCCGGTCGATCTCGAGGATGATGGCGCTCTTCTCGAAGCG
>JACRBD010000246.1 GCA_016234625.1 Caulobacterales bacterium | reverse complement strand
ACGGGCCGCCGGGCGGAGAGGGCGTTTTCGTCGTCGAGGAGGTGGTCGAGCGCAATCCGCGGCCCAACCCGCTGCGCGACCGCTACGTGAAGCACGTCCGCATCCCGACCCTGACCGTCTTCGAGCCGGCGAAACCCAATGGCGCGTCCCTGCTGATGACGCCAGGCGGCGGCTACAGGTGGGTGGTGATGGACAAGGAGGGCTACGAATGCGCCGAACGCTTCGCCGCCGCCGGGGTCACCGTCTACGTCGCCACCTACCGCCTGCCGGCCGACGGCTGGGCGGCGGGACCGGCCGCGCCGTTGCAGGACGCCCAGCGGGCCCTGCGGCTGGTGCGGTCGATGGCCCGCGATCCCAGGCGCGTCGGGGTGATGGGCTTTTCGGCCGGGGGTCATGTGGCCGGCTGCCTGAGCCTGATGTGGGATCGGCCCGTCTACGCTCCGGCCGACGCCGTCGACGGCCTGTCGGCGCGACCGGACCTGTCGATGCTGATGTACCCGGTGGCGACCCTGCACGCCCCGTTCGCCCATGCCGGCTCCCGCGAGCAGCTGCTGGGCGCGGCGCCGACGCCGGACCAGGAGCGTCGCTGGTCGCTTGAGGATAACGCCCGCGCGGACGGTCCGCCGACCTTCCTGCTGCATGCCGGCGACGATGCCTCCGTGCCGGTGGAAAACAGTCTGCGCCTCCATGACACCCTGCGCGCCGCGAAGGTGGCGACAGAGATGCACCTCTTCGAGGAAGGCGGCCACGGCTTCGGCCTGCGCTTCACGGCGGGCAAGCCGGTGGCGGTGTGGCCGGAGCTGGTGATCGGCTGGTGGAAGCGGAAGGGGTTTGTCTAGGCGCGGTCGGCCTTCATCGGCAGGTTGCGTGCTTCGACACGCGCTCTTTGAGCGCTGCTCAGCATGACGAATACAAATGGACGTCATCCTGAGCAGGCCCGCAGGGCCGTGTCGAAGGACGCAGGGCGTTGCAGCCTCCAGCCCTCCGGTCCATATCCCCGCCCATGAACGCGCCCGTCAAACCGCCCGCCCTTGAGACCCTGCCCGAGTGGAGTCTCGCCGACCTCTACGCCAGCCGCGTCGATCCGCGCATCGAGCTGGATATCGCCGAGGCGAAGAAGGCTAACGACGCCCTGATCGCGCTGAAGGGCCGGTTCGTCGCCAGCCGCGCGGACGCCGCGGCGCTCGGCGCCCTGATCGACCAGGGCGTCCGCCTGTACGAGGACGCCACCAACGGCCTGTGGACCGTCGGGGCCTACGCCTCCCTGGCCGCTTCGACGGCGCGGGACGATCCGGAGTGGGCGAGGTTCGAGGGCGACCTGCGCACCCGCTCGTCGCAGATCGCGGCCGAGAGCCTGTTCTTCACCCTCGAACTCAATGAGCTGGAGGACGCGGAGCTGGAGGCGGCGCTGACGGCCTTTCCGCCCGCCGCCCGCTGGACGCCGTGGATCCGCCGCCTGCGCCTGACCCGGCCGCACGAACTGTCGGCGGACCTGGAGCGGCTGCTGATCGACCGCGGCCCGGCGGTGGCCAACTGGTCGCGGCTGTATGACGAGACCCTGGCCAAGCTGACCGCCAAGGTTGGACGTGAGTACCTGACCCTGCCCGAGGCCCTCAACCGCCTGTCCGATCCGTCGGCGGCGCGGCGCAAGGCGGCGGCCAATGGCCTGGCCGAGGCGCTGCACGACCGCACCCCGACCATGGCCCTGGTGTTGAACACCCTGGCCTTCGAGAAACAGGTCGAGGATCGCTGGCGCAAATTCGACTATCCGGCCCAGTCGCGACACCTCGGCAACGAGGTCGACGCCGAAGCGGTGAACGCCATGGCCGAGGCGGTCACCGAGGCCTATGCCGCCACCAGCCACCGCTACTATGCCGCCAAGGCCAGGATCATGGGCCGCAAGACCCTCGACTACTGGGACCGCAACGCCCCGCTCGACGCCGCCGCGCCCCGCCAGTACGGCTGGGACGAGGCCAAGAGGGTGGTGCTGGAGAGCTTCTCGGCCCTGGCCCCGAAGTTCGCCGATCAGGCGCGGACCTTCTTCGCCAGCCCGTGGATCGACGCCCGGCCGCGGCCCGGCAAGCAGTCGGGGGCCTACAGCCATCCGGTGACGGCCACCCGGCATCCGTATGTGTTCCTCAACTACATGGGCGAGCGGCGGGACGTGCTGACCCTGGCCCATGAGCTGGGCCACGCGGTGCACCAGACCCTCTGCGCGCCGCTGGGCACCCTGCTGGCCGACACGCCCCTGACCCTGGCCGAGACCGCCTCGATCTTCGGCGAGGGGCTGGTGTTCGAGCGGCTGCTGGCCGAGGCGAGCCCCGCCGACCGCCGCGCCCTGCTGGCCGGCAAGATCGAGGACGGGCTGAACTCGGTGGTCCGCCAGATCGCCTTCCACCAGTTCGAGACCCGCTTCCACGACGCTCGCCAGGAGGGCGAGCTGTCGCCTGACGAGATCGGCGCGCTGTGGCTGTCGGTGATGGGCGAAAGCCTCGGCCCGGCGATCAGGCTGAACAGCGGCTACGAGCACTACTGGGCCTATGTCAGCCACTTCGTGCACGCGCCCTTCTATGTCTACGCCTACGCCTTCGGCGACCTGCTGGTGCGGGCCCTGATGGAGAAGCGCCGCGAGGACCCGTCCGGCTTCGCCCCGCTCTACGAGGAGCTCCTGGCCGCCGGCGGGACGAAGACCTACGTCGAGGCGCTGGCTCCGTTCGGGCTCGACCCGCGCAAGAAGGAATTCTGGGCCGCCGGTTGCCGCGACATCGCCCGGCTGGTGGAAGAGTTTGAAGCGCTGGTCTGACTGAGGGGACATGTACCGCCTTCGGTACGTGTCCCCGACAAGCGCTGATCGGGGACACGTACCTGCGGTACATGTCCCCTACCGGTCCGCGCCGCTTCCCCCACAATCAAACGC
Source organism: Caulobacterales bacterium (assembly GCA_016234625.1). GTDB lineage: Bacteria > Pseudomonadota > Alphaproteobacteria > Caulobacterales > Caulobacteraceae > Caulobacter. The sequence goes on along the minus strand of JACRBD010000246.1, from coordinate 20,376 downwards.
TTGTTAGAGTCGGGTCATGTCCGACGATCTCACTGAATCCCAGACGGGCGACGTTCCGCCCGGCTATCAACTTCTGAACTGGTCCCGCGGCTTTGGCCGCCAGATCGGACCGTTGTACGAACGCTATGACGACCAGGGCGTCTGCACCCTGGCCTTCCGGGTCGAGGAGCATCACACCAACGGCATGGCCAACTGCCATGGCGGCATGCTGATGAGTTTCGCCGACATGGCCTGGGGGCGGGTGATCTCGGTGCGCAAGTCGCACTTCTGGGTCACCGTCCGCCTGACCTGCGACTTTCTCTCGGCGGCCAAACTGGGCGACTGGGTCGAGGGCGATGCCGAGCTGATCGCCGAGGAAGATGACGTCTACACCGTGCGCGGGCGCATCTGGGCCGGCGACCGGCTGCTGATGACCGGCACCGGGGTGTTCAAGGTCGTCGGCCCGCGGCCCGAGCCGTTGAAGATCCCCGAGCGCGCCCATGCCTGACGACCAGAAGCCCTGGCCGGAATTCCCGGCCCCGCTCGCTGACTTCAACGGCGAAAAGCCGCCGGCCCCGCCCTGGTTCGACGCGGCCATGGCCGACGCGCCGGAACGCTCGTACTTCGACTTCGAGGGGGCCAGCATCGAGCTGCTGACCTGGGGCGAGATCGGCAAGCCGGGCTTGCTGCTGCTGCACGGCAACGGCGCCAGCGCCGACTGGTGGACCTTCATCGCCCCGTGGTTCGCGAAAGACTGGCGCGTGGCCGCCTTCAGCTGGAGCGGCATGGGCCGATCCGACTGGCGCGAGACCTACACGGCCGACCAGTTCGCGCGGGAATCCTTCGCCGCGGCCGAGGCCGGCGGTCTGAACGCCGGCGGCAAGCCGGTGTTCGTGGCCCACAGTTTCGGCGGCTTCCCGACCATGCTGGCGGCCAGCAAGTACGGCGACCGGCTGCGGGCGGCGGTGCTGGTCGATTCCATGGTTCGTCCGCCGGAGCTGGAATGGCGCGGTCCGCCCAAGCGGGTCACGCCCAACCGGGTCTATCCGACCCTCACCGAGGCGCTGGGCCGATTCCGCCTGGCGCCGCCGCAGGGCTGCGAGAACCCCTACATCGCCGACTGGATCGCCCGGAACGCGCTGAAGGCGGTCGAGGGCGGCTGGACCTGGCGGTTCGACCCCTTCATGTGGTCGTCCTTCATGATGGAGGATCGCGGGCCCCTGCTGGCGAACATCACCTGTCCGCTGGCGATCATGTGGGGCGACCGCTCCCGCCTCGCCGAGCCGCACATCCTCGACTACATGCGCGGCCTTTTGCCGCCGGGCTCACCCCAGATCGCCATCCCCGACGCCGATCACCACGTGATGATCGACCAGCCGCTGGCGTTCGTCGGGGCGTTGCGGGGGTTGTTGGCGGGGTGGCCTGGGGAAGGGGCTAGGGATTAGGGGCTAGTTCGCCGGTTCACGCCGCCGACGCCGCGCCTACCCTTTGCTACTCCCTACTCCCTACTCCCTACTCCCTAGCCCCTAACCCGCCCCTTGAGCCCACGCCCCTCCCATAGTAATCCCGGCCCATCAGAGCGCAGGAAACACCGATGGCTTCCGAATATCACCGCGGCGAGATGGACATCGCCGAGCAGACCGCGACCTATCATGCCGTGATGGGCCTGACGAAGTGGGGTTCGCTGGCGGTTGTCACGGCGATTCTCATGCTGACGCTGTGGTTCTGCACGCCGGCGGGCTTCCTTGGCGGCCTGATCCCGGGCCTGGTCGTGCTGGTCGCGGGCATTCTCCTGCTGCGCGAAAAAGCGGGCGGCGGGCACTAAAGCTCGCTGGAAATGGTGCGGCGCGGCATAGTTCTTCGCAGCGCACCATCGACAGGCTCGACAAGGGGCAAGATCATCCCCTAAACAGGCTCCCAAGCGACGTGACTCGAAACGCGTCCGGATGGGGAGTTCCATGCCAGTCATCGCCGTCACCCGCGAACGTCGAGCCGGTGAAACGCGGGTCGCCGCGACGCCCGAGACGGCGAAGAAGTTGATCGCTGCCGGCTGGTCCGTGACCATCGAAGCGGGCGCCGGGACCGCCGCCTCCTTCCCCGACGCCGACTACGCCGCCGCTGGCGCGTCCATCGCCAAATCGCTAAAGGACGCCGTCGGCAAGGCCGACGTGCTGTTCAAGGTGCGCGGGCCGGAAGCCGATGAGATCGCGGCGCTCAAGCCCGGCGCCATGGTCGTCGCCACCCTCAATCCCTACCCGGACCGCGCCACGTTGGAGGGCCTGGCCAAGGCGAAAGCTTCGGCCTTCGCCATGGAGTTCGTGCCGCGGATCACCCGGGCCCAGGTGATGGACGTGCTGTCCAGCCAGGCCAACCTCGCCGGCTATCGCGCCGTGATCGAGGGGGCCGAGGCCTATGGCCGGGCCATGCCGATGATGATGACCGCCGCCGGCACCGTCGCCGCGGCCAAGGTGTTCGTCATGGGGGTCGGGGTCGCGGGTCTGCAGGCCATCGCCACCGCCCGGCGCCTGGGCGCCGTGGTCACCGCCACGGATGTGCGGCCGGCGACCAAGGAACAGGTCGAGTCCCTGGGCGCCAAGTTCCTCGCCGTCGAGGACGAGGAGTTCAAGAACGCCCAGACCGCCGGCGGCTATGCCAAGGAGATGAGCAAGGAGTACCAGGCCAAACAGGCCGAGCTGGTCTCCAGCCACATCGCCAAGCAGGACATCGTCATCACCACGGCCCTGATCCCCGGCCGCCCGGCCCCGCGTCTGGTGACCGCCGCCCAGGTGGCGTCGATGAAGCCGGGATCGATCCTCGTCGACCTGGCCGTCGAACAGGGCGGCAACGTCGAGGGCGTCAAGCTCGGCCAGGTGTTCGAGACGGCCAATGGCGCGAAGATCATGGGCATCCCCAACCTGCCCGGCCGCATCGCCGCCGACGCCTCGGCGCTCTACGCCCGCAACCTGATGGCCTTCGCCGTCCTGCTGCTGGACAAGGACGGCAAGCTGGCGCCGGACCTGGAGGACGAGATTCTCAAGGCGGCGCTGGTGACGAAGGACGGCGCGATTGTCCATGAGCAGCTGAAGACGGTGCCTGCTAAGGCGGCCGCACCGGCGAAGGCCGCAGCCAAGCCCGTCGCCAAGGCCGCTCCGAAAGCCGCCGCGAAGCCGGTCGCGAAGGCAGCCGCCAAACCCGCGGCCAAGGTCGTGGCCAAGCCTGCTCCGAAGGCTGCGGCGAAACCCGCTCCCAAGGCCGCCTCCAAGGCGCCCGCCAAACCCAAGGCCGCCGCGAAGCCGGCCGCCAAGTCCGCCCCGAAGAAGAAGTAGAGAGCGCGAAGATGGAAACCGTCGTCGACCCCACCGTCTTTCGCCTGGCCATCTTCGTGCTGGCGATCTTCGTCGGCTACTACGTGGTCTGGAGCGTGACGCCCGCCCTGCACACGCCGCTGATGGCCGTGACCAACGCCATCTCGTCGGTGATCATCGTCGGCGCCCTGCTGGCCGCCGCGGCCAACGGCGGCGGCGGTGACCTGGCCGGCGGCGGCGCGATCCCCGCCAATGTCTGGGTCTCCAAGGGCGCCGGCGCCCTGGCCGCCGCCTTCGCCGCGGTCAACATCTTCGGCGGCTTCCTCGTCACCCAACGAATGCTGGGCATGTACAAGAAGAAAGAGCCCGCCAAGGGCAAGAGCGGCCATTGAGCGCGCGTTCGGGGGATTTGAGATCATGAACGCCAACATCGCCGCCATCGCCTACATCGCCTCGGGCGTGCTGTTCATTCTGGCGCTGCGGGGGCTGTCGAGCCCCGAGACCAGCCAGGCGGGCAACCGCAACGGCATGATCGGCATGGCCATCGCCGTGGGCGTGACCCTGCTGACCCTGTGGGGCCAGGGCGCGCTCGACCCGGTCACCCTGCTGCTGATCGGCGTGGGCGTGGCCATCGGCGGCGCGGTCGGGGCGTTGATCGCCCGCCGGGTGGCCATGACCTCGATGCCGCAGCTGGTCGCCGCCTTCCACAGCCTGGTCGGCATGGCCGCCTGTCTGGTGGCCGTGGCCGCCATCTACACCCCGGACGCCTACGGCATCGCCGAGAACGGCCGCATCCACCTGCAGTCGCTGATCGAGCTGGCCGTCGGCCTGGCCATCGGGGCGGTGACCTTCACCGGCTCGGTGATCGCCTTCGCCAAGCTGAACGGCAACATGAGCGGCGCGCCGATCCTGCTGCCCGCCCGCCACCTGCTGAACCTGGCCATCGCCGTGGCCATCGTGGTGCTGACGGTCATCCTGGTGATGAGCGGCGGGACGGCCATCTGGGCCTTCTGGGGCATCTTCGCCCTGGCCCTGCTGGTCGGGATCACCCTGATCATCCCCATCGGCGGCGCCGACATGCCGGTCGTGGTGTCGATGCTCAACAGCTACAGCGGCTGGGCCGCGGCGGCGCTGGGCTTCACCCTGCAGAATGTGACGCTGATCATTACCGGCGCCCTGGTGGGCAGCTCGGGCGCCATCCTCAGCTACATCATGTGCAAGGCGATGAACCGCAGCTTCATCTCGGTTATCCTCGGCGGCTTCGGCGCCGCTGCCGCCGCGGCGGGCGCCGGCGGGGTGGTCGAGACCCGCCCCGTCAAACAGGGCAGCGCCGAGGACGCGGCCTTCATCATGAAGAACGCCAGCAAGGTGATCATCGTCCCCGGCTATGGCATGGCCGTCAGCCAGGCCCAGCACGCCCTGCGCGAGATGGCCGACAAGCTCAAGGAAGAGGGCGTGGAGGTGAAGTACGCCATCCACCCCGTCGCCGGCCGCATGCCCGGCCACATGAACGTGCTGCTGGCCGAAGCCAACGTCCCCTATGACGAGGTCTTCGAGCTGGAGGACATCAACGCCGAGTTCCCCACCGCCGACGTGGCCTTCGTCATCGGCGCCAACGACGTGACCAACCCGGCAGCCAAGACCGACCCGACCAGCGCCATCTACGGCATGCCGATCCTCGACGTGGAAAAGGCGAGGACCGTGCTGTTCGTGAAGCGCGGCATGTCGAGCGGCTACGCCGGCGTCGAGAACGAACTGTTCTTCCGCGACAACACCATGATGCTGTTCGCCGACGCCAAGAAGATGGTCGAAGGGATCGTGAAGAACCTTTAGGGGGCAGTTAGAGTGCCGAGCTTCATGTAGGGTGCTGTCGCGGCAAGGAATTCCATCCGGTTTTCGGTAGCCGCGAGCCGAGTCTCCGCCGTGCCGGACAGCCCCGGCGTGTCGATATCGACACCGATTTCATATCCTTTGTCGAAGAGCTTTCCTACGGCTTCGTCGAAGAGAAACGGTACGCTTCCCCGAGCATCCATGAATGCCGCGAGATGGGGAAGGCGAGTCTGTTCGTTAAAGGATCGGCTCAGCAGCTTGCTGTGGAGTTCTACGATCTTCATGCGACGATCAAAGAGTTCGATGCGAGTTTTCAGGGCTTCGATTTCGACCTGGCGATCTAAAATCAGCGTTTGGCGGCGATGAATCCAGACCGCACCGCCGACGGCCAAGGCGCCAGTGACCAAAGTCGCAAAGGCCTCCCAAGAAAAATCGCTCAAGACAATCGGCGGAATGGACATTCGTGGACCCAAGATCATAGCGCCCCATCGAACGCTTGATGGAATGCTCTTTCGGGGGTCGGTTGAAGTCAAGGACAGCCCTTCGGGCTGCCGCGTCGCGGCGGGCGAAGCCCGTCCTTGAGTTCAACCGACCCCCGAAATCATGCTCCGCCAAGCGATCGATGGCGGGCTCTCGCCCACCAACACCGCGATCGCCTGCACCACAACGGCGCCGCAAATTCACTCGCCAGAGGCCGGGCGGGGTCCCAGAATGGCGGACCAGGGGAGGGACCCGTGTTCAAACGCATCGCCCTGTCGTTCGTCGGCGTCGTTGCCGTCATGTACCTGCTGGTGGTCGGCGTGGCCTGGGCCGACCAGGACCAGCTCCTCTACCAGCCCGATCCCCGCCTGATCGCGCCGGAGACCGACGGCCCGCCGATCGAGGTCGTCCGGCTGACCGCCAGCGACGGCACGAAGCTGGTCGCCTGGTATCTGCCGCCGAAGGGCGACAAGCCGGTCATGCTGTACTTCAGCGGCAACGCCCAGGGCCTGGCCTATCAGAAGTGGCGCTGGCGGCGGCTGGACAAGGCCGGCGTCGGATTCCTCGCTGTGGGCTACCGCGGCTATTCGGGTTCCGAGGGCAAGCCGTCCGAGGCGGGCCTGCAGCGCGACGGCGAGGCCGCCTACGCCTGGGTCGCCGCCCGTTATCCGGAGCAACGCATCGTCATCCACGGCTTTTCCCTGGGATCCGGCGTCGCCGTTCAGCTGGCCACCCATCATCCCGCGCGGGCCCTGATCCTCGAGGCGCCCTACACCTCCACCGTCGATGCGGCCAAGGCGCACTATCCCTTCCTGCCGGTCGGCCTGCTGATGCGCGACCGCTACCCGTCCATCGACCGCATCGGCCAGGTGCGCATGCCGCTGCTGGTGATCCACGGCGACCGGGACAGTGTCATCCCCTACAGCCTGGGCCGCCGGTTGTTTGGAGCGGCCAACGATCCCAAGCAGTTCATCACCATGGAGGGGTCGGATCACAACACCCTCGTCCGCGACGGCCTGTATGGCTACGTTTGGCGCTATCTGAACGAGGACGCGCCTCCGGGCGCGCGTTAGGCCGCCGCGCCGTGCTCCTTGAGCAAGCCCGCCGCTTCCAGGTCCATCCGCAGCCTCGACGGGTCGACATCACAGCCGTTCGGCCAGGTCGGGACACCCATCTCCAGAAACACCTTGGCGAAGAAAGCTTCGTCGCGGAGGGGAAGGACCATCGAGCCATCGAGCCCGGTCACAAAGTCACTGATGTCGGAGACACCGGTCGTGCCGTCGGAGAAGGCAATATCCAGCCGATAGCCGGAAAGGGCTTTCACGCGGACGGCTTTGACCAGTTTGAAAGACATCATGGCTCCAGACCTGGAATTTTCAGGAACTGCTCGCCCTTATACGCCAAATCCCAGTTAGCCAGCAAAGCCTCCCGGTGCATCGAAATCCACAGCTGAACCCGTCGGGTGGCAGTTCTGGGTATTGCCCCCTCCATCAGCGAGCCCGTGCGGATGTCAAACACACCTTCCCGCCCACCATGTTCGGCGTGGAGATGCGGCGGATTGTGATCGTAGAAATTGATCCGGATTACGATGCCGAAGAAGATCGAGACAATCGGCATCACGGCTCTCGGCCTGCATCGTCCAGCGACAGCTCGCCCGCCGCCATCATGTCCGCATGCAGGGCGTCCGGACACCAGTCGAAGCCGTTGGGCCAGGTGAGGGCGCCGAAGTCGAGGAAGACTTTGTCGAAGAAGGCGGGGTCCCTGAAGGGCGACGCCATTCCCCGTGGATCCTTTGCCAGGGCCGAGAAGTCGTGGTCGCCAACCATCCCGTCGAAGAACCACAGACGAAGACGGTACGGTCCCAGGCGCTCAAATCTGCGGATATGAGGGAGCGAGGAGGTCATGTATCTTGCTTCTATCAGAACCCCCATTACGGGAACATGAGAAAATACGCGTATAGCGAGATTTTCATGCCCGCCGAACCCAAGACCAAACCCACCGCCGCCTCAGTCGCCGACTTCCTCGACGCGGTCGAGCATCCCGGCCGGCGTGAGGACGGCAAGGTCATCGCCGCCCTGATGAGCGAGGTCACCGGCGAAAAGCCCGTCATGTGGGGCCCCTCCATCGTCGGCTTCGGCAGCTACAAAGGGCCGACCGGCGACTGGCCGATCATCGGCTTTTCGCCGCGCAAGGCGAACCTGGTGCTCTACATCATGCGCGGGTTCAGGGACTCAGGCGACCTGCTGGCGAGGCTCGGCAAGCATAAGACCACCGGCGGCTGCCTCTACCTGAACCGGCTCGACGGGGTCGACATGGCCGCGCTCCGCACCCTGTGCCAGGAGTCGGTCGCCTGGATGCGCGAGACCTATCCCGCATAGCGATTCACCCCAGAGCAACGCCGGGCCGCCAGAGTCTATTCGCGGGACCGAACAGAACATCTCCGCCCGCTCGGGGTTGCCTGTTCGCCACCCAGAGAATAAAAGCGCGCCTCCCCGGCCATAATCTCGCCGGGATGGGCCAGCATACCGCCGGCCCGGGTTCTCCCATGAACGTCGAAGCTGGTGCGTCAGACCTCGTCGCGCCGTGCGTTTAGCTCGACAATTGAGCACGAGGCCGACCAGTGTTCCGTGAGTTGCTTTCCCGCGACAGCCGCATTCCGCCCTTGCTGGGCACCGGCATCGCCGCCTTCCTGATCGGCGCCGTCGCCGTGGCGTCCGCCCAGGCCAGCCTGCCTTCCCGCGAGGAGCGGGCCGCGCGCATGGCGCCGATGGTGGCGGCCCCTCCGCCAGCCGCCCGGCCGCACATCGCACAGCCGAAGTTCGCCTTCGCCTCGCCCCTGACCGGCTTCGCGGTCAACTCGCCGTTCGGCCTGCGCAAGATGCCCTGGGAAGAGGGCGGCCGCCTGCATGAGGGCGTCGATATCGCCGCCCCGGTCGGCACGCCGATCCGCGTGACCCTGGCCGGAACCGTGCGGCGCACCGGCGTGGATGGCGGCTATGGCCGGTTTGTCGAGGTCTCGCACGGTGACGGCCTGACGTCGCTGTACGCCCACCTCGGCCGCACCGCGCCGGGCCTCAAGGCCGGCATGGCCATTCCCGCCGGCTATGTGGTGGCCTGGGTCGGCTCGACGGGCCGTTCGACCGGCGCGCACCTGCACTTCGAGATCCGCGAGGACGGCCGCCCGCTCAATCCGGTCGCCTTCATGGGCCGTACCTTCGCCACCACCGCCGACCTGCCGCTGCGGGAAGCCGGCCGCGTTCCGCGCCGGGTACGCATCGCCCAGGTGTCCGACTGGCCGGCCGGGGTCGCCCCGCCCGCGCGCAAGCGCCAGACTGTCGTGGTGCTGCCCGCTGTCGCCGTTGGCCGGGTCCGCGCGACCATCATGCCGATCGATGCCGGAACCAACACGCCCGCCCGCAGGCAGGCCACGCCGATAACCCCCGCCGCCCCGGCCGTGACCGACCATGAAGCGCCGGTGTCGCCGTCGGTGATCAGCGGCTAGAGCGCGTTCCGAACAGCCGTAACCGGTCTTCGGAAGAAACGCGCGTCAAAACAAATAGCCAGAGCGGCGAGCTGATTCCATGAGATCGACTCTCTAGCTGGCCGGGGGAATGGCAAAGCTCGGGCTGAAGTGAAAGGCCTGGTCGCAGCGGACCGAAAGCTCGAGGATCGCCGCCGTGTCGGCGGCTGTGTGGTTGATCCGGTCGGCGGTTAGCCACATCACATAGGCATTGACGTACAGGCCCGACGAAGCCGCGTAAATTCCGACCCCCTGGTCCTCGGCCTCAAGCAGCTTCGTCCGGCGCGCCGCCCAGTCGATCTTCGTCAGGTTGCTTCGCCCCAGGGCCGACGACCAGCTGGACATGGCCGGCGCCTGATCCGCCAGCGCGCCATAGGCCCCCAGGCACTGTGAGACTTCCGCCGGTATGGGGTCTTCGGCCATGGCTACGCCGGCCGGCGACGACAGAACGATGGCGAGACTGATGAGTGCAGGGCGCATGTTGACGGGTCCTTCCTTCCGGAAGCATCACCTCATCACGCGCCCATGGGTCGGGCATCCCCGGAAAGGGGGTCAGGGTTTCACCGACGAGATCGTGATGGCCCCGCTGTTCGTCCGCGACGCGGCGCAGGTTAGGCATGGCGCGTGAGTCTGGATTTGGCGGAACGATGAACGCGGCGCTCGAGCTTGAGGGGGTGACCAAGCGCTACGGCGACTTCGTCGCCGTGAATGACCTGTCGTTCTCCGCCCGGCCAGGCAAGATCCTCGGCTTCCTGGGGCCGAACGGGGCCGGCAAGACCTCGACCCTCCGTATGGTGCTGGGGCTGGTGGCCCCGACGGCGGGGCGGATCAACGTCCTGGGCGCCCCGGACGCCCGGGCGGTGCGTGAGCGGATCGGCTTCCTGCCCGAAGAGCGCGGCCTCTATCGCCGGATGACCCCGATCGACGCCATCGCCTTTCTCGGCGGCCTGAAGGGCCTGCCGACCCGCGAGGGACGCCGCCGCGCCGCCGCCATGCTGGAAGCCCAGGGCCTGGGCGACGCAGCCCGGCGGCAGATCCGCCACCTGTCCAAGGGCATGGCCCAGAAGGTCCAGCTGATCAGCGCCATCGTCCACGAGCCGGAACTGGTGATCCTCGACGAGCCGTTCAGCGGCCTGGACCCGGTCAACCAGCAGGCGCTGGAAGGGGTGATCCGCAACCTGGCCATCCGGGGCGCGACGGTGATCTTCTCGACCCACGTCATGCAGCATGCCGAGCGCCTGTGCGACCATGTCGTCCTGCTGGCCAAAGGCCGAAAGGTGTTCGACGGCACGGTGGCCCAGGCACAGGGCCACGCGCCCCGATCGCTGGTGCTTGAGGGCGCGCTGGACGCCGCCGCGGTCGCTGCCCTGCCCGGAGTGGCCGAGGTGCACAGCCAGGCGCTGGAGGACGGCGGGACCCGCTACACCGCCGCCCTCGGCAAGGGCGCGGCCGGGCAGGACGCCCTGCGCGCGGCCTTCGCGGGCGGCCTGGACATCCTCCGCTTCGAAATGCGCGAGCCCAGCCTGCACGACGCCTTCATCGCCCTGACCGGCGGGGAGGCTGACCAATGATGCGCCTGCTGCGGATCGCCGGCCGCGAATACGTGGCCTATGTGAAGACGGTCGGCTTCTGGCTGTCGATGCTGATGATGCCGGTGATCAGCGGCCTCGCCTTCGGCGCGCCCACCTATCTTGAGAAGCACTCGCCGCCACCGCTGGTGGCGGTGATCGACCAGACGGGCCGGGGCTTCGAACAAGCCGTCTTCGCCAGTTTCAAGGGTGACAAGTCACCGCCGGAATTCACCCGCGTGCGGCCCGATCCAGGCCAGCCGTTGCGGCCCCAGGTGACGGCCTGGCTGACAGAGGGCGCCCGGCCGCTCTCCGCCGTGGCGGTGATCCACGGTTCGGGCGAGGCGGTCAGCATCGACTTTTGGAGCAGCAATCTGACTGATCGGTCGCTGGAGCGGCAGATCGAGGCCGCGGTCGCCGGAGCCATGCGCGATCAGCGTCTGGCGGCCCTGGGAGTCGCTCCGGCGGCGCTGAAGGCGGCCAAGGCGCTGAAGCCGACGCTGACGGCCTTTTCCCCGAAGGCCGCGATGGGCGGCAAGGTCGCCCTGCGTGACCGGCTGCCCGGCATCGTCGGTTTCGGTACGGCGATGCTGCTGTGGATGATGATCCTGACCGGCGCCGGGATCCTGCTCAACAGCGTGATCGAGGAGAAGTCCAACCGGGTGCTGGAGGTGCTGCTGGCCTCGGCCTCCGTGCCGGAGATCATGTTCGGCAAGATCCTCGGGGTGGCCGGGGTGACCCTGACCGTGCTGGCCGTCTGGGCCGGCGTGGGGGGGACCCTGCTGGTCGCCTTCCAGCCGGCGGTCGCCGCCGATGTCGCCGCCGTGCTGATGGGCCAGGGCCTGGTATTTTACTTCCTGTTCTACCTGGTCGGCGGCTATCTGATGTACGCGGCCATCTTCACCGCCGTCGGCTCGTTCTGCGAGACCACGCGGGAGGCCCAGACCCTGCTGGGGCCGGTGATGGCGCTGCTGACCGTCCCGGTGATCTTCCTCACCCAGGCCATCCGCCGACCGGACTCGCCGCTGCTGGAAGCCCTGTCCTGGTTCCCGCCGTTCACGCCCTTCCTGATGACCGCGAGAGCCGCCAGCGAGCCGCCGATGTGGCAGGTGCTGGGCACCGGTGTCCTGATGGCCGCCACGGTGGCCCTGGTGGTCTGGATCTCCGGCCGGGCGTTCAGGGCCGGGGCGCTGTCGACGGGGAAGATCGATCTGAAGGGGTTGATCGCGCGGGTGCGGGGCGGGGAGTGATGCTCCCATCAAAAGCCGTCATGGCCCGGCTTGTCCGGGCCACCCAAGAACACGGTGGATGATTTTACGGCAATGCGGAGCAACCGCGCCCGTACGGTCGCCAGGTCACGCTTGGGTGGTCCGGACAAGCCGGGCCATGACGGGGCTTTGAATGCAAAAGGGCCGCCCGATCACTCGGACGGCCCTTTCGATATCTGGATCGGCTCGACGCCTACCCGCGCGGGGCGGGCTTCTTCGGGGCGGCGATCAGGCCTTCACGCTGCAGGCGCTTGCGGGCCAGCTTGCGGGCGCGGCGGACCGCTTCGGCCTTTTGACGGGCGCGCTTTTCCGAGGGCTTCTCGTAAGCCACGTGCCGCTTCATTTCGCGGAACGAGCCTTCGCGCTGCATCTTCTTCTTCAGGGCTTTCAGCGCCTGGTCGACATTGTTGTCGCGGACGAAAATCTGAACCAGGGGAGACTCTCCTTCGTACGGCCCGCCGCTAGCCGTGCGGCATGGCGGACGAAATAATTGAATGGCCCCGAGAGAAGCCTCCCGTGGCGAGGCGCGCGAGATAGCAGAGGCGGGCGGGCTTGTCTATCGGCGACGGCGCGCGGAAGGCCGTGTAATGTAAGGCCATGACCGCTCCCGACGACTGGGCCCTGCGCACCGAGCAGCTGGTGCTGGATCAAGCCCTCACGCTGGCCCCCACAAGGGGCTGGGGCCGCGCCACCACCCTGGCGGCGGCGAAGGCTGCCGGATTGTCGGCCGGCGACTGCGACCTCTTGCTGCCGAACGGCCCGCGCGATCTGGCCGCCCTGTTGTCGCGGCGCCACGATGCGGCGGCGCTGGCGGCCCTGCCCGATCCCGCCGGCCTGAAGATTCGCGAGCGCATCCGCACGGCCGTCGTGGCGCGGCTGGACGCCGCCCAGGCAGACCGAGAGGCGGTGCGCCGCTGGGCCGGCTTCCTGGCCCTGCCGACCAACCTGCCCTTGGCCCTGCGCCTGCTGTGGGAGAGCGCCGACGCCCTGTGGCGCTGGGCCGGCGACACGGCCACCGACGAGAACCACTACACCAAGCGGGCCATCCTCTCGGGCATCCTGATCCAGGTGACCGCCCTCGACCTCGAGCTCGGCCGCGTCGAAGCCCTGGCGGCGCTGGACGCCCGCATCCAGAACGTCATGGACTTCGAAAAGTGGAAGGCCGGGTTCAAGCCGTCTGACCTGGCCAAGGATCTGGCGGGGGCGCTGGCAAGGGTGCGGTTCGGGTAGAAGGTTAGGGAGTAGGGGTTAGGGAGTAGGGAGTAGCAAAAGGTAAGCGCGGAGCCGGCAGTGCGCGCAGATCGAACTACTCCCTACTCCCTAACCCCTACTCCCTTACCTCACAACCGCTTTACCCTGTTCACATGCCCCATCTTCCGCCCCGGTCTGGGCTCGCCCTTGCCGTAGAGGTGCAGCCGGGCCGCCGGGTCGGCGGCCAGCGCGGCCCAGTCCAGCACCTCGTCGCCCAGCAGGTTGGTCATCTCCACCGACACCGCCGGGGTGGTGTCGCCCAGCGGCCAGCCGGCGACGGCGCGGATGTGTTGCTCGAACTGGTCGACCTCGCAGCCGTCCTGGGTCCAGTGGCCGGTGTTGTGGACCCGGGGGGCGATCTCGTTGACCAGCAGCGTCCCGTCGCCCAGGTCGAACAGCTCGATGCCCATGACGCCGACGTAGTCCAGACGGCCCAGCACCTCGCCGGCGATCCGCTCGGCCTCGGCCTGCAGGGCCGGCGCGACGCGGGCCGGGGCGAAGGTGGTGCGCAGGACCCCGCCCTCGTGGGCGTTCTCCGACAGGGGGTAGCAGGCGATCTGCCCGTCCCGACCCCGGGCGGCGATGATCGAAAGCTCGCGGGTGAAGGCGGCGCGGGCCTCGAGGATCGAGGGCGCCCCGCCGATGCTGTCGAAGGCGGCCTTCGCCTCGCCGGCGTCGCGGATCCAGGCCTGGCCCTTGCCGTCGTAGCCTTCGCGGCGGGTCTTCAGCAGGGCCGGCAGGCCGATGCGGGGCAGGGCGGCGGCGATGTCGTCCGCCGAGCCGATCGCCGCGAAGGCCACCGTCGGCGCTCCCGCGTCATTGAGGAAGGTCTTCTCGTCGACCCGGTCCTGGGCCACGGCCAGGGCCAGTTGGCCGGGCGCGGTCGGGACGCCCAGATCGTTCAGCGCCTTCACCGTCGCGGCGGGCACGTTCTCGAATTCGTAGGTGACCACGTCGGCCAGCGCCGCCAGACGGGCGAGGGCGGCCGGGTCGTCATAGGCCGCGACGATCGTCTCGCGGGCCACGCGGGAGGCGGGCGAGCCCTCGTCCGGCGTCAGGATCACGACGTCCAGTCCCAGTCGCGCGGCGGCCAGCGCCAGCATCCGGCCCAGCTGTCCGCCGCCCAGGATGCCGATGGTCGAGCCGGGAGGCAGGGGAAAGGCCATCAGTCCTCGACGGTCTCGGCCACGGCGTCGGTCTGGCTGGCGGCGTAGGCGGCCACGCGCTGCGCCAGCGCCGGATCGGACAAGGCCAGAATGCGCGCGGCCAGCAGGCCGGCGTTCCTGGCTCCCGCCGCGCCCACGGCCAGGGTGCCGACGGGAATGCCGCCGGGCATCTGGACGATCGAGAGCAGGGAATCGAGCCCGTTCTGCAGCTTGCTCTCCACCGGCACGCCGAGCACCGGCAGGTCGGTCATCGAGGCGGTCATGCCGGGCAGGTGCGCCGCGCCGCCGGCCCCGGCGATGATCACCCGCACGCCGGCGGCCTTGGCCCCGCGGGCGAAGGCGTACATCCGGTCCGGCGTGCGGTGGGCCGAAACCACCTTGGCCTCATAGGCCACGCCGAGGGCGTCGAGGCTGTCGGCCGCGTGTTTCAGCGTCGGCCAGTCTGAGCGGCTGCCCATGATGATGGCGACCGGCGGGCTTGCGCTCATGGCGTGGTCTTTCCCTGCCCAGCGCCCCGGAAAACCCTGTGCTGGAAGGTCGCGGAGTATAGGCGCCGCTTGTGGCGCCGCAACCGATGCGTCAGATTCCTTTTGGGTCGGGCCTCGGATATGATTCTAAAATGAAAATCGGTGGTGCACGGGCAGAGTCCTTCTCCGCGATCCGCACGCGCGCCCTGGCGCAGGCGGGCGCCCAGGCGACGGCGTCTTCCGCCGCCCCGGCCGACAAGACCGCCTTCCTCGGCCTGACCGAGGCTGACCTGACCCCGGCCGTCCAGGGGGCGATCAAGACCCTGCTGACCGAAGTCGACGACCTGCGCGGCGAGGTCAGCCGCCTGAAGGGCCGGCTGAACGAGGTCGAGGCGCTGGCCGACCGCGACGTGCTCACGCCGCTCCTGAACCGCCGGGCCTTCCTGCGCGAGCTGCACCGCATCGGCGCCTTCGCCGCCCGTTACGGCGCTCCGGCCAGCCTGGTCTATTTCGATCTCGACGGCTTCAAGAGCGTCAACGACCGCTTCGGCCACGCCGCTGGCGACGCCGCCCTGCGCGAGGTCGCCGACCGCCTGCTGGCCAACACCCGCGAGACCGACATCGTCGGCCGGCTGGGCGGCGACGAGTTCGCCGTGATCCTGGTCCAGGCCGACATGGAAACCGCCCAGGCCAAGGCCGAGACCCTGCGCCGGGTGATCGAGGACGCACCGGTCAACCTCGGCGACTGGTCCGCCCCGATCCGGGTCAGCTACGGCCTGAGGCCGGTGGAACCGGGCATGGACCCGGAGACCGCCCTGGCCGAGGCGGACGCGGCGATGTTCGTGAGGAAGCGGGCGAAGGGGTAGGCGCGAAGGGACACGCACTGAAGTGCATGTCCCCGTGTGTCTCGACTGTTCCGGTTCCGGAATTTTCCGTGATGAAGCGACGAGCCGGTCCCTCGTGACAGGGGCACAGAGCGCGCCTGTGCGGCCCGGGCCGATATCCGCCCGCGCGGCTGCGGCGGGGGTGGCCCGGTGCGAAGGCTTTGCCGGGCAAGGGTTCAGAGCGCGCGCAGGGAGCGTCATTGCGCCATTGTAACGCCGCCTGGAGGGGCGGGGATTGGCGGGCCGCCGCCGGTCCCGGGCGGAGGGGCGGAGTGTCCCGGAATGTCTCGCTTTGTCTCGAGACTATATGTCTCGGAAGTCTCGCTTTTGGCCGGGGGGTAGCGGGCCGGCGACCGCGTCTGAATCGCGGCTGACTCTCCGGATGTCCGCTCCCGGGCGCCTGATCCGATTGCTCGAAAGCCCGCGCCGGACCGTAACGCCCGGAGTCGTGTTTGCGACAGATCAAGGCTGTGGGGACAGGTCGGTGAATACTGCGCTGATCGGACCAACCTGGTCCAGAAAGCTGAACGCCATGTCCATGTCATTCAAGCCTCTGCTGCTCGCCGCCGCCCTCGGATTGGCCACATCGGCCTATGCCGCGGAGCAGCCGGCGGCGCCCCATGATCACGACCCGGCGCCTGATCAAGCGGCCGCGCCCGCCGCGCCCGCCGCTCCGGCCGCCCCGGCCAAAATGGGCGGCATGATGGAAATGGGGCCGATGCACTGTATGGGCCTGCCAGAGCAGCGCCTGTCGAGCCTGAAGGCCGAGCTCAACATTACCGACAGGCAGACCAGCGCGTGGAACGCCTTCGCGGTGGCCGCCGGGGCCGATGCGCATCCCATGCCCGCGGGCATGGCCATGCCGATGCCCAGGAAGCCCGGCGGCATGCCCGGCATGATGGGCGGTGACGGCATGATGGCGATGATGATGTCCAAGCCGCTCCCCGAACGCCTTGCGCACCACGAAATGATGTTGAAAGAGCACCTGAAGGCGCTTCGCAAGGTGCGGGCGGCGGTCTCGGGCCTCTACCGTGTCCTGACCCCCGAGCAGCGGGCGGTGGCTGACAAGTCCCTTTGTGGCGGGATGGCGCACTAAGGCTGTCGGACGCTCAGAAAGGGCAGGGACACACTCTCCATCGCGCGGAGGCGTGCCCCCCGCCGTGCGGGCCGGGCTGGCCTATCCACTCCCGCCGCGCTAACCCCCTGCCATGGCGAAGAGCAAGCAACCCGAATTCGAGATCTCCGTCGGCGGGGAGCCCTATGTCTGGCGGATGCAGCGGCCGCCGGCATGGTCCAGTGACGCCGGGGCGTTTCGCGGCATGGCGCTGGCCGTGCGGCATGCCGAGGGGCAGCGCGAGGCGGTGGTCGAGTTTCCGGCGCCGCCGCAGCCCAAGTACGGGGCGCCGACGCTGAAGGCCTCAATGATCAAGCCGGAGCTGGTGGCCCGGGCCATCGCCTCGGCCCTCGAGGCGGGCTGGGAGCCTCACTCCCGGGGCAAGTCGATCACCTTCACGGTGGACGCGGACGGCGGCTGAGTCGGGCGCCGACGGGTGTCGTCAGGCGCGCAGAATCTTCTCCATCGCCTTGCCCCTGGCCAGTTCGTCGATCAGCTTGTCGAGATAGCGGATCTCGCGCATCAGCGGGGCGGCGACCTCCTCGACGCGAACGCCGCAGATGACGCCGGTGATTTTGGTCCGGTCGGGGTTCAGTCCGGGCGCCCGGGCGAAGAAGGTTTCGAAGTCCGTCTTCGCCGCCAGATGACCCTCAAGCTCGTCCTGGCTGAGGCCGGTCAGCCAGCGGATGATCTCGTCGACCTCGGCCTTCGTGCGGCCCTTCCGCTCCGCCTTGGCGACGTAGTGCGGATAGACGCTGGCGACGCTGGTCGTGAAAATCCGGTGTTTGGTCATGACGATCCTGTCCGCCGCGCCTGCCTTACCGTTCAACGGCGGACCGCGCCCTGATGTCTTGATTGCCATTCTTGCTCCGGCGGGACCTTCGTCAAGGACGGGCCCGGAGGGCCCGCCGCTGCGCGGCCGCGAAGCGGTCCTTGACCAAGGTCACGCCCGGAGCGGACCATTCCATCAAGGCCTTCAGGGCCTATTGTCATCCGGTCAGGGCGATGGCCATGCAGACGCCGCCGGCCACCGCCGCCCATGACGCAGGTCAAGGCGCCGCCGCCGCAACCGCGCACTCTGCCGGCCGTTAACAGGCTCCAGGCAATCCGAAGGATGCGCGACATGATTATCCCCACCGGCGCCCTCGTGGCCGTGGTCGACGGCGAGCGGCTGGCGATGTTCCATAACACCGGCCATGAGACGATCGTGCTGTCCCCGGCGCCGACGCCGAAGGTCGAGCACGCCATCTCCGGATCGGGCGGTCACCAGTCCAGCGCCGCCAATCCCGACAACGAAACCCAGGCCGAGGACGGCTTCGCGTCCGGCGTCGCGGCGATGCTGAACCGGCAGGCGATCGCCGGCGCGTTCGAGGCGCTGGTGGTGATCGCCGCGCCCAGGACCCTCGGCGAACTGCGCAAGCACTGGGGCAAGGCGCTGCAGGCCAGGCTGACAGCCGAAATCGCCAAGGAGCTGACCGGCCGGACGCCGGAACAGATCGCGGCGGCGATTGCGCGCGCGTAGGGACCCTGTTCCCTCTCCTGGAAGGAGAGGGAGGGACCCGGCGCGAAGCGACGGGAGGGTGAGGGGTTACGGCGGTTGCCTGATACCCCCTCATCGTAATCCCTCATCCGACCTGCTCCGCAGGCCACCTTCTCCCTCCGGGAGAAGGAAGCGGTCCTAGAACCGCAGCCCGTGCGCCACCTTCACGTGGGGCAGGGCCTGGATGCGGGCGACAAGGGCCTCGTCCGGGGCCTGGTCGACGCCGACCAGGGCGATGGCGTCGTCGCCGGCGCCCACGCGGCCGAGGTTGAAGGTGGCGATGTTGACCCCCGCCTCGCCCAGCAGCATGCCCAGGGCGCCGATGAAGCCCGGCTTGTCGAGGTTGTTGACGTAGAGCATCGACGGCGAGAAGGCCGCGTCCAGCTCCATGCCATTGACCTCGACGATGCGCGGCACGCCGCCGATCACCGTGCCGGCGAAGGCGCCCTTGCCCTGTTCGGTGACGACCGTGATGCGCATCAGGCTGTCATAGACCGGGCTCTGATCCTGGCGGCTCTCGGAGACGACGATGCCGCGTTCCTTGGCCACAGCCGGGGCCGAGACCATGTTGATCTCCGCCAGCATCGGCTTGAGCAGGCCGGCGAGCGCCGCGCTGGTCATCGGCTTGACGTTGAGGTTCGCCACCTCGCCCTCGTAGGCGATGTCGATGGTCTTGATGCCGAAGTCGACCATCTGGCCGGCGAAGGCGCCGATCTTTTCGGCCAGGGCCACGAACGGCTTCAGCTTGGGGGCTTCCTCGGCGGTGATCGAAGGGCTGTTGAGGGCGTTGGTCACCGCGCCGGTGAGCAGATAGTCGCTCATCTGCTCGGCCACCTGCAGGGCGACGTTCTCCTGCGCCTCGTTGGTGCTGGCGCCCAGGTGCGGGGTGGCCACAACCCTGTCGCTGCCGAACAGCGGGTTTTCCTTGGCCGGTTCCGAGGTGAACACGTCGAAGCCCGCGCCGCCGATGTGGCCGCTGTCGAGCAGTTCCCGCAGGGCCACCTCGTCCACCAGCCCGCCCCGGGCGCAGTTGACGATCAGCACGCCCTTTTTGGTCTTCGCCAGGTTCTCCGCCGACAGGATGTTGCGGGTCTTGTCGGTCAGGGGCGTGTGCAGGGTGATGATGTCGGCCCGGGCCAGCAGGTCCTCCAGCTCGACCTTCTCCACCCCGATCTCGATGGCCCGTTCCGGCGACAGGAAGGGGTCGAAGGCGACGACCTTCATCTTCAGGCCCTGGGCCCGGTCGGCGACGATCGAACCGATGTTGCCGGCGCCGATCAGACCCAGCGTCTTGGCGTAGAGCTCCACGCCCATGAAGCGGTTCTTCTCCCACTTGCCGGCCTGGGTGCTGGCGTCGGCGGCCGGCATCTGGCGGGCCAGGGCGAACATCATGGCGATGGCGTGCTCGGCGGTGGTGATCGAGTTGCCGAAGGGGGTGTTCATCACCACGATGCCCTTGGCCGTGGCGGCCGGGATGTCGACGTTGTCGACCCCGATGCCGGCCCGGGCGATGACCTGCAGCTTGCCGGCGGCGGCGATCACGTCCTTGTCGAGCTTGGCGCCCGAGCGGATGGCGATGCCGTCGTAGTCGCCGATGACGGCGATCAGCTCGTCCTTGGTCAGGCCGGTCTTGATGTCGAAGTCGACGCCGCGGTTCTTGAAGATGTCGACGGCGGCGGGGCTGAGCTTGTCAGCGATGAGGACGCGGGGGGGCATGGGCGGGTCTCTTTCTTCTCCCTTCCCCCTCGATGGGGGAAGGGCGGGGATGGGGGTGACGGCGGGGCCGGGGAGGGCTGGATTCAAGTGACGGCCACATGGACCGGAGCCAACTTGAACCGCCGTGGGCCCCCCCCCCACCGCGGGGGGAGGGAGGCGGTTAGGCGGTCGTGAGTTCGGAACTCACCGACGCGAAGGCCCAGTCGAGCCAGGGCGTCAGGGCCTCGATGTCGGCCGTCTCGATGGTCGAGCCGCACCAGATGCGCAGACCCGGAGGCGCCTTGGCGT
>JACRBD010000247.1 GCA_016234625.1 Caulobacterales bacterium | reverse complement strand
GTGAGGGAGAGGGGGACCACCCGGAGGGTGGTGGAGAGGGAAGCGCCCAAGGCGGCGGAACGCCCAGCCGGCGGCGGAGAGCGGCCAGCGCGGTGTCCAGACAAGTCCAGCCGGTAAATGCAGGATTCGAAACGCCCTGCGTCGCCGGCCAGGCATCCCGCGTTTCATCGCGCGCCTGTCAGGCGTCCTCGTCCAATCCCCCTTCGATGAAAGCCGGTGTCTCCCTCTCCACCATGCTCCGCATGGTCCCCCTCCCCCTCACGGGGGAGGATTTCGGGCGGGCGGACAGCCGGCGGCGGATGGCGGACAGCGCCGCCTCCATGTCGTTCATCACAAGGCTGGCAGGCAGACGTAGCGTGGTGACGTCCTGCATCGCCAGCCAGGCATCCCGCGCCTCGTCGCGCGCGCGTCGGTTATCGTCATGCATGCCGCCGTCGATCTCGATAGCCAGCCTCGCACGTGCGCAGAAGAAGTCGAGCACGTAGGGGCCGAGGGGATGCTGTCGGCGGACGTGAACGCCGTCGAGCCGGTTTGCGCGGACACAGCTCCAGAGTCGGAGTTCCGGTTCGTTCGTGCGGCGGCGCAGGCGCTTGGCGAGGTTTCGGGTGTGTTCGGCGGTTTCCATGGGGAGCGCCCCTTGGGTTGACTAGTTTATAGATACTCGTTTACCGATTATCAAATCTTCTGTCAACTTCGGCGTCTCCCTCTCCACCATGCTCCGCATGGTCCCCCTCTCCCTCGCGGGAGAGGATCGGCGACGAGGGAGAGGCCTCTTGCCCCCTTCCGCAACACGCGCGACGCTCCACCCATGTCGCTCCTAGAATGGATCTCGCCGGAGACCGGACCCAGCCTGCAGGGCGAGGGGGTCGTGCTGCGGCCGCCCCGCCGGCGGGACTACGCCCAGTGGGCGGACCTCAGGCAGACTTCGCGGGGGTTCCTGCAGCCCTGGGAGCCGGTCTGGTCGCCGGACGAACTGAGCCTGGCCGCCTATTCCCGGCGGCTGGCGGCCTGGCGCAACGGCCGCGACATGGACCAGATGTACGCCTTCTTCATTTTCCGCGAGAGCGACGAGGCCCTGGTCGGCGGGATCACCCTCAACAACGTGCGGCGCGGCGTCGCCCAGATGGGCACGGTCGGCTACTGGTCCGGCCAGGAACACGCGCGGCAGGGACATACCCTGGCGGCGTTGCGGGCGGTGATTGACTTCGCCTTCGGTCCCCTGGCCCTGCACCGGCTGGAGGCCGCCTGCCTGCCGACCAACGACGCTTCGGCCGCCCTCTTGCTGAAAGCGGGCTTCACCGAGGAAGGATACGCCAAGGCTTATCTGAAAATTAACGGCGATTGGCGAGATCATCGCCTGTTCGGACTGCTCTCGCGGGAGGGCCCGTTCGGGCGACCGTAGGGAGAAACCGGCGTGAACCGGTCATGAGGCTTCAGGCCCAGGATCGACGAGTATGGGACGCCGCGGCGACGCTGGAGGCGCTCGGAGGCGCACATGTCGCGCTGTGGGTCTGGGAACCCGAGGAAGACCGCTTCAGACTGTACGGCGCCGCCCGCCAGCTTGGCCTGGGTCCGCTGGCTCCCGAATGCTCCTCAGCCGCCTTCCGCGCCCTGGCCCTGCCGCAGGACCGCGCCGCCGCCGAGGAACTGCTGCGGGTGCAGGAGCCCGGCTCCGAGATCGCCATCCGCATCCGCATGCGCGGCGGGGAGACCTGCCTGTGGCGCGGGGTCTGGCTTGAGGAAGGCGTGCGCGCCTCCGGCGTCTGCGCGCCCGAGGTCCGCTTCGCCGCCTCCGAATTCGACAGCCTCACCGGCCTGCTGGACCGCAAGAGCTTCGTCGCCCGCGCCCGCGAGCGCCTGACGCAGCCCCTGCGCCAGACCCTGGTGGTCGCCGACCTGGACCGTCTGCGCCGGCTCAACGAAGCCCTCGGCCACGACCGCGCCGACCTGGTGCTGGCCGCCCTGGGCTCGCGCCTCGCCGCCGCCTTCGGGTCGGAGGCGATCATGGCCCGCATCGGCGAGGATGAATTCGCCATCATGGTCTCCGGGGTCGCCGACCCCGTGGAAAAGCTGCGCAAGGCGCTGGAACAGCCGCTGCGCATCGCCGGCTTCGACATTCTGCCGACCCTGGCCATCGGCGCGGTGGTGGCCGAGGGCGGCGAGGACGCTCCAGACGCCGCCGAACTGCTGCGCCGGGCCGAGCTGACGGTGGAGGCCGCCAAGGGCGCCGGTCGCGGCGGCGGGGCCGCCTATGGCCGGTCCATGGAAAGCGACGGCCTTTCACAGCTGGCCCTGGAATCGGACCTGCGCGGGGCGATCGCGCGCGGCGAGGTGGTGCCGTTCTATCAGCCGGTGGTGCGCCTGTCGGACGGCGCCCTGTCCGGCTTCGAGGCGCTCTGCCGCTGGCGTCACCCGCGCCGCGGCCTGATCCCGCCCGACGACTTCCTGCCCATGGCCGATGAGCTGGGCATGATGGCCGAGCTCGGCGCCCACATGCTGCGCGCCTCGGCCCGCCAGCTGGCCGCCTGGCGCCAGACGCACCCTGCCGCCGGCAACCTGACCGTCAGCGTCAACCTGTCCACCGGCGAGATCCATCGCGACGGCCTGGTCGAGGACGTCACCGGCCTGATCCAGAAGCACCGCATCCCGCCCGGGTCGCTGAAGCTGGAGATCACCGAGAGCGACATCATGCGCGACCCGGAGGGGGCGGCGACGGTCCTCAGAGCCCTGCGCGCCGGCGGCGCCGGCCTGGCGCTGGACGATTTCGGCACCGGCTTCTCCTCGCTTAGCTACCTGACCCGCCTGCCCTTCGACACCCTGAAGATCGACCGCTACTTCGTGCGCACCATGGGCGCCAACGAGGGCTCGGCGAAGATCGTCCGCTCGGTGATCAAGCTGGGCCAGGACCTGAACCTCGAGGTCGTCGCCGAGGGCGTCGAGAACGCCATCATGGCCCGCCTGCTGCTCGACCTCGGCTGCGACTACGGCCAGGGCTTCGGCTACGCCCCTGCCCTCTCGCCTCAGGAGGCGGAGGTTTATCTTAACGAAAGCTACGTCGACGGCGCGGCGCCGGTGCGGCGGCAGGGTTAGGCCCGCCCCCCGCTCTCCGACAGCATCGCCGCTGTAACCCCCAACTTGCCCAGCGCCCGGGACCATTTGTGGTCGTGGTCGTCGTCGAAGATCAGGGCCTCGTCCGGGTCGCAGACCAGCCAGACGTTTTCGCGCACCTCGCGCTCCAGCTGGCCGGGGCCCCAGCCGGCGTAGCCGAGGGCCAGGATGGCCCGGCGCGGTGCGGCGTCGCCGCCCATGGCCTGCAGCACCTCCTTGGTGGTGGTCAGGGCCAGGCCCGACATCACCGGCACGCTGACGTCGTCCAGAAGATAGTCGTCGGTGTGCAGCACGAAGCCGCGCTCGCGCTCCACCGGCCCGCCCATCAGCACCGCCTCGTCGGCCAGCCGGCGCAGGGGCGGCTCGACGCCGATCCGCTCGAACAGGGATTCGAGGGTCAGGCCGTCCACCGGGCGGTTCACCGCCAGGCCGATGGCGTGCTCGGCGTCATGGGCGCAGAGGAAGACCACCGCCCGCTCGAAGCGGGGATCGTCGATGCCGGGCATCGCGATGAGCAGACGGCCGGAAAGAAACTCGACATCCGAATGCGCGGTCATGCGTTGATGATCGGCATTGATGAGGGCGGATTCAAGTCGCGCGCTTGGCGAACCGGCCTCTCGTCTCTATTTGCACAGGCGAGCGCCGTTCGGCGACAAGGGAGAGTTCACATGACCATCAAAGCCGGCGACAAACTGCCCGACGCCACCTTCTTGACCTCGGGCTCCGAGGGTCCGCGTCCGATCACCACGGACGAGATCTTCAAGGGCAAGACCGTCGCCGTCCTGGCCCTGCCCGGCGCCTTCACCCCGACCTGTTCGGCCAAGCACCTGCCGGGCTTCAAGGAGCACGCCGCCGAATTCCGCGCCAAGGGCGTGGACTCGGTCGTCTGCATCTCGGTCAACGACGTGTTCGTGATGAAGGCCTGGGGCCTCGACCAGGGCGTGGGCGACGACGTGATGATGCTGGCCGACGGCAACGGCGACTTCACCAAGGCCATCGGCCTGGAGATGGACGGCAGCAAGTTCGGCATGGGCCTGCGCTCGCAGCGCTACTCGATGATCGTCAAGAACGGCGTCGTCGACACGCTGAACGTCGAAGCCGGCGGCGAATTCAAGGTCTCGTCGGCCGACTACATGCTGGCGCAGCTGTAGTTTCGTCCTTCCTCCCCCAGTAGGGGGAGGGGGACCACCCGAAGGGTGGTGGAGAGGGAGGCGCCGGCGTCTCCCGATCCCACTCGTTTTCGATGAAGGCCTGCGCCAGGGGCCGCGACCAGCGGCGCCTCCCTCTCCACCATGCTCCGCATGGTCCCCCTCTCCCTCGCGGGAGAGG
>JACRBD010000244.1 GCA_016234625.1 Caulobacterales bacterium | reverse complement strand
CGGCGGGGTGGAGAATCGCCTGCTGGTCGGCGGCGACTACGCCGTGACCGGTCAGGAGGGCCTGCGCGACGGCACGGTCCCGCCGACGGGCGAGACCTTCCCGACCCGGCCCTTCCCGAACACCGACTACACGATCGCCGGCCTGTTCCTTCAGGACGAGATCAGCCTCCTCGACGGGCGGCTGACGCTGTTTCCCGCCCTGCGCTATGACGCCTACGACCTGACGCCGCACCCGGACGCGCTCTACATCCCGGCGACGTCGGGCCAGAGCGACTCGCGCGTCTCCCCGCGCCTGGGGATCGTGGCCTGGCCGACCGAAACGATCGGCCTGTTCTTCAACTACGCCCAGGGCTTCAAGGCGCCCGCGCCGAGCCAGGTGAACTCCAACTTCGCCAATCCGCTGTTCGGCTACACCTCGATCCCCAACCCCGATCTGCGCCCCGAGACCAGCGAGGCGGTGGAGCTGGGCATGCGGTTCCGTGGCGTTTCCCTGGGCGGCGGCGCCGTCCGGGCGAGCGTCACCGGGTTCGCCGGCCGCCACGAGGACTTCATCGAACAGAAGCAGGTCGGCGGCAGCTTCACCCCGGCCGACCCGGCCATCTACCAGTTCGTCAATCTCGGCGAGGTGGAGATCAAGGGGATCGAGGCCCGCCTGCAGGCGTCCTGGGACAACGGCCTGGGGCTGAATCTCGGCGCCGCGCTGACCAAGGGCGACCGGACCGACGCCGGCGCGAGCGCCCCGCTCGAGAGCGTCGATCCCTGGAAGATCGTCACGGGCGTTTCCTATGACGCGCCCGAGCATCGCTGGGGCGGGCAGGCGATCCTGACCCATGTCGCGCGCAAGGAAGCCGACCGGACCGCCGCCGGCAACTTCCGGCCCGAGGCCTTCACCATCCTCGATGTCACGGCCTACTGGCGCCTGACCGACGCCGCCATGTTGCGGGTCGGCGCGTTCAACCTCACCGACGAGACCTACTGGTGGTGGAGCGATGTCCGCGGCCTGTCATCCGCATCGGCCGTGCGCGACGCCTGGACCCAGCCCGGCCGCAACGTCTCCGTCTCGATCAGCTATCGCTTCTGAGGACCCTGACCATGACTCGATCCTTCACACGGCGCGGCTCGCTCCTCGCCTTCGCGGCGGCGGCGGCGTTCACGGCGGCCGCCCCGCTGGTCCTCGCCGCCGAACCCGGTGTCGGCGTGCTGGTGATGGCGCATGGCGGCGGCGCGAAATGGAACGGCGAGGGCGAGGCGATGCTGGCGCCGCTGCAATCGGACTTCCCCCTGGAGATCGCCTTCGGCATGGCCGATGCGGCGAGCCTGCAGGAGGCGGTCGGCCGCCTGGAAGCGCGGGGCGTGCGCCGGATCGCCGTGGTGCGGCTGTTCATCAGCGGCGAGAGCTGGTTCGAGCGCACCGAACAAATCCTCGGCCTGCGCGCCGGCGCCCCGGCGCGGCCGGCGCCATCGGCCCATCCCGGCCATGACCCGCACGCGAGCCACAACATGGATCTCTGGCGGATCGACACTACCTCGACCTTCGCCCTCACCACCCAGGGCCTGGCCGAGGCGCCGGAGATGGGCGCGGTGCTGGTCGAACGCGCCCGCGCGCTCAGCCAGGACCCGGCCCGCGAGAGCGTGCTGATCCTCGGCCATGGTCCCGAGGACGATGCCGAGAACGCGCGCTGGCTGGCGCGGATCGACGCGCGGGCCGAGGCGGTCCGCGGCGCCCTGCCCTTCCGCCGTGTGCAGGTCGAAACCCTCCGCGAGGACTGGCCGGAAAAGCGCGCGGACGCCGAAGCCCGGATTCGCGCCTTCGTCGCCGAGGCGGGCCGGGACGGCGGCCGGGCGATCGTCATCCCCTACCGGGTCGCCGGGTTCGGTCCGTATGCGTCGGTTCTCAAGGACCTGACCTATGTCTCCGACGGCAAGGGTCTGATTCCGAGCGTCGGCGTCGAACAATGGGTGCGCCGCCAGGTCCAGGAACTGCGGGCGGGCCCGTTCCGCGCGCCCTTGCCGTCGTCGGTGGAGGGATAGGCCGGGTTGGCCGACCCCTCCCGGCGGGTCAGATGCAAAGCGAAACCTTGTCGACGCCGTCCCGCATCGCGACCGCCCGTTCGATGGTCGCGAAGAGCTCAGCCATGTCGACAGGTTTGCATATATGCCCGTCGGCGCCAGCGTCGAGGGAAGCGGCCACATGTTGCGGCATGGCGTTGGCCGACAGTGTCGAGATCTGGACGGCGGGACGGCCCGAGGCGCTCTCACGAGCGCGAATCGCTCGAATGGCTGTCAGGCCGTCCATTATCGGCATCTGCATATCCATCAGGATCAGGTCATAGACTTCCTGGGCCGCCGCCTCGACCGCCTCCGCGCCATTTTCGACGCAGGTCAGGTCGACGCCCGCCCCGTCGAGCAGAAGTTCGACGACTTTTCGATTGATGGGGTGATCCTCGGCCAGGAGCACCCGCGCCGACCGCCCATCGGGGCGTGTGACAACCGCTCGCGGCGCCGGCGGCGCCGGACGCTCGGCGGATCGTTCGAGGCGAACACTCAGGGTGAAGGCTGATCCAACGCCCGGTTCCGAATGGGCCTCCAGCCTGCCGCCCATCGCCTCGGCGAGCACACGGGAAATAGCCAGGCCAAGACCGGTTCCGCCAAATCGCCGCGTGATGGACCCGTCGGCCTGTTCGAACCGTTCGAACAGACGGTCTTTCACGTCCGCGCCAAAGCCGATGCCGCTGTCGCGCACAGTGATGGACACCGCGCCGTCATCGTCGAGAACAGCCTCCAGCGCGATCGCGCCGCGACTGGTGAATTTCAGGGCGTTTGACAGAAGGTTCGAGACGATCTGGCGAATTCGCGTCACGTCGCCGACGAAATCACCATCCATCCCGGCGCCGAGCGACAGGGTGAAGTCCAGTCCCTTGTCCCGCGCCCCGGGCTGAAACAGGGAGGCGGCGGACTTCAGGCAGGTAGCCAGGTCGAAGGTCTCCGGCTTCAACTCCAGGCGACCCGACTCGATGCGGGCCAGGTCAAGCACGTCCGCCAAGAGGGCTTCCAGCGTCTGGCCGGAGGTTTCAATCAGGCCAACCATCTCCGCCTGCGCCGGGCTCAGCGGCGTTCGGGAAAGCGCCGTGGCGACCCCCATCACCCCATTCAGGGGCGTGCGGATTTCGTGACTCATGTTGGCCAGAAATTCGCTCTTGGCCCGGGTCGCCGCCTCGGCCTGCTCCAGGGCATGAATCAGCGACCGATCGGCCTGCTTCCGGCGGGTGATGTTCTGAAGGGCGCCCACGAGCCGATGCGGTCGTCCTGCGTCGTCCTTCAGCAGTTCGGTGGTCGAGGACGCCCAGATTTCCTGGCCATCCCGCCGATTGATCCGATACTCCAGGGTCTCAGGCCGTCCGGTCTCCAGGTAGCGTTTCCAGGCCAGAATCACCTCATCGCGGTCGTCGGGATGGATCGTCGCGAATGGATCCTGAACCAAATCGCGAAAACTCATCGGACGTTCGAACAACGTGTCTTCCGCTCCCCATTTCTGCAGGGTTCGGGTTCGATAGTTCAATTCCCAGACATGCACGTCCGCGAGATTCACCGCCATCGACAGGACCTGTCGAGCCGCCACCGCGTTGTCCTTAGCGACAGCCTCCCTTTTGCTCAACTCAACGGCGGCGTTTGCCCGATCGCGGGTCTTCAGCTGTTCGGCCATCAGTTCGGTTCTGGCGCGCTCCAGTTCGAGAATCTTCGTCCTGAGCGCTTCAACAGCGTCCCGGCGTTCGTCTTCAAGCGCCACCCGGGCGCTGGCGTCACGACAGACACCGATGAACTTCCGCTCGCCGGCGACCCAGGCCTCTCCAATCGTCAACTCAAAGACGACCTTCCCGCCCGACCTGTGCCGGCCGATCAGGGTGCGGGGGGCCGCGTTCAAGATGCCGCTTTGACCCGTCTCAAGGTATCGATCGACGAAGGACTGATGCGCCTGGGCCTCCGGGGCGCCCATCAGGACGGCTATCGGCCGACCGATCAGCTCGTCCGGGCGCCAACCAAACAGAACGTCGACCGCGCGACTGGCGGCTTCCACGATGCCATCGCGATTGATCTGGACGACCGCATCGGCCATTCGATTCAAGACGTCGCCAATGCCGGGCCATGTCTCTTGGCCCAACTCGGGCCGGGTGGGCCCGCCAAATCCTTCACTATTCTTTGACATTCCACCCCCCAGAGTCGTCATGTCTGCAGTCTAGAAATATTAGTATTGCGCAACCTTTCAACTTTGCTAAGTACATTACAACTTCGCCGAAAATCCGAGTGTAGACATTTCGATATACATCAAAGGATAGACGCCCGGTCAGCCGCAGGCGTATCGAGAAGCGATCCGGTCGATGTCGCCGAGGGTCGCCAGACGCGATCGCGCGAGTCTCGTCATGCCCCGGCGATGCCTTGGGTGTGCTCTCCGGATGCGGGCTGACCGCGCCGGCGGCTGGAAACCAAAGTGCAAGTGTGGAGCCGCGCCCGTGAGCATTGCCATAGCCGAGCGTTCGGGGCCTTCCGTCTCGTTGATTGTTGAAGAGAAGCCGATCTGCGCCGACGCGCTGGGCCAGTGTCTCCGTGTCGACTGCGGTCTCGACGAGGTGTTCATCGAAGCCACCCTGGCCGGCGAGGCGCCGGCGCCAGCGGGGCGCCTTGTGGTCGCGCTGGTCGATCTGGCGACGATCAACTACGACTTTGCCGCACTCGAAGCCTTCGCCAGCCGGCTTGCCCCCTGCCCTGTTGTCGCGATTGACGATCGCCCCAATCCGGCGTTTTCAAGGATCGCCGATCAATCACACTGCCGTGGCTATATCGCCAAGACATTCGAGCGCGAGCAGTTCAGTGAGGCGCTCCGGTCGATCATTTCAGGTCAAACCTGGTTTTACCGCGAGGACGCCGAAGGAGAAGGGCGGCCCGCCGGATCGTCGGCCCGGGCGCTGCCCGTCCTGACAGAACGCCAGAGCGATGTCCTGGCTTTCATCGCTCGCGGTTGTTCGAACGAGGAGATCTCCCGCGAACTTGGCATTTCGGTCGGGACCGTGAAGACCCACGTGCATACGGTCCTCAAGCGCATCGGCGCGCGCAACCGGACAGAAGCGGCCATTGTCGCGCCCCGGTTCAGAATCCATGGATAAGCCGGTCAGCGAAGGCCGGTCGGAACAGGGTCAGAACCCCCGCGCCTCCAGCCACCCCGTGACCGCCCTCACGGCCTCCGGCAGCAGGTCGTAGCGTTCGATGTAGTAGTGGTCGGCGTCCTTGATCTCGACGAAGGTCTTGTCCGGCGACGCCAGGGCTTGGTAGAGCCGCGCGGCGTGGCTCGGCGTGCAGGCGAGGTCGGCGGTGTTGCTGATCACCAGGGTCGGGCAGGTCACGTTGGCGGCGTTCTTCAGGCCGTGGGCGCGGCTTTCGTCATAGCTCCACTGCGACAGCCAGGAGCGCAGGGTGGTGAAACGGCCAAGGCCCACCGGCCCGTCGTTCACGATCCGCGGGTCGCCGAGGTAGCAGGTGTAGGGCTTGCGGTCCGAGGGGTCCTGGGTCGGGTCTGTCCAGCGCACGTCGCTCATGGTGCCGTAGACGACGAACGGCCGCTCCATGTCCGGGTCGGTCTGCTTCAGCTCCGCCAGGGTCCCCTTGGCGCGGGCGGTGATGCGGCGGTTGCGGGCGATCTGGGCCTCGCGGAAGCGCTTCACGAAGGCCTCGCTGTAGGGCGGCTGGTCGGGACAGGCCGGGTCGTAGATGTTCAGCGACGGATCGCGTTCGAAGGGCCTGTCCTCGTCGAGGATCGAGGGGTCGAGCCATTCGGTCATGGTCACCGAGCGGCTGATGTGGGCGGCCAGCAGCATGATCCCGTCGGCCGGCTGCAGGCCCGCGGCGGCCAGGTCGATGGGATCGCCCGCCGGGGTCGCGGTGATCGTCGGGTTGACCGCCTGCTCCTGGTAGAACAGCGACAGCGAGCCGCCGCCGGACCAGCCGCCGAGCACGACCTTCTCGTAGCCGAAGCGCTTCTTCAGGTCGGCGATACAGGCGCCGAGATCCGTGACGCACTTCTCGAGGATCAGGGCCGTGTCGTTCCCGCGATAGCGCGGGTTGCAGTAGATGACGTGCCGGCCGGCGTGGGCCAGGGCGGTGACCAGCGGCAGGAAGGAGCCGCCGCCGATCGGGTGGCTGAACAGGATGGCCGTCTTCGACTCGCCCTCGGTCGGCCGGATGCGCATGCACTCGACGAACACCCGCCCCTCGGGGCCGCCATAGGTCTCCTTCAGGCGGCTGGCTTCGGCGTAGGCAAAGCCGTAGGGCTCGCGAATGATGCTCATGACCTTCCCCTGCGGCGCCCTGGAGCCCGCTTGCGGCGGGCCGCTGTTTCTGATTTCTGAGTCCGGAATTCAGGGCTGAGAGTCAAGGAAACCCCATGTCCCAGCATCCCTCCGGAATTCACCACCTGGCCTTCATGGCTGGCGACATCAAGAAGCACATCGCCTTCTTCTCGGAGGTCATGGGCTGCCCGCTGGTGGCGCTGTTCGACATGCACGGCGTGCCGGGCGGGCTGCACGCCTTCCTGAAGATGAACGAGCACAGCTATTTCTCGATCGTCCAACTGCCCGACGTCGACAAGATCCCGATCAGGCTGGGCGAGACCCATGCCGGCAGCGGGGCCCTGCCCAGCGCGCCGGGCACGCTGCAGCACCTGGCTTTCCGGGCGGATTCGCTGGAAGGTCTGATCGCCATGCGCGACCGCATCCGCAGCCACGGCGTCAACGTCATCGGCCCGATCGACCACGGCATGTGCCAGTCGATCTATTTCGCCGGTCCCGACCAGATGACCCTGGAGGTGGCCACGGCCACAGGCGGCATCGACCCGGCCCTGTGGATCGACCCTGCGGTGCTGGCCAAGGCCGGCATCAGCGACGCCGAGGCCGAGCGCTTCAAGGCGCCGGCGGCCTACACCGGCCCCAGCCCCGTGCCGCAGCCGGCCTATGACGAGGGCAAGCCGCACATGGCCTATCCGAAGGAGGCCTATCTGAAGATGCTGGCCATTCCCGACGAAGCCCTGACCGCCGGGGCCTCCTACGCCGAACCGCCGGTCAAGGCGCACGCCTGAGCGGGATGGGCGTCACCGAGCTCGCGCGGCGGATCGCCGGCAGGGCCTCGCCCGGCGAGGTGCTGGTGGTCGGGGTCACCGGATCAGTGGCGGCCGGCAAGACCACCCTCTGCGGGGCGCTCAAGGCGGCCCTGGAGCCCGCGCGACGGGTCGAGGTGGTCTCCACCGACGGCTTCCTGTTTCCCAACGCCGTGCTGGCCGAGCGTGGGGTGCTGCCGCGCAAGGGGCGTCCGGAGACCTACGACGCCGAGGCCCTGACGGCGGCGTTGCGGCAGGCGCGGCGGGGGCCGGTGACAGTCCCGGGCTACTCGCATCTGATCTATGACATCGACCCCGCCCTCGCCCGCGTGGTCGCGCCGCCAGACATTCTGATCGTCGAAGGTCTGGGCCTGACGCCCCGCCCGGAGGGACTGGACCTGCTGATCTACCTCGATGCAGACGAGGCTGATCTGGAGACCTGGTTCGCGGCCAGGTTCCTCGACTTCTGGCGCGCGGCCGAGACCGACCCGGCGTCCTTCTACGCCCGGTTCCGGGCCATGTCAGAGGCGGAGACCGACACCTTCGCCCGCACGGTGGTCTGGGCCCAGATGAACCTGCCCAACCTGCGGGAACACATCATCCTGGCCCGGAAGGAGGCCGACATCGTGGTGTGCAAGGCGGCCGATCACAGCCTGATGCTGGCCCAGGACGCCCGGCCGTCCTAGGCTCATGGCAACAAGCAGGCGGGGGGAGACGGCGATGCTGGCGTGGCAAGTCGGGGCGGTGAAGGTCACGCGCATCGTGGAGCTGGAGATCCCGGTTCCCTACAGCGCCAAGCGCCCGTTTATCGCCGAGGCGACGCCAGAGGCCCTCAGTCGGATACGCTGGCTCTATCCGGACTTCGTCAACGCGCAGGACCAGATGCTGCTGTCGATTCACGCCCTGCTGGTCGAGGCGCCCGGTCTGCGGCTGGTGGTCGACACCTGCATCGGCAACGACCGCCCGCGCGCCATGACCGGCGGCCAGCCCCTGGCGACGAAGTTCCTCGAGGCCATGGCCGAGGCCGGCTGGACGCGGGAGGGCGTCGATGCGGTGATCTGCACGCATCTGCATGTGGACCATGTCGGCTGGAACACCATGCTGGTGGACGGGGCCTGGGTCCCGACCTTTCCCAACGCCCGCTACCTGCTGGGCCGGGTGGAGTTCGAGCACTGGTCGGCAGAGACCGGTGGGGAAACCCAGGCCATCCTCGATGACTCGGTCCGGCCGGTGATCGACGCGGGCCTGGCGGAGTTTGTCGAGATGGATCACCGCCTCTCGCCCGAGGTGCGGCTGATGCCGTCCACGGGCCATACGCCGGGCCACGTCAGCGTGGTCATCGAGTCCGGGGGTCAGACGGCGGTGATCACCGGCGACATGAGCCACCATCCCTGCCAGATGGCCCATCCGCACTGGTCGCCGGCCTTCGACAGCGACCCGAAGGCGTCAGCGAAGACGCGGGCGAGGATGTTCGCGGAATGGGCGGACCAACCGATCCTGGTGATCGGCACGCACTACGCCGCGCCGACCGCCGGACACGTGAAGCGCGACGGCGAGGCGTTCCGGTTCGACGGTTTCAAGCCTGGGGCTTAGCACCAAATCGACATTCAAACCTGCGACGGCCGATACCGGTCGCTGCACGGTTCAAACAGATCCGTCATGGCCCGACTTGTTCGGGCCACCCATGAACACCGCCGGTAGCGATGAACCGCCGAATTTCAGCGGGCCAAATTCTGGCCTCGGCGTGCTTGGGTGGCCTGAACAAGTCGGGCCATGACGCCAAATTGGGATGAATGTCGATCGAACCTAGCGGCCGCCGCTGCTGACCGTGATTTCCTTGATCAGGGCCTGGACCTGGGCCTTGCCGCCGGCGGCCCAGACCACCTTCAGATGGGCCAGGGTGCGCGCCGCGGCGTCGTCGAAGCGCCAGTCGCAGGCGTCGAAACGGCAGTTGTCGAACACCGGCGGCTTGCCGCCGCTGTAGACCATGCGGCACTCGCGAAATTCGCAGTCGGCGAACATCTCGCCGTCCAGTGGCACGGTCTCGAGGTTGAAGATGGTGGCGGTCTGCATGGTCTCTACTCGTCGTCTTCGTCTTCGGGCCCGGCCGGAGCTTCCGGCTGGCCCAGTTCGCGGGCGCGGCGCTTGGCCTCGGCCTTTTCGGCCGTCTTGATGGCCTTGAGGCGTTCGCGCTCGCTGCGCTCGAAGTTGTAGTTGGGCTTGCGCGCCATGAGGTGTCTCCCGTCAGGGCCGGACATTGCTGGGAACCCCGGGGGGCGGCTTGGAGTCTCTGGGTCCGGCCGGCTACTGGGCCGGCGGCTCCGCCGGTTCGGGCGGAGCTGCCGCCACGTCAACCGGCGGCTTGTAGGTCGCGGCGCAGATGGCCTCCAGATGCTTGCGGATTGAACGGGCCGCCAG
The DNA here is from genome assembly GCA_016234625.1 of Caulobacterales bacterium. Classification (GTDB taxonomy): domain Bacteria; phylum Pseudomonadota; class Alphaproteobacteria; order Caulobacterales; family Caulobacteraceae; genus Caulobacter. The sequence goes on along the minus strand of JACRBD010000244.1, from coordinate 251 downwards.
CAGGGCGTCCACGGCGCGACAGCCTTCGGTCTTCAGCCGGTCCTTGAGGACATCGACATCCTTGAAATGGCCGGACCGGGCCAGGGCGTAAGCGCGTTGGACAGTGGACATGTATCGAGGTCTGCAAGAGGACGCGCGAGTCCGAAAGGGAAACGCACGATCAAATTTCCGGAAAGGAACGCGGAAGGCCCGGAACTCGATCCGAAGAGCAAGCGTAGAGAGCAACCGAACCAGAACGATATTCGACGGCG
>JACRBD010000245.1 GCA_016234625.1 Caulobacterales bacterium | reverse complement strand
GGTGGTCGAGTTGGAGAAGGCGTTGATCGCCTTGGCGTGCTTGATGATGCCGCCGATGTACCAGAGGCACATCTGGCTCAGGCCCGCGTACTCGTCGCCTGCGAACAGCGGCTTGCCGTCGCCCCAGATCGACTGGTGCACGTGCATGCCCGAGCCGTTGTCGGCGAACATCGGCTTGGCCATGAACGTGGCCGTCTTGCCGTAGGCGTGGGCCACGTTGTGGATCACGTACTTATAGAGCTGCAGCCGGTCGGCCATGGTGACCATGGTGTCGAACTTCAGGCCCAGCTCATGCTGGGCGGGGGCCACCTCGTGGTGGTGCTTCTCGGGCTTCATGCCCAGCTCGCCCATCACCGCCAGCATCTCGCCGCGCAGGTCCTGGGCGCTGTCGACCGGGTTGAGCGGGAAGTAGCCGCCCTTGGGCCCGGGGCGGTGGCCCATGTTGCCTTCCGGATAGCTCTTGCCGGTGTTGGCCGGCAGTTCGGTGGAGTCGTAGCTGTAGCCGGTGTTGTGCGGGTCGGTGGACCACTTCACGTCGTCGAAGATGAAGAACTCCGCTTCCGGGCCGAAGAACACGGTGTCGCCGACGCCGGAGGACTTCACATAGGCCAGGGCCGTCTTGGCCATGGAGCGCGGGTCGCGGTTGTAGGGGGTGCCCGTGTCCGGGTTCACCACGTCGCAGAACAGGCACAGCGTGGTCTGCTGGTAGAACGGGTCGATGTAGGCGGTCGACAGGTCCGGCCGCAGCTTCATGTCCGACTCGTTGATGGCATTCCAGCCGGCGATCGACGAGCCGTCGAACATGGTGCCATCTTCGAGGAAGTCGTCATCGACCAGATCGATGTCGAAGGTGACGTGCTGCATCTTGCCGCGAATGTCGGTGAAGCGGACGTCGACGTATTTGACGTCCTTTTCCTTGATCATCGCCAGAATGTCTTTGGCCTTGGCCATGTGCCCTATCCCCTGAGCTGTATGGTTCGAAACAAGAGTGGTGGTGGTGTCAGATGGCGGCGGCGCCGGCCTCGCCGGTGCGGATGCGGATGACGTCGCTGATGTCGGAAACGAAGATCTTGCCATCCCCGATGCGGCCCGTGCGGGCGGCGTTCTGGATGGCTTCCAGGGCCCCGGCCAGCTGGTCGTCGGCGACGACCACCTCGACCTTGATCTTGGGCAGGAAGTCCACGACGTACTCGGCGCCGCGATAGAGCTCGGTGTGGCCCTTCTGGCGGCCGTAGCCCTTGGCCTCGAGCACGGTCATGCCCTGGACGCCGAGGTCCTGCAGCGCTTCCTTCACCTCATCGAGCTTGAACGGCTTGATGATCGCTTCGATCTTCTTCATGCGGGCCTCTGTGGCGCAATTGGCGCGACGGAGCACGGGCGCTTGGAACGCTTCAAGGCCTGTTGCGCCCGACGCGCGTTGCAGCGCAGCGTAAGGGATGGGGCGCCTATCAAACAGGCGCCCGGCGCCCAAGACAAGGGCAGAGCGTCAAAGGCCTTGGTTGCCGCCGGGGCAGGGGGCTACCGAGGCGAAAACGCACGCTGAAGGGAGCGGAATGATGCGCGACGACACGCCGGTGATCATCGGAGCGGGTCAATTCACCTATCGAGGTCCGGCGGCCAGTTCGCCCTCGCCCCTCGATCTGCTCAAGATCGCGGCGGAACGGGCCGCCGCTGACGCCGGTCTGGCCGAGGGCGCCCTGGCCCAGCTCGACGGCGTGGCGGTGGTCGGCTTCACCATCGACGCGCCCGGCGCCCTGTCGCAACTGCCGTTCCCGCGCCTGAAGAACCCGCCGGCCACTCTCGCCCGGGCGGTCGGCGCCGAACCGACCTTCGAGGTCTATACCCACATGGGCGGCAACAGCCCCCAGCAGGTCATCAACACCCTCTGCGAGCGCATCGCCCGGGGCGAGAACGAGCTGACCCTCGCGGTTGGCGCCGAGTTTCTCGGCTCGCTGATGAAGCGGCTGAAGGGCGGCGCGGACTTCGCTGGCTGGGAGGATCCCTATGCCATCAGCGCCGAGCCGAAGCGGATGGGCGACCCCCGGCCCGGCACCACGCCGCAGGAGAACGCCCACGGCCTGAACCGGCCGATCAACGTCTATCCGATGTTCGAGAACGCCCTGCGCGCGCGCGACGGTCGCTCGATCGACGATCACCAGAAACGTCTGGGCAAGCTGTTCGCGCCGTTCAGCCAGGTCGCCGCGACCAACCCCTACGCCTGGTTCCCCACAGAGCGCAGCGAATCGGAAGTGATCACGGTCACCGACCAGAACCGGATGATCAGCTTTCCCTATCCGAAATACCTCAACGCCATCATGGAGGTGGATCAGTCGGCCGGGGTGCTCATCGCCAGCGTGCGCAAGGCGCGCGAGCTGGGCATTCCCGAGAGCAAGTGGGTCTATCTGCACGGCTGCGCCGACGCCTCGGACCTCTGGTACCCCTCCGACCGGCAGGACTTTCACTCCAGCCCGGCCATGCGGCTGACCGGCAAGCGGGCGCTGGAGATGGCCCGCATCGGCCTGGATGACCTGGACTACATCGACCTCTATTCCTGCTTCCCAATCGCGGTGGAGGTCGGGGCCGAGGAGCTGGGCCTGTCGCTGGACGACCCGCGCGGCCTGACGGTCACCGGCGGGCTGCCCTACATGGGCGGGCCGGGCAACAACTACGCCATGCACTCCATCGCCACGATGATGGGCAAGCTGCGCGATCATCCCCACAGCTGGGGCCTGTGCACGGCCAACGGCTGGTACCTGACCAAGCAGTCGACAGGGGTCTACTCCACCAAACCGCTGGAAGGGCCGTGGGAGCGCGAGGACCCGGCGGTGATTCAGCGCGAGATCGACGCCCTGCCGCATCCGGCCCTGGTCGAGCACCCGGAGGGCCCGGCGACCATCGAGGCCTACACCGTGGTTCACACCCGCGACGGTTACCACATGGGCATCGTCTTCGGCCGCGACAGCCACGACCGCCGCTTCATCGCCGTGACCCCCGACGACGAGGCGACCTTGCGCGATCTGGAAAGCCGCGAGGGCGTGGGGCGGTCCGGAACGGTCGGCCGGCACCCGGACGGGAAGCGGAACCTGTTCACGCCGGACTGATCCGCCCCCTTCATCGTCATGGCCCGGCTTGTCCGGGCCACCCAAGCACGGCTATGCGGGACGAGAGGCTACAATGGCCGCCGCCTTGAGTGATCTTGGGTGGCCCGGACAGGCCGGGCCATGACGGAGTTTGGTTGAGATGCGCACCTACATGATCCGCCACGGCAAGCCCTCGGCCACCTGGGGCGACGATGACGACGATCCCGGTCTCGACGAGACGGGTCAGGCCCAGGCCGAGGCCATCGCGCGGGTGCTGATGACGCTGCCAGAGCACGCGCGGCCGACCTCGGTCGTCTCGTCGCCCCTGCGCCGCTGCCGCGAGACGGCCGAGCCGTTCGCCAGGCTGCTGGGCGTGGAGCTGGTGATTGACCCGCGCGTCGGTGAGATCCCGACTCCCAGGGCAGTGTCCCGGGCCGATCGCGGGGCCTGGCTGCGCGAAGCGTTCGGCGGCCGCTGGGGCGAGATCAAGGGCGACCTCGACTATGAGGTCTGGCGTCGCGACGTGGCCCAGGCGGTGGCCGACCACGCCGGCGCGGCGATTTTCAGCCACTTCGTCGCGATCAACGGGGCGATGACCATCGTCGCGGGCGGGGACCTGGTCATGGGCTTTCGGCCAGATCACTGCTCGATGCAGGTGTTCGACGTTACCGATGACGCCTTGATCCTGATCGCCAAGGGGCGCGAAGCTTCGACTCAAGTCCTCTGAATCGCGACAACCGAAAGTGCTTGCCGGTTTCGGCGCCCGTCGCGAGAAAAACTAAAGAGACCGGAGCCTGCATGGGGTCGTCGCCGGATATCCTGACCGTGGCGGAGGTGGGGGCGGCCGACCGGGCCGCCATCGCCGCGGGGACGTCGGGCGTCACCCTGATGGAGCGGGCGGGCCGCTCCGTGGCCGACGCCATTCGCAAGCGCTACCGCCCCTGCCGCACGGTGGTTCTGTGCGGTCCCGGCAACAACGGCGGCGACGGCTACATGGTCGCGCGGATCCTCAAGCGCCGGGGCTGGCCGGTGTGGGTTGAGACGCTCGGCCCGCCGACCACTGCCGACGCCCGCGCCGTGGCCGCCCGCTGGCGCGGCGAGACCCTGCCGCTGTCGGCGACCGAACGGCCGGCGGATCTGGTCGTCGACGCCCTGTTCGGCGCCGGCCTGAGCCGGCCGCTGGAGGGCGCCGCCCTCAGCCAGGCCCGGGCTTCGCATCATTCGAAGACCCCCGTCGTGGCCATCGACGTGCCCAGCGGGCTCGACGGCGACACCGGCAAGGTGCTGGGGGAGGCGGCCTTTCGCGCCGACCTGACGGTCACCTTCCATCGCCGGAAGATCGGGCACGCGCTGGAGCCCGGCCGCTCGGCCTGCGGCGAGCTGCTGGTCGCCAACATCGGCCTCGGCCCCACGGCGGGCGGGCTGGCGGAGAACCGGCCGTCCCTGTGGCTGGATCGCTATCCCTGGCCCGGCGCGGCCTCGCACAAGCATGCGCGGGGGCGGCTGGCGGTGGTCAGCGGCGACCAGCATCACACCGGCGCGGCCCGGCTGGCCGCGCGCGGGGGCCTGCGCATCGGCGCCGGCCTGGTCACGGTGCTGTCGCCGCCGGCGGCCGCCCCGACCAACGCCGCCCATCTCGAGGCCATCATGCTGCGGGTGTTCGAGACCGAACTGACCCTGGTCGAGGCCGCCGACAAGGCCGACGCGGTGATCATCGGTCCGGCGGCGGGGGTCAACCCGGCGACCCGCGCCAACCTGTTCGCCCTGGCCCGCACGGGTGCGGCCCTGGTCGTGGACGCGGACGCGCTCACGGTGTTCCGCGACAAGCCGTCGGACCTGTTCAACGCCCTGGACCGCGACGACGTGCTGACGCCGCATGTGGGCGAGTTCGAGCGGCTGTTCCCGGGTCTGCTCAAGGCTTCCCGCCACCGCGTCGCCGCCGCCCTGGAAGCGGCCCGGCTGGCCGGGGCCATCGTCCTGCTCAAGGGGGCGGACACGGTGATCGCCTCGCCGGACGGCCGCGCCGCCGTCTGTCTGGAGGACGCCCCCTGGCTGGCCACGGCCGGATCGGGCGACGTGCTGGCCGGCTTTATCGGCGGGTTGATCGCCCAGGGCATGGAGAGCTTCGAGGCCGCCTGCGCCGGCGCCTGGATCCACGCCGAGTGCGCCCGCCGCTTCGGCCCCGGCCTGATCGCCGAGGACCTTCCGGGCCTGGCCCCCGCCGTGCTGGCCGAGCTCTACGCCAGCCGGTAGACGCGCGTCGCAGTGCCGGAGAACAGCTGCGCCTTCTCCGCGTCGGACGCCCCTACCGTGAGCCGCTTGAACGCGTTCCACAGGGTGGCGTAGTCGCAGCCCCACAGGTCGACCGGGAAGTTGCTCTCGAACATGCAGCGGTCCGCGCCGAAGAGCTCGATGGTGGTCTCGATGTACGGCCGCCACAGGTCTGCCAGCGCCTGGGACGAGGGCCGCGCCTTGCCGTCCAGTCCCGGGAAACCGGGGAACGGCATGGCAAGGCCGCCGAGCTTCACATTGACCTTCGGCGACTTCGCCAGCTCGCGCATGTTGTCTCGCCAGACCCCGAACCGTTCGTTGCGCTTGCCCGCATAGGCGCCAATGCCCAGCGGCGTGCCGACGTGGTCGAGGATGATGTCGGTGTCGGGGAAAGCGCGGGCCAGGTCGATCAGCTCCGGCAGTTGCGGCTCCAGCATCCAGGCGTCGAACGACAGACCCAGCGGCGCCAACTTCGCGAAACCGGCGCGGAAGGCGGTCTCGCCGAGCAGACCGGCGGGCGTGTGGCTCATCGGACCGAGCACCGCCGGGTCGGAGTCGGAAGCATTGACGTGGCGGATGCCCTTGAACCGACCGCCGCCGGCGCGGATCTCGGCCTCCAGCACCGCCGCCGCCCCGTCGCCCAGCATCAGGTCCGCGTGGCCGACGATGCCGGCGCAGGCGCGGAACGGGCCGTAGATCCCGCTGGCGCTCATCGCCGCCACGCCGTTGACGAACTCGACCTCGCCCACCGGGGCCATGCCCGGCGCCGCGTCGGCCCGGTAGAAGGCCCCGCACTGGACATAGACGGTGGCGGTGACGTTGTGGCCGCTGCCCGCGTCGGCCCGCAGCTCGTCCAGCAGGTAGCGGGGCGTCATGCGCACCACATCCTCGAACAGATGCCCGCCCTCCCGCGCCGGCGGCAGGGAAGGGCGGTCCCACAGGTGATGGTGCGGATCGACGATCCGCAGGTCGGGCTCGAGGATGGGTTCCGGTGCGGCGGTCTGCTGGTTCATCTCGAGTCCCCTGGCGAGTTCGGCGGCATCGTCTCCCGGGCAGGGACCCGCCTGCAAGGGCCTGACGAAGGTCGAACAGATCAAAGCCGGAGCGACTGATCCGGGCCAAGGTGGCCGCCGGACTTCGCCCGATTCGGGCCGGGCCGACGACGGAGCCGCCATGACCGATCGCGTCGAGTCCATTCTGGAGAACATCCGCGAGCTTGAGCAGGAGCTAGAGGTCGAGTTCGCCAAGGCCCGCGCCGGGCTGCGCTACGGCCTGGAGCACGGCCGCGCCCGCTTCGAGGCGGAGGTGGTCCGGCGCCACGAGGCGCTGCGCAAGGGGCTGGGGAAGTATCTGGCCGGCGCCAACCCGCTGGTGGTCCTGACCGCGCCGGTGATCTACTCGCTGATCATTCCGTTCGTGGTCATGGACCTGTGGGTCTCGGCCTATCAGGCCATCTGTTTTCCGGTCTACGGCATCCCGCGCGTGAAGCGCGGCCGTTACATCGTGTTCGACCGGTCGGGGCTGGCCTATCTGAACCTGATCGAGAAGCTCAACTGCGCCTACTGCTCCTACGCCAACGGGGTGGCGGCCTATGTCCGCGAGGTGGCGGCGCGCACCGAACAGCACTGGTGCCCGATCAAGCACGCCCGCCGGGTGCTGGGCGCCCACGACCGCTATCCGCATTTTTCCGAATACGGCGACGGCGAACACTATGCCGAGGCGCTCAAACAGGCCCGCGCGCGCCTGAAGGATATCGACGACGCCCCGCTGGACTGACGCCCGGCTGGCGGCCTCTGGCGCCTTTGGCCCTTATCCCTTAGGGGAGGCGTCGGACCTGCGGATGTGGCGGAACTGGTAGACGCACTGGATTTAGGTTCCAGCGCCGCAAGGCGTGGAGGTTCGAGTCCTCTCATCCGCACCATCGGCCGCCCCTCGCGAAGGGGGGCTTTCACGCGGGCGCCTTGCATGACATAAGGGCGCGCCGCGCCGCCGGGCGATTTTCGGCGGCGCTCCCTAT